>CACYTU010000026.1 GCA_902777355.1 uncultured Lachnospiraceae bacterium | reverse complement strand
TTCGCAAACAACCACAATAGCGGAATGCCAATGGCTTTTCAATTGTTATTTGTTATTTGGTGGAGTAGAGTCACCCACCCAAGCTACAGATGACTCCAAAAGAGTCTCAAAAATGCTTCAAAAGTGCTTTATAAATGCTTCAAAAGTGCCTCAAATGGGCTGCACAAGTGAAAAGAAAGCAGGTAAGAACAGTATGCTTACAAAAGCCGATCAGTATCTGGTCAACGACATACACAATATTCTGGACAATGGCTATCCGGATGAAAATCCGCGCCCCAAATACGCGGACGGCACTCCGGCTCACACGATCAGCGTAAACCATGTGACCCGCCGGTATGACCTCAGCAAAGGGGAATTTCCAATCTGTACCCTGCGCCACCAGGCCTGGAAGACGGGTATCCGCGAGATTTTCACAATCTATCGCAATCCCACCAATGTCCTGTCCGAGATGCGGGAACAGGGTGTGACCTGGTGGGATCCGTGGGATATCGGCGACGGCACAATCGGCCAGCGCTACGGCGCCACAGTAAGGCGCTACGATCTGATCCACAGGCTGATCGAGGATATCCGTAAGGATCCCTACGGCAGACGCAAGATCGTAGATCTCTGGCAGGAACCCGATCTGCGTGAAACCCCCGGGCTGGCGCCCTGCGCCTTCCTGACCATCTGGAATGTACGCCGGGAGTATCTTGATATGTGCCTGATACAGAGAAGCGGAGATATGCTGACTGCATCCGGCGCCGGCGGGATCAATGAGATCCAGTACGCCGCCCTGCTCATGATGGTCGCGAAAGCAACCGGAAAAGAACCTGGTGTATTCACCCATTTTGTCGCTAATGAGCAGATATACGACCGGCATATTGATAACGCCAGGGAAATGCTCCGCCGCGCCGCTGAGCGTGCCGAAGCTGAAAGTATCGGCAGTGAAACTGAAACTGCCGGCGGAGGGCAAAATGAAAAACAGGATGAGGAGGTTCCCAATCTCATCCTTCACAGCGAGCCCGGATGCGCCTTTGAGGATATCACACTCGATGATTTCGAAATGGTAAACTACTCCCCGATGAAGCCCCAGCTGAAGTTTGAACTGGGCATTTAAGTCAGGGCTTGTCAGAAGCAGCCGGCCCGCCTGATCAGAAACTGTGAAAAAATGTCTACTGCAGGGATATCTTTCTCCTGCAGAAACATTTTCCGGAGGATATGAAAATGACGATACAGGAGGCGATTGATTATATTAACGCTCACACCTGGAGCCAGTGGAAGCTGGGACTTTCCAGAACAAGGGATCTTCTTGAGCTGCTTGGGAATCCCCAGAAGAAGCTGAGGTTTGTCCATGTGGCAGGCAGCAACGGCAAGGGGAGTACATGCGCGATGCTGGAGCGGATCCTGCGGCAGGCGGGATATGTCACCGGCCTGTATCCGTCGCCTTATATAGAGGACTTCCGTGAGAGGATCCAGGTCTGCGGGGAGTATATCCCGGAGGAAGCCCTGTGCAGGATCACGGCCAAAGTGAAGGAACTGGCCGATTCGATGGAGGATCACCCGACTCAGTTTGAACTGATCACGGCCATCGGAATGGAATATTTTGCGGAGAAACACTGCGACATCGTCGTTCTGGAAGTCGGTCTGGGCGGCCTGTTTGATTCCACAAATATTATCGATGCCCCCGAGGTGGCGGTTATTACCAATATCGGCCTGGAGCACACGGAATATCTGGGGAGCACGCTGGCGGAGATTGCCGCCAACAAGTGCGGTATTATCAAACCGGGGTCAGACGTAGTCTGCTATGAGAACCTTCCGGAGGTCATGGAAGTGGTCCGCCGCACCTGCGAGGACAAGGGATGCCCTCTGCATATTGCCCGCCAGGGCAGGGTGATACCCGTAGAGCGCAGTTTGTACGGACAGACTTTCCGCTTTTTAAAAAACAGTGGGGAAAAAAACGGCCAGGAGAACTATGGCCGGGAAAAAGACGTCCAGGAAAAAGCCGGTCAGAAAAAAGGCGGTCAGGAGAAAGACAGACAGGAAGGAACTCTTCTCCGTCTCTCTCTTCTGGGAGAGTACCAGCTCCATAATGCCGCGACAGTACTCACGACCGTGGAGGTGCTTCGCGGGCGGGGATTCTCTATACCGGAAGAGGCTGTAAAGGACGGAATGGCAGATGTGAAATGGCCGGCCCGTTTTGAAGTGCTTTCACATAAGCCGCTTTTTATCCTGGATGGGGGTCATAATCCCCAGTGTGCCTCAGCCCTTGCGGAGTCGATCAGGACATATCTGCCGGAGACAGAGGGTACTTCCGCAGGCAGGGGCAGGATCGTCTTTCTGATGGGAATGCTGGCGGACAAGGATTACCACGCTGTGATCGATATCATTTCGCCCTTTGCCGCTTCCTTTGTCTGTCTGACACCCGACAGTCCCCGCGCTTTGCCCGCGGAGGACCTTGCGGAAGAACTCAGGAGCAGGGGATTTACTGCATGCGCATGCGGCAGCGCACAGGAAGGGATTGAGACAGCGCTGAAGTTGTCAGAGAAGATTGGAGCCGGGATGTCTGAATCGGATTCATGGACTGGGCCCGTTAAAAAACCCGCAGAGAACTGTGTGCAGGAACCGGATCGGGAGCCTGAACCCGCTAAAAAACCCGCAGAGAACTGTGTGCAGGAACCGGAACGGAAGCCGGATCATGCCCAAAAGCCGCGACAGAACTGCGAGCCTGAACAAATCGAGGGGCTCTCCGGCAACCGGATACCCGGAGAGACGGAAATGATTCCGGTCATTGCTTTCGGATCCCTTTATATGGCGGGCTATATACGCAGTACCTTTCCGGGGTCAAAGAAAGCATATATAGCCTCCCGCAAAAAAACTCAGAGGAAAGAGGCGATTGTCCGGCGCAGGAGTCTGAGTACGCAGCAGAGGGAAGAGAAGAGCAGGTCCGTGTGCAATCTGCTGAAAACCATGCCCCAGCTGAAAGGTGCAAAAACAGTCTTTTCCTATGCCGCGACTGCTGACGAAGTGAATATGGATGAGATCAACCGCTATCTGGAAGAGAGTGGAAATCGGATCTGCTATCCTGTCTGCAAAAAGGGAGGAATCATGGAAGCAGTCATCCCCGGGGCAGAAAATACACAAGCCTGGCGCAGGGGCGCCTTTGGAATCAGGGAACCTGTCCCGGAAAAAGCCCTTCCCGTCGCCCCGGAGGAAATAGACGCCGTGATCGTGCCCTGCGTGGTTTTTGACCGAAGGGGAGGGCGCTGCGGACACGGAGCAGGTTATTATGATCGGTTTCTGGGAAAGCTGTCTCCCGAAATACCGAAAATACTGGTCGCGTTCGACTGTCAGCAAGCACCTGCGGTCGTGGAAGAAGAGACAGATGTAGACATGGATTTTGTGGTGACAGAGAGCGGAATCCGATACAGAAGCTGACATAACAGCTGCCGCAGGCAAAAGGGGCCATCCTACATAGCAATAAGGCTAAACCCTGCCATAAACCGGGATTACTGAAACGGGCTTGTTAAACGACGGTTAAACGACGGTTAAACGGCGGTTATATGACGGTTAAACGGCGGTTAAACGGCGGTATGGTTTAACCTTGCAGTGACAGCTTGTTTCTGAAAACGTCACATGATAAAATGATAGATGTTTTGTATTCACCGGGATTGCATCCCGATTAGAAGGATGCAGGACTTTGGGAAGGCCGGTGACACTTGAAAACAGTACATGGCTTAAGACCGTGAAAAGCCGGCGACATCCGAAAGCATGACCCTCAGAGCCGTAAAAAGCCGGGGTATCCTAAAACAGGACCGGTGGATGATGCCGTGAAAAACCGGCCGCATCCGAAAACCAGACCCGGGGGGACAGACACAGGCTGGAAAATATGTACCGCAAAACATGTTCGGGAAAAACCCGGCAGAACAGACTATAGGGGCGGAGTTAAATGGAAAGTATTGTAAAAATGGGTGTAAAACCCAGCGGAGATAACAGGAGCGCGGATCCGGTATCGACCGGTCTTGCTGCCGGTCAGAGGATGGAGCCGGGCAAGGCAGGAGCAGGAACAATCTCCGGAAGGGATTACCAATTCAGCGCAGACCGGATCGATGAAGCTGCTTTGTCAGCTGCAGGTGCTGCGGGGGCAGGTGCCTCATCCGGAAGAGGCCAGACCGTGAAGAAAACCTCTCCGGCATCCGAAACTGCCGACAGTGCCGCAATAAAAGAGGATAAGGCAGAGGCTGCAAAGCCTTCTGACGGGGAAAAAGCATCCGGGAACGGAAAAGAGAAGAAGGTTCCGGACAGTGAGAGGGCGCTCATGCGCAGCAGGAGGAGACATTACCGCATGATCGGGATGTATGTGGCTTTCACGGTCGTGGTCACCTATATTCTCATACATCTGGCAAACAATCTTGGAAACTTCGTGAAGGTAGCCGGAAAAGGTGTGCAGATGATAGGCATGCTCCTGGCCCCCTTATTCTGGGGATTTGTAGTGGCATATATTCTGTCACCGGCTGTGGATTTTTTCGAAAACCGTCTCAGGAAGAAAGGTTCTTTTCATACTTTCAGGAACAAGCCTGCCGGCAGGCGCGGCCCGGCTGTTGCCGTAACCTATGTCCTGGCTTTCCTGTTTCTCGGAGCAATTCTTTCCATAGTGGCTTCCGCATTGTCCAAAAGCCTGCGCGTGGCCAGCCCGGAGGATCTGGTCCTCATGATCGAGTCCCTGGCGGGAACTCTTCAGAGTTTCCAGAAGACGATCCAGGACTGGCTGGCGAAAATGAATATTTCGTCAAATGAGATGGCGACGGCTTTCAACGATATCGGAGAGACAGTGGCCCACTTTACCAGCGGACTCAGTAAAAGTATCACCGGCACGATCACTCAGGTCGGGGGCGTACTGACCAGTGCAATTTTTGTCGTTATTTTTTCCATCTATTTTCTTCTGGACAAAGAGAGGATCCTGAATTACTGGAACCGCGTGCTCATCGCTGTCGGCGGCAAAAAGGCGCGCCGCTACTGCAGGATTCTGGTCAATGACGCGGACACAGTGTTTTCCGGATATATCCGCGGACAGCTGATCGATGCCTTGATCATGGCGGTCCTGGTCAGCGTTTCACTGTATCTGATCGGTGTGAAATATGCGGTCATTATCGGAATCCTGAGCGGAATAGGAAACCTCATCCCCTATCTGGGACCCGTGGTGGCATACGGATCGACGATTCTGGTCTGTCTGCTGTCGGGGGACTGGAAAAGGCTGATCGTAGCTATCATTGTGCTTTTTGTGATCCAGACAATAGACGGTAATGTGATCAACCCCCGTCTGCTGAGCAGCAACGTCGATGTCCATCCCATGCTGGTCATCGCCGCTTTGATCATTGGCGGCGCGCTTGGAGGAGTCGTGGGAATGCTGTTCGCGGTTCCTGTGGCGGCTTTCCTGAAAATCCAGTTTGACAAAATTATCAACCGCCTTCTTCTGGTCCAGGCGCCGGAGATGGCAGTGCAGAAGGAACACACCGTAAAGCGAAAGAAAAAAAAGAAACGTGGTCCCGCAGGCGCGGAAGAAATTGAAAGCTCCGACAGCATCAAAAGCGGGATTGCCGACAGCTCTCTTAACAGCAGCGGGAGCGCAGCCGCCGTTACAGGAAGCAATGGAGACACGGATGGAACCGGCAGCAGTGAAGGCGCGGCCGGAACCGGTGCCGTCAGCAGCGCTGAGGGCGGAACCGCAGGGAGCGCCGCGGGCAGGGCTAAGAGAGAGAGCAGAAGGAGCGCCGCGGGCAGCAATAAGAGCGCAGCCGCAAGGAGCGCTGCCAAATCGGCGGGAATCAGTGCCGGAAGACGTGCGGCTAAAGGTACAAAGAACAGCGCGGCCAGGCGCGCAAAGAGCAGCAGTGCCGGAAGCAGGACCAAAAGCAGGAAGACCTCCAAGGCCTGACATGGGGTAAGCGGCTGAACAAGAATAAGGATTTATGGATAGAGAAAACAAAATAAGAAAAGCATTTTTTTTCGGTGATTCGAATACCTTCGGATACGATCCCGCCGGCTTTATGGGAGGACGCTATCCCCGCGAGCAGCGCTGGACAACGATCCTTCAGAATAATCTTGCAGACACATGGCAGATTGAGTCGGACGGCCTTCCGGGCAGGGCTGTCCCTGTGACCAGATATGAATGGGATTATCTGCGCAGTCTGGTGCAGAGGGCGCTGCCTCTTGACCTTTTCGCGGTCATGCTCGGGACCAACGACCTGCTGGGGACGCTGCGTCCCAGCGCCGCAAAGACAGCCGGAATGATGAACGAGCTTCTGACTTTTGTGAAAGCGGCTGCGGGAAATCAGGGAAAGGATCTTCAGATTCTTCTCATCGCCCCTCCCGCGATCAAGCTCGTGGACATGTCTTACGAGGAACCCTATGTATCAGGGGACAAGAGTTACACTGATATATACGAGGAGGAAGGAAGGAAACTGTCGCAATATTACAGGGAACTGGCCAGATACCGGAAGGTTCTTTTTGCGGACGCCTCGGAGTGGCCGCTGTCCTTTGCCTTTGACGGAGTCCATCTCTCTGAGGAGGGACATGCAGCCTTTGCCCAATATATGACAGAGGTTCTCCGGCAGATACCGGATCCGGAAGATAAGTGACAGATTGTGGAAGAACAGTGGAAGAAGTGAACGGAAGGATTGAAGCGGAAAAGGTGGCAGACGAGAGAGCAGCCGCGGAGCGGACGGCGGAAAATATTCCTGCTGCTGTGAGCGGGGGCTATACAGGAAATGATCCTTCGCCGGCAGTTGATGTAAATGAGGCTGAAGTGAATAAAGCTGAAGTGAATAAAACTAAAGCGCATAAGACTGAAGTGAAGAAAACTGAAGTGAATGAAACTGAAGTGAATAAATCCGGAAGCAGCGGGGAAGACAGAATTAATATTGCCCGGGAGGAGAAGACGATTACGGAAGAGAAAGAAAATATAGTCCCGGGGGAGCAGATCACTCCTGAGATTGAGCCTGACAAGGGACCGGAAGCTGCTGATGATGAAGCGGAGAAAGAGAGGATCAGAAGCGAGGCACGCAGGAGTGCCTTTGTCGAAGAGGTGGTCAGCTGGGTGAAATCTTTCGTCATCATGTTCATTTTCGCCCTCTTTCTCACCCAGTTCATCATCATTAATGCAGTCATTCCGTCCGGGTCAATGGAAGATACTATCATGACGCATGACCGGCTGATCGGTTCCAGGTTCAGCTACTGGTTCAGTGAACCACAGCGCGGAGATATTGTTATTTTCCATTATCCGGTCGATGAGCACAGGATTTATATAAAGAGGATCATAGGCCTGCCTGGAGAAACAGTCCGCATTAAGGACGCAAAAATATATATTGATGACTCCCCGGAGCCCCTGAATGAGGGGTATCTCAAGGAAAAGTGGGTTGAGAAGAACACCGACTTCACTTTTGAAGTGCCCGAAGACAGCTATTTCATGCTGGGGGACAACCGCAACTGGTCGGAGGATGCCCGCTACTGGGCGCAGAACGCAATGGAGGAAGGCCTTGCGGATACATGGGAAGAGGCGGTCGATTATTCCTTCGTCCGGAAAAAGAAGATTCTCGGGAAAGCTATTTTTACCTATTTCCGGAAATTCAGAATTCTTCAACATGGCGAATGGTACGAATAAACAGCGATAAAATGATAAAAAACCCCGGAAAGCGGTTCTTCGCAGGACATCAGTCCGGTGAAGAAGCACTTCCGGGGAATTCTTATGTCAATTCTTATGTCATGGCAGAGACTGCATGCGGGCAGGCAGACGGGGGCAGGCAGACGTCCGGCCTGCAGCGTCCCGGTTTTACCTGGACGCTCTGGTATTTCTTATTTGTATTACTTTCAATTACTTCCGGTTCTTCTTCCTATTACTATCAATTACTTCCGGTTCTTCTTCCTATTACTATCAATTACTTCCGGTTCTTCCGGCGGCTCTTCCGGGGGTTCTTAGCATTTCCGGTATTTCCTGCCTTTTCAGTCCCGGCTGATCGTCCTGAACCACCGCTGATAAGGATAGAGAGGACTACGAAGACAGCAAGGATGAAGGGATAGAAGAGGAAGGGAATCAGGGAGAAACTGGCGATCTTGGCGATATTGGCCGCGACCAGCAGCTGTGCGCCGTAGGGAATGATGCCCTGCATGATACAGGAGCAGGTATCCAGGAGAGACGCGGTCACCTTGGGGTCTACTTTGTATTCCTCTGTGATATCCCTGGCGATCGGGGCGGCGATGACGATGGCAACAGTGTTGTTTGCGGTCGCAACATCCATGAAGGCGGTCAGGAATGCGATTCCGAACATGCCTCCGCGCCGGCTGTCCGCCTTGTTGCGGATGAAAGAGAGGATGGCGGCAAAACCGCCGTTGGCCCGCATCAGAGCCGCGATCGAAGCTACCAGGATCGTGACGATCATAGTCTCGAACATACCGGAAATACCGCCTCCCATGGAGGAGAGGGCGCTGGCGTAGGTCAGAGAGCCTGTGATCATGCCGACCAGGATGAACAGAAGTGAGCCGGTGATCAGCACGATGAATACGTTGATGCCGATGATCGAGAGTACCAGGACGATAAAATAGGGGATCGCCTGCAGAATGTTGTATTCGAAATCTCCGATATTCACGCCCCGGTTCATGAGAGCGTAGACGATCAGGATCACAAAAGTGATCAGGGCGGAGGGGACGGCCACCTTGATATTGGTCCGGAACTTGTCCTTCATCTCTACACCCTGCGTCTTGGTGGCGGCTATCGTCGTGTCGGAAATAAAGGAAAGATTGTCTCCGAACATAGCTCCGCCGACAACGATTCCCACACATAGAGGCAGGAAAAGTCTGCCGTTTTTGGACACTTCACAGGCGATGGGGGCGAGCACGGTGATCGTTCCCACACTGGTGCCCATAGCCATGGAGATCAGGCAGGCGATGATGAAAAGGCCTGGTACAGCGAATCTGGCCGGGATGATGCTGAGCAGGAGATTGGCGGTACTGGAAGCGCCGCCCGCCTCGGAGGCGATTCCGCTGAAGGCACCCGCCAGAATAAAAATAAACAGCATCGTGACGATATTGTCATCACCTATTCCCTCTGCGCAGATGTGGATTTTTTCATCAAAGGTTCTGCCGGGGTTCTGGATAAAAGCAGCGATCAGCGAGATTGAAAACGCCAACACGACGGAAACGACATAGAAGCCCATCTGCCCTTCTTCTTTTGCGATATATTCGAAAAAGATTCCGTTTCCCAGATAGAGCACAAGAAACAGGATGATCGGCAGCAGGGCTGCGGGGTTGGGTCTTATTGTTTTTCCTTCTTGATTCATACGTCCCTCTTTTCGGTTACAGAAATAATAAACAGGTTAACGGGTTCTTTGTCCGCAGCCGGATTCAGCGCGTGGCTATATCATACATGTTTACGCGCACTCGCCCATAGCCACAAGCATGCTGTAAATTGAAATTGTTGTACAACGCGCTCCGAATAGTCTATCATGAAGAGCGTCAGATTACAATTGCAACAAGTGGCGCCCGCATCAAATATACAGCAGGCTGCGCCCTGGAGCGGAAAGCGGAAAACAGAAAATAAGGTTATAGTACATGGATATGAATTTTGGAAAACCGGCTCTGCCGGACGAACTTCTGCTGCAGGTTCAGAAGCCTGCGCGGTATCTGGGTAATGAAATGAACGCGGTGCGAAAGGACAGAGACATTCCGATCCGGTTTGTCATGTGCTTTCCGGATCTGTATGAGATCGGTATGTCCCATCTGGGAATCCAGATTCTGTATGAGCTTTTCAACCGCAGAGAGGACACCTGGTGCGAGAGGGTATTTTCGCCCTGGGTCGACATGGATCATCTGCTCAGGAAACACAGGATCCCTCTGTTTGCTCTGGAATCCCAGGATCCTGTCAGGAGTTTTGACTTTCTGGGGATCACCCTTCAGTTTGAACTCTGCTACTCAAATATCCTGCACATTCTGGATCTGTCGGGGATTCCGCTGGAGGCCTCCGAAAGAACGGAAGAGGACCCGATCGTCATTGGAGGAGGGCCCTGTGCCTGTAATCCGGAGCCGGTCGCGCGTTTTTTTGACCTCTTTTATATAGGAGAAGGAGAGACCTCCTATGATGCCCTGCTTGATCTGTACCGCTCCATGAAGGAGCGCGGAGAGGGGAGGGAGGCTTTTCTGCGCGCCGCCGCGCAGATCCCGGGAATTTATGTTCCCTCTCTCTACGAAGTGGAGTATGGAGATGACGGAACTGTCAGCGCATTCCGGCCCAAATACCCGGATGTGCCATCTGTCGTGAGACGGCAGGCGGCGGCTGATCTGGACAGCACTCCTTATCCGGTCAAACCTCTGGTTCCCTTTATCACAGTGACACAGGACCGTGTGGCTGTAGAACTCATGCGCGGCTGCATCAGGGGATGCCGTTTCTGTCAGGCGGGCATGATCTACCGCCCCAATCGGGAGAGAGATCTGACGACCGTCGAGGCTTATGCGGATTCCATGCTGGGCAGTACGGGGCAGGACGATATACTGCTGAGTTCTCTGAGTTCAAGCGATTATTCCTGTATCCATGAAATCGTGGACTATGTCTCAGACCGCTACGAAGAGGAGCGGGTCAAGCTCCAGGTGCCTTCTCTCAGGATCGACGCTTTTTCACTGGACCTCATGGCCAGGGTACAGGACGTCCGCAGGAGCAGTCTGACCTTTGCGCCGGAAGCGGGTTCCCAGCGCCTTCGCGATGTGATCAACAAGGGAATCACAGAAGAGGATATTCTCACAGGAGCCAGAGAGGCTTTCCGGGGAGGCTGGAACAAGGTCAAACTATATTTTATGCTCGGACTTCCCGCAGAGACATCGGAAGACCGCACAGCAATCTCCGACCTCGCGAATAAAATTTCTGCGGCTTATTATGAGGAGGTACCTAAGCAGAAGCGGAACGGGCGCTGCCAGATCACGGTCAGCACATCCTTTTTTGTCCCCAAGCCCTTTACCCCCTTCCAGTGGGCTCCCATGTTCCACGCGGGAGATTATCTTGGCTTTGCGGCCGAGGTCAACCACGCGATCTACGCCTCCCACAATCACAGGAGTATACGCTACAGCTGGCACGACGCGGAGATGATTTTCCTAGAAGGCGTTCTGGCCCGGGGGGACCGCAGGACCGCGGACCTGATCCTGGAGGCCTATCGCATGGGCGCCGTCTTTGACTGCTGGCTGGAGACCTGGAAATATGCCAGATGGGAACAGGCGGCAGAGAAAATAGGTTTCGATATGGATTTTTATACCCTGAGGGAGAGAGAAGAAGATGAGATTTTCCCCTGGGACTTCATCGATATAGGCGTTCGACGCGACTTCCTGCGCAGGGAGTGGGAAAAGGCGCAGAAAGCACAGCTGACCCCCAACTGCAGGGAGTCCTGCAGCGGGTGCGGAGCTGCTTCCTACGGCTGCGGCGTGTGCCTGAGAGGGAAAACAGCGGCGGCCGGACCGGAATCTTTCGAATTAAAAGAGCCTCCGGCAGCGGGGAGCGGCAGACAAGCTGAAGTTCTGCCGGAAGCCAAGGGCACTGAAAACGGGGCCGGACCCGGGACGGTTTCCGGAGAGGATTCCGGAGAGGATACTGAAGAGATCTGTATCAAAATCCGTATGCGCCTGGCCAAATATGGTCCCATGAAATTTATCGGTCATCTGGAACTGATGCGCTTTCTGCAGAAATGTATCCGCCGCACGGATATCGACATCCGCTATTCGGACGGAATCACTCCCCGCATGATCATGTCTACAGCGATGCCGCTGGGCCTGGGACTGACCAGCACAGGGGAATATGTCGATATAGAGATCAGGAGTCCGATCAGCACAGAACATGCCCTGGAGCAGCTGAGGCCGCTGATGCCGGAAGGGCTGGAAATCCTGGATTTCAGGCAGATCGGGGAGACGGTTCCCGCTGGGGGCGGCGGAAATGCCAGAAAGCCTCAAAAGGCCATGTCGGTCGTGGCGGCAGCAGAGTACAGCGTGAAGTTCCGAAAGAACTTTGCGGTTCCTGAAAACTGGAGAGAGATCCTCATGTCATTCGTCGGACAGGAGAAGATCCTCTGGACCAAGGAGACAAAGAAGGGATTCCGCACGCTTGATATGAAACCCCTGATCTATTCTTTTTCCTGTCCGGAAGATGAAATTCATATGTGCGTGTGCTCAAGGGTCGGGGAAAACCTGCGTCCTGAGCAGATCATCGGGGAGGCCTTCCGAAGTAATAACATAGAGTTTCCCGAGGAAGCCCTGAGTGCCTTACAGATCCACCGCACAGACCTGCTGGCAGAGCGGGAAAAAGAAGCAGAGCGTGAAAAGAAGGCGGACCAGGGAAAAATAATAGAAAAAACAATAGAATCAGAAAAGAAAGGAGTCGGAGAGGGCGGCTCAGGACATCTGCAGCGCGATGGAGGGACAGATGATGGTCCGCTTGCCCGATTCATTTCTCTCAATGACATGGGCAGAGTGATTTGAAAAAAGCTGAGCCCTGGCGCGAAGCTTCTGCAGAAAAAGAAACCGGACAGGGAATTTAAACGGCCCGTGAACGTTATTATTCACGAAGTTTTGAGGAGACAGAAAAATGAACCAAAACTCCGTGAACAGGTTACAGTTCAGGCCATGCTGAAAACAATACGCCTTTTGTGCATCACAGTTTCGGCGGGACGCTCCCCAGGGCTTGCAAAAAGCAAGTACCGGCGTTTTTCAAGGCCCGCCTCTACAGCAATGCACAAAAGGCGCTCCAAGAATCAGGTGGGCCTGAACTGTAACGTGAACAGAGCGTCCGTGACCGGAGGACCGGCTGGAATAGACACAAATCCGGAATTGGATATATAATAAATGACAGGCCTTACCGGCCGATCCCGGATTAAGTGATTTTTTGAGGAGGTTATCATTACAGGAATGAGAAAAATAGGTGTTCTCGGTGCCGGAACATGGGGAATGGCACTTGCGCGTATGCTCTGCAATGCGGGAAATGAGGTGATCGTCTGGTCGGCGATCGGGCAGGAGATCGACGCATTTCAAGAGAGCCGCAGGCATCCCAAACTCCCCGATATGGTGATTCCGGAGGAATTACAATTCACTAAATCTATCGAGGAGGTGTGCAGGGACAAAGATATCCTGCTTTTTGCCGTGCCCTCTGTCTTTGTGCGCGGAACCGCGGCTGCTGCCCGCAAATATATACCGGACGGGCAGGTGATCGTCGATGTGGCCAAGGGAATTGAAGCAAATACTCTGATGACCATGTCAGAAGTCATCCGGAGCGAATTGGAGAGGATGGAAGACTCTGAAGATAAAAGCGCAGAAGGAAAGGAAACAGGTCCCCGGGACTTCCGCATTGTCGCGCTCTCGGGCCCGACACACGCCGAAGAAGTGGCGATGGATATGCCCACAACGATCGTGTCTGCCTGTGAGGACACAGCAGCTGCTGAACTGGTCCAGGATATTTTCATGGGACCCGCTGACAGGCCCACATGTATGCGTGTCTATACCAACACGGACGTCAAGGGAGTTGAGCTCTGCGGTGCACTGAAAAATATCATTGCTCTTTCCGCAGGTGTCGCTGCGGGAATGGGGTACGGAGATAATGCCCGCGCTGCTCTGATCACCCGGGGGCTTGCTGAGATCGTGCGCCTGGGAGTCAAAATGGGGTGTTCGGAACAGACTTTTTACGGCCTGGCAGGCGTCGGTGACCTCATTGTCACGGCGACCAGCCGCCACAGCCGCAATAACCGCGCCGGCTTCCTGATCGGGCAGGGCTGCACACCGGAGGAAGCAGTCGAAAAGGTCGGGATGGTCGTAGAGGGAATCAATGCCATTCCCGCGGCGGTCCGGCTTGCGACCCAGTACGGCGTGGAAATGCCGATCGTCTCCTTCATGGACGGAGTGGTCCGCTGTGGAACTGATCCCGGAGATGCAGCGGCCCAGCTTATGGGCAGAAGGAAGAAATCGGAGATGCCTGCGGCAGAAGGGGAGTACTATTTCGCAAGGCTTCTTTCCGAGGCGATCCGCGGAGGCTATCTCTCTACTAAGTGATGAACCGGCGTCTGCGATGCGGATTTTACTAAGTGATGGACCGACGTCTGCGATGCGGATTTTACTAAGTGATGAACCGGCGTCTGCGATGCGGAAATACATTGTTCAGGCCGTGTCATAAGAAAAGACACCCGATGCCGAATGATATGCGGCATGGGTGTCTTTTTTTGGCTTCTCGCTTTTTTTCCTGTAAGTGTATTCTGCTCCCTTCACGCGGGCAGCATTACTGCGGGTCGAGATATTTGCCGTCCAGAACGTCTTTCAGGTACTGGCCGTATTCGTTCTTTTTCATCACTTCATAGGTCTGCAGTACTTCTTCGCGGGTGATCCATCCGTTCAGATAGCCGATTTCTTCCAGACAGCCGATCTTGCGGTGCTGATGCTGTTCAATGGTTTTGACAAAATTCGTGGCGTCCACCAGACTTTCGTGAGTTCCGGTGTCAAGCCATGTGAATCCCTGTCCCAGAAGCTCAACACTAAGATCCCCGTTCTCCAGATAGATCCTGTTCAGATCCGTTATCTCGTACTCTCCGCGCTCGGAAGGCTTCAGGCCCTTGGCATACTCAACAACCCGGTTGTCGTAAAAATAAAGACCGGTCACGCAGTAGTTGCTCTTGGGATGTTTGGGTTTCTCTTCTATTGAAACAGCGCGGCCCTGGCTGTCAAACTCTACGATTCCAAAGCGCTCGGGATCATCCACATAGTAGCCGAATACCGTGGCCCCTTTTCCGCTTTCGGCCTTCTGTACAGCGGCGCGGAGCCTCTTGGTCAGACCGTGGCCGGCAAAAATATTATCACCCAGGATCATTGCGGCAGGCTCGCCGTCAATGAATTCTTCTCCCAGGGTAAATGCCTGTGCCAGACCATCCGGTGAGGGCTGTGCCTTGTAGGAGAGATGGAGTCCGAACTGATGCCCATCCCCGAGAAGTATCTGGAAACGAGGGAGATCCTGGGGAGTAGAGATGATCAGAATATCCCTGATCCCCGCGTTCATCAGAACGGAAATGGGATAATAGATCATAGGCTTGTCATAAATCGGAAGAAGCTGCTTGGATGTGACCATCGTCAGTGGATAGAGCCTGGTGCCGGAACCGCCGGCGAGTACAATGCCTTTCATAAAAATCTCCTCTCTTTCCGACAGTGCCGGAGAGCTCCTGCACTATGTCAGCCCTTGTTTCGCAAATGCTCCAGGAAAAGTTCATGGAAGCGGTCTTTCCAGCGATTATCAGAGCGGCTGCAAAGCTGCCTGAAAAGGAAAAACCTTCTATCATAATAACATACTTGCTGTAATGAGTACAGCTCACAGAATCGTATGATCAAAGCTGCGCTCCGTACAGCCTGCATCTCGCGTCCCGGGCTCTCAGACGAGCGAGGCAACGGCGGGCATGATTACCGAAGCCCAGAAAAGGCTGACCGGCATCACCAGGACCATTGCCGGCAGCATATCCGCAATCGGAAACATCTTGACCTTGATCATCCTGAAACCGGTGGCCAGCATCAGGAAACCGCCGCAGGCCTTGAAATCGGCGATCATAGCGGGAGTTGTGTGCGGAATGACGACACCGCCCAGCAAAAAGAGGATCAGGAAGATCACAAACTGGGGGATAGCCACCAGGCAGACGACCGCGCCCAGCGTGCAGGCAAAGATCAGGGCGGTGAAAAGATCCAGGACGGACTTGGCGAACAGGATGCTGTGGTCGCCGCTCATGCCTGCGGCAAGTGAACCGTAAATACCTGTGCCGCTGGCGCAGAAAAGAACGATGACCGTGACCAGAGTGGCGTTGAAATCCTCCTGGGAGATCCTGGATCTGCCGGGACTCAGAAATCTGCTGACAAGCCGCTGCATCATGCCGCCGGCATTGTTGATGCGGTCCCCGAGATGGATGACCAGGCCGATCATGGTTCCGATAATGACCGAAAACACAACGGCGGGCATGTTTTCCATCAGTACAATGGAACTGATCCCCATGGCCATGGAACAGCATCCGAAGATCATATTGATCTTCTCTTTGTAATCGGTGCTGAACTGGTTCCCCAGCAGTGTGCCGATCAGTCCTCCTATGGCAACAGATAATGAATTGACGATAACACCCAGCGGCATAATTCTGTCTCCTTTCTTTATCGTGTCCGCCGCAAGGCGGAAGAGTACAAGTGATCTGTACACGCCCTATCGGGGGGCAAACAGATTAATTGCGAAAATCGCATTCCGATTAGCCCGTGTGTGCGATTCCCGCCCTACAACCCGGGGCTTTCGCGAAAAAAACACTGCTTCGCATTGTAAAAGCCTCGCACTATCGAAAAAACGCACTGGATCTTCAGGTGGGTCTGTAACCACTATATCACAGGAGGTATATTAAAAAAAAGACTCCGAAAGCCCTGTAACTGCGTCCCGAACGCAGCGCTCTACCAAGCTGAGCCACGCTTCGATATATATTTCTTTAAGCAAAAATATTTTATACGAGATTCAGGTGGATGTCAAGATTTTTTTCGACATCAGCGTACTTTCCGGGCTGCAGATTCCGGGCTGCAACAGAATGGCAGCAGAGGCAGTATCTTTTCCCGGGGCGGCAGCAGGACTTTTTTCCTCAACAACATGAACGTGAAGTTCGTCGTTACTGGTCACACCGTGACCAGTAACAGGGCCTTCTCCATTCCAAATTGGCCTTCGGCCAATGGAAAACGCCCTTGAGCCCGGTAAAAATTACTGCCCCCGCACCAAACAGCTAAGTGTTTGGTGCGGGTATGACTTGTAACAGTTCGTCTTAGTATATCACTTTTCAGCAATTACATGATTGGCAAAAATCCTGTTTGGGGGTATATTAATAAGGATACGTTGAAAAAATGAGTCCTGCAATTTCATTGCGCTATTCTTCGAATATTTGCAGGAACGGATGGCTGTCTATTGAGTGGAGAAGGAATGGTCCATCTTATTTCGGTTTCCGGACCGGAGGATCCGGCGCTGCAGGTCTATACAAAATTGTCTGAGGTACAGTTGAAGAGGCTGTATGAGCCGGATGGGGGACTGTTTATCGCGGAGAGTCCCAAAGTGGTGCAGCGCGCTCTGGATGCAGGGTGTGTCCCGGTCTCTCTTCTGGTGGAGGACAGGCATGTCAGAGGCGAAGCTGCCGGGGTGATAGAGGTTTGCGCCGGCATGGGCGCAGAAATACCTGTCTATACCGGCAGGTATGAGGACCTGACCAGACTGACTGGATACGTCTTGACACGGGGAGTGCTGTGTGCAATGAGAAGGCCTCCGCTTCGGACGGCAGAGGAGGTTCTGCAGGCTGTGGAACAGTCTTGTGGAGAAAAAGCCGGAGCTGTGCGGATCGTGGTTCTCGAGAACGTGATGAATCCCGCTAATGTCGGATCGATTTTCCGCAATGCGGCGGCACTGGGTATGGACGCAGTCCTGCTGACAGACGGCTGCAGCGATCCTCTCTATCGCAGAACGCTCAGAGTCAGCATGGGAACAACCCTTCAGATACCATGGGCCTGGATCGGACGGAGTCTGGATGACTGGAAAAACGGCGGGCTTGGCATGCTCAGAGAACGGGGATATCAGACAATAGCGATGGCCTTGCGGGAGGACGCCGAAGAAATCGGCAGACTGAGCCTGCGGGAGGATGAAAAGGCTGCCGTGATACTGGGCTCGGAAGGGGACGGACTCCTTCCGGAGACGATCGCGGGGGCGGATCGCGTCACAGTAATCCCCATGATGAGGGGAGTGGATTCCCTCAACGTTGCGGCGGCGAGTGCGATCGCTTTTTTTGAGATCGGAGCAGGATTCCCGACGGCGGACAGGATCATGCAGTGAGTAAAAAGATACCCTGAGGAGAAAAGATACCCTGAGGAAAAAAGATACCCTGAGGAGAAAGATACCCTGAGGAGAAAGATACCCTGAGGAGAAAGATATCCTGAGGAGAAAGATACCCTGAGGAGAAAGATATCCTGAGGAGAAAGATATCCTGAGGAAAAGGAAGATCTGAGAAAATGGAGGGAACATGAATCTGACAAAGGAACAGCTGGCGGGAATGATCGACCACACAAATCTGAAAGCCTATGCTGACGACGCGGCGATTGCAAAGCTCTGTGAGGAAGCGCGCAGGTACAGCTTTAAGGCAGTTGCCATCAATGGCGCGCAGATTGAAAGGTGCGCAAAGTATCTGGCCGGGAGCAATGTTCATATCGGGTCTACTGTAGGCTTTCCCCTGGGACAGATGACAGTCGAGAGCAAGGTTTTTGAGACTATGGACGCCATCCGCAAGGGGGCTCATGAGATTGATTATGTCCTCAATGTGGCGGAATTGAAAAACGGCAATACGGACCTGATCGAGCGGGAGATGAGGGAAATCACGAAGGCATGCAGGGCTGAGGGAGTTATCTGCAAGGTCATTTTTGAAAACTGCTACCTGACGGATGAGGAAAAGCGGACGGCAGCGGAGATTGCCCTGAAAGTCAGACCTGACTTTATCAAGACCTCCACCGGCTTCGGCACAGGAGGAGCAACTGTTGAAGACGTACGTCTGATGAAATCCGTCGTCGGCGACGCAGTGAAAGTCAAGGCGGCGGGCGGAATCAGGGATTTTGATACCGCCATGGCAATGGTGGAGGCGGGTGCCGAGAGACTTGGAACCAGCGCCGGCGTGGAACTTATGAAACATTTCGAGAACCTGTGAGGCATTCCGGGTACAGACAGAGGCAGACGGAGCGGTGTCGACCGGTTCTGACCGGTCCCGCAAGAGAAGGAACTGAGAAACCTTTCCATAATAAATTGGATGTGCCGACGCTGTGAGCGGATGGCTCTGGTTAGAGGATAATTTATATGAATTTTTTTGATGTGATTTATAAAATCCTGGCAGAGGGATATGCGCCTTCTGAATATAAAGGAATGGGAATTGCGGCGGCTATGCTGGCTTCGATCATCCTGAGTATCTATATATACTTCTGCTACAGGCTGGTTGGGCGGAGAACTTTTTATTCCACAAACTATAATCTCTCCCTGCTGGCAGCCGGTCCTGTGACCGCGTCCCTGATCCTTCTGATGTCGCAGAACGCGATTGCCTCGATCGGAGTGGTCGGTGCTCTGTCAATCGTACGCCTGAGAGGGACTGTCAAAGAACCGATGGACCAGGTGTTTATACTCTGGTCTGTGGCCTGCGGTATTTTTATTGCTGCGGGGAAATGGCGTATAGGAATTCTCGTATCGATCATAATGACAGCGATCGTGATCCTGCTGGATATCCTGCCTCTGGGAAAAGCGCCCCTGATCCTGTCTGTCTACGGCTGCGAAGGGGCTCGTACAGATCTGAAAAAGGTCTGCGGCGACGTGATTTCCAGAAACTGTTCCGCAGTCAAAAAAATATCTGAAGGCAAGCGCGGAAAGAGGAGAACTCTGGTGCTGAAAGTACGCACAAAACAGCGCCTGCGCCTGACCAACGAGCTGGCGGACCTCCCTGAAGTCGACAGTGTGACGCTCAATGAGCAGACCGGAGAAGTCTCCTTCTAAAGCAATACGGGAGAGCCCGGTCTGTGAGCGATGTACCTGCCGGCAGGGTATCGGAGAGATTTTCCTGTGTGGAATAAAGCAGCCTAAAGACCGGCAATGCGAATGCATGGGGCGATAACCCTTGACGCGTGGCTCGTGTGGGCGCGGGACATGGGAAGCGGCGGCAGGTTTTTAACCAAAACAGTGTATAAAACAGTGTATAAAAATAGTTTACAAAAAAACAGGCAGGGTGCCGCGGCATCCTGCCTGTCTGACCGGAGCGGGTGCAGGTGATGAACCTGTGCCCGTTTATTTCGGAATCTTGAAATAATAAAGAGACAGTGTTTCAATGGTTTTGCCATCCTTGCCGGTCTCCGCCGTCATAAGTTCCGCCAGGGCCTTCTCCTCTGCTTCGGCGAGAACGGAAATGGTCTGTTTTTCTGACAGACCGTTTGAAAAGCGGTACTGAAGAACCCTGGAACCATCCTCGTACTTTTTCACAGAGTAGACGGAAGAGTCCTTTCCGAATACGGAAATCATAGCGCTCAGGCTGCTTCCGAGTCCTTCCTTGAATGTGGTGAGAAAAGAAAAACCGCTGTCTGACCTCACGGTTATTCCGCAGACAGTGCAGGCTTCAGGCGGGCAGCCTTTGTCTGTAAAGTTGGCCAGACAAAGCTGAATTCTTTTCGGATCGTCCTGTGAGGAGGCGGCACGGCCATTGCTTCCGCCTGTCTGGACAGCGTCAAAGAATTCGTAAGAGTAGTAAGGAACGATATGGCCTGCAGTGCTTCCGCTCTCTGATTCCGGCAGAACCAGTTCCCAACCGGCCTTGGAAAAATCCGAAAAGCGGCATGGAAGCTGGAAATGGGAGCCTTCCAGGGTGAAGCTGTAGTAGTAGTCAACAGTTTCTGAAGTGAACAGATCGCTTCCGGTTCCCTCGAGGACTGCAGACTTTTTGCGGATTTCTTCATCGGGATTCTTTCCGGGATCTGACGGGAGATCTCCGGGGTTCTCTGCCGTGGTTTCCGCTTCCATCCCCGTCGTGCCCGTATCGCTCAGGGTGGCATTGGAAGAAGATTCGTCATCTTCGGGGCTGTACATCTTTCCGGTTCCCGAACAGCCTGTCAGCAGTAAGACTGCTGAGAGGACCATGGCAGCCATGACAGGCAGGACTGGTTTCCTGAGGCTCTTTTTCGTTTTGAAATAATGCATGACAACTCCTGTAAGGTTTATATATGATGTAAAGGTCAAAAGCCGGGAAAAGACGGATTTTCTTTAACCACTTTTTGACTCCGACATCATATATACGATGAACAGATATTCTATGTCCGCGCGTGGTGCCGGATTATCTGCCCCGGACAGCCGCGCCAGTTGACATTATAGCATATCCGGCCGCTGTGCGGTACGTTTTATTCTTTGGCGCGCAATACCGTGAAATGCTCCCGGCACTACCTGTGACTTCAACCGGATAACCACATGGAATCCTTGATTTTGTTCCAAAAACAGTGGAACCCGCTGCTGTCAAATGAAAAGAGTATTATCTTTTCAGTGATCCCGTGTTACACTTTGGGCAGGGGCAATCTACGTGGTTTGTACCCTCTTCTACCTAAACGGTTCAAGTTACTGATTCTGTTTTGCTTATATTGACCAGACGGATTTCTTATCATAGTCTTTTCACCTCTGCACCATGTAATAGGAGAAAATATGGGCAATTCAAATCCAAAGTCAGACGGACGGTTCTTATCCAACCTGTATTTCCGTGTTCTTCCGGCACAGATTTTCCTGTTGCTGCTTACCAGAATCAACAATATAGTTGACGGCCTGGTCGGCAGCAATTTTCTGGGCCCGAAGGCCATGAGTATCATCGGACTTTACTCACCCTTCCAACTGGTCTGGGTGGCTGTCGGAAACATTCTGGTGGTGGGTTCACAGGTACTGTGTGCCAGGTACATGGGTGCGGGCGACCTCAAAAGAACGAGAGGGGTATTTTCGCTCGATATTACGATCGCCCTGGCCGCTGCGTCATTCGGACTGCTCCTCAGCCTTGCCCTGCCTGCGCCCATTGCGCTTAGCCTCGGCGCTTCGCCGGCGGTCCTCGGCGACCTTTCCGGCTATGTCATAGGCCGGGGCTTCGGACTGATCCCCATGGTGCTGGGGGCGCAGTTAGCGGCTTTTCTTACTCTGGAAGGGCAGGATAAGCGCAATTACATCGCTGCCGGTGCTATGCTGGCCGTCAATGCCGCGATGGACCTGTTCTTTGTACGCGTCATTAAGATGGGTGTTCTGGGACTGGGTATTGCCACATCCCTGAGCCAGTGGATTTCTATGATCGCTGCGGGTATATTTTTCCTGACAAAGAGGGCTTCTCTGAAGTATTCCTTCAAAGGCATTATCTGGAAGGAGTTTTGGGCGATACTGAAAGTCGGATTTCCAAGCGCTATAATATTTTTCCTGACATCTGTCCAGAGCGGACTGTTCAACAACCTGCTGGCGGTTTATGATCCCACCATGATGGCCGTTGCGGCCATGTCGACATACGCATTGGCAAGCATGATTTTCGAGTCTGTCGGTAAGGGCGTCGCGGCGACCGGAAGGCTCCTTACCAGCGTCTGTTACGGGGAAGAGGACGGTCGTTCCATAACGTCAGTGATGAAGACGGTCTTTACAAAAGGACTTTTGATCACACTGGGCTCCGCCGTGATCACATTCATGATGGCGGATTTTGTGGCAGGTTTGTTCTATGCCGACCACGCTTCAAAAGTATTTAAGCTGACAGCAGACGCGATGCGGCTGGGCGCCGCGGTTCTGATACTGGAGACGATCGCGGCCATTTTCTCCAATTATTTTCAGGCGATCGGCCGGACCGCCATCGTCACTGTGATGTCAGTGCTGGAAGGCCTCTTCGCCATGCTTCCGGTGGGACTGCTGCTGATTCCGAGAATGGGAGTCCACGGCTCCATGATCACGTACCTGGTCGGATATGCTATAGTTGCGCTGTGCGGACCAGTCTACGCGATTCTCTTCTGGAAGCGCATACCGAGGACCCTGAGTGAATGGGTGACAATCCCTGAAGACTTCGGCGCCGCGGAAGATGAACGTCTGGATGCCAGTATCCACAGTCTGGAGGAGGCGATGACCATCTCCAGTGAGGTTCAAAAATTCTGCGAGAAGCGGAATGTTAGTGAAAAGAAGGCTTACTATTCGGCGCTGGCGCTGGAGGAACTGTGCCTTGGAATTATAAAGGACCGTTTTGAGGCAGACAAAAAGAAACATACGATCGAGGTCCGTGTCCTGCATAAGGGTGAGGATATTTTCATGAGCCTGAAGGACGACTGCAAACCTTATAATCCGCAGGAGCGCGCGGATTTTATTGATCCAAAGGATGATTCGCCAAAGAGTATGAGTATCCGTCTTTTCATGGGAATTGTGAAAGAGACAGAATACCGGCTTACTCTGGGCATTAATGTATTTACGGTGACGGTATAAAACAGACCGGATGTCAGGAGGTTGTGACTGATTTTATGAGTGACAATGAACAGATTCAGAAAAATATATCAAGGCTGATCGCGCAGGAACTGAAAGTCCAGATCTGGCAGACAGAAGCTGCGATCGCCCTCATTGACGAAGGAAATACCATTCCCTTTATTGCCCGCTACCGCAAGGAGGCGACCGGAACTCTTGATGATGAGCAGCTGCGAACGCTGGATGAGCGCCTGACCTATCTGAGAAATCTTGAGGAAAAAAAGCAGAAGGTGATCGAGAGCATAGAGGCGCAGGGAAAACTGACTCCCGCCCTCAGGGAGCAGATCGAAGCAGCGCAGACACAGGTCGCTGTCGAGGACCTCTACCGCCCCTTCCGCCCCAAACGCAGAACCAGGGCAGGAATCGCCAGAGAGAAAGGCCTGGAGGGGCTGGCGGACTGGCTGCTGTCTCCGGCGGCTGACCACCCCGCACCCGAAGAGGCGGCAAAATACGTCTCCGCGGAGAAAGAAGTCGGGAGCGCGGAGGAAGCCCTGCAGGGGGCGCAGGATATCATAGCCGAGATGATCTCCGACAATGCCGATTACAGGACCTGGATCAGGGAGCGCACGTCAAAGGACGGCTATATTGTCACCTCTAAAAAAGAGACTTCGAAGAAAAGCGCCTCCAAAAAAGAGAACGCCGGTGTGGACGGCGAGGTAAACAGCGCAGCAGGTCCGGATTCCGCAAAAGAGAATTCCTCTAAGGGGAATTCAGGAAAAGAGACTTCCGGAAAATCAAAGAAAGCTGCTGAAGACCGCAGCGGCGTCTATGAGATGTATTTTGAGTATGAAGAGAAGGTATCCGGGATGCCCGGCCATCGTGTCCTGGCTGTGAACCGGGGCGAGAAGGAAGGGTATCTGGCAGTCAGGGTGGATGCCCCTTCGGAAAGAATTCTGCAGTATCTGCAGCGGCAGGTGATCAAAAAGAAAAAGGGCGCGGTCAATCCATTCACTGCTCCGATCCTGGAAGAGGTCTGCGCGGACAGCTATGACCGCCTGATCGCTCCCGCGATCGAGCGCGAGATCAGGAACGAACTGACTGAGAAGGCCGAGGACGGAGCAATCCTGGTCTTCAAACAGAATCTGGAGCAGCTCCTCATGCAGCAGCCCATAGCCGGCAGGGTCGTCCTGGGCTGGGATCCCGCTTTTAGGACCGGCTGCAAGCTGGCGGTAGTCGACCCGACCGGCAAAGTGCTGGACACGGCGGTCATCTATCCCACGGCCCCGCAGAACAAGGTGAGAGAGGCTGAAAGCGTCCTGCAGAAGCTGATCGCCAGATACGGCATTACTCTCTTCTCAGTAGGAAACGGAACCGCTTCGCGGGAGTCGGAACAAATCATCACGGACTTTTTCAAAAAGACCGGAAAGCCCATGCAGTATGTCATTGTCAATGAGGCGGGCGCCTCGGTCTACAGTGCCAGCAAGCTGGCGACAGAGGAGTTTCCTCAGTTTGACGTGGGACAGCGCAGTGCTGCCTCGATTGCCCGCAGACTGCAGGATCCGCTCGCGGAGCTGGTCAAGATCGACCCCAAGGCGATCGGCGTCGGTCAGTATCAGCATGATATGAACCAGAAAAAACTGGACAGCGCTCTGGCGGGTGTCGTTGAAAAATGCGTTAATTCCGTCGGTGTCGACCTGAATACGGCCTCGGCGCCCCTCCTGTCCCACATCTCGGGAATCACTGCTTCCATCGCCAAAAACATCGTCGCCTGGAGGGAGGAAAACGGGAGCTTCGCGGAGCGCAGCCAGCTGCTCAAGGTGAAGGGACTGGGCCCCAGGGCCTATGAACAGTGCGCGGGCTTTCTGAGGATCCGCGGCGGCAGAAATCCTCTGGACAACACTGCTGTCCACCCTGAAAGCTACTCTGCCGTACAGACCCTGGCACAGCTTCTGCAGGTGCCCATGGAGGAGACTGCCCTGCGGAAAATGAAATCCATGGTTCCGGACACAAAGGCGGCGGCGCAGAGGCTGGAAATCGGTGAGATCACCTTGAAAGATATCCTCGCCGAACTTGAAAAACCAGGCCGCGATCCCAGACAGGATATGCCTGCTCCCGTGCTCCGCAGCGATGTACTCTCCATGGAGGACCTCGAGCCCGGCATGAAACTCAAGGGCACGGTCCGCAACATTGTGGACTTCGGCGCATTCGTTGACATCGGTGTCCATCAGGACGGCCTGGTCCATATTTCCAGGATGAGCAGCCGTTTTATCAAACACCCTCTGGAGGTTGTCAGTGTCGGTGACGTAGTGGAGGTGACAGTTCTGGCAGTCGATCAGAAAAAGAAGAGGATCTCCCTGTCCATGGTGTGATTAAAGCAGCGAGGAAAGCGGACGCAAAGGCCGAGCCCGCTCGGGCCTTTGCGGACATTTTCCGAGCGCTCGTACATGATAAAGCAGCAAAAAAATTCCCTTCGCGACGACACCTGCCTATAGTCGTCTCGAAGGGCTTAAAGGGGAGTATGAAAATGAAAACCCCGCTTGTGCAGGAGCTTTCTGCCGATCAATACAAGAAGCATCTTGAAGGAGGGATTATCGGCCTCTTGTTTTGATCTGAATAAATCATAGATGGAAATTGTGAAGAGAATGTGTTTGGGAAGTAGAATAAATGTGATGTCTGTTTTGATTTTTTGCCCGTCACTTCATAGCTCCGGAGCTTTTCTCATCACGGGACATGTCCGTCATGCCAAAGCCCCGGAGCTTTTCTCATCACGGGACGTGTCCGTCATGCCAAAGCCCCGGAGCTTTTCTCATCACGAGATGTGTCCGTCATGCCAAAGCCCCGGAGCTTTTCTCATCACGGGATGTGTCCGTCATGCCAAAGCCCCGGAGCTTTTCTCATTACGGGACGTGTCCGTCATGCCAAAGTCCTGAGCTTTTCCTGTCACAAGCGCCCTGCCTTACACCATAATCCCATGACAGGGATGTGAAGGGGATGTGACGGTGGCGGCTGTTCATTGACGTATCTTTTTTATTAAGACATAATAAGTTGTCGGGGACAAACGACTCTTATGCAGCAGGGAAAGCAGCTGCGGATGCCGGGAGGTGAAATATGGTCAGCAACAAAAGCAGACTGTTGAGATTATATCGCTATCTGTATATGTACACGGATGACAAGCACTACACGACAAAAGCAGAGATCATGGAAACCCTCAAGGACGACGAGACGGTTTACAGCAGGCAGACAGTGAGAAATGATATCGATACGCTTGCGCAAGAGGGCTATGACATCGAGACAGTTGTGAGTTCCGGCAACTATTATTACTTCAGAGACCGTGAATTTACTCTGGATGAGCTCCGCATGATCGGAGATGCTGTCGCTTCTTCCCGCTTTATCGGCAAAAAGCAGAAATCTGTGATTCTGGGAAAGCTGAAACAATTCTGCAGTAAGTATCAGGCGCAGTCAGTGGAGCGTCATCTGGTCTGCGTGGTACCTCAGGAGAGCGGGGACGCCCTGATCTGCGATATGGTCAATACCATAAATGACGCGATTAATCAGGAGAGGAAAATCAGTTTTCAGCTCAGCGAGCCCGGTGAGGGAAAACGCAGGAAGCTTGTGGGCGAAGGTGAAAACTTCATCTGTACACCCTTTGACCTTGCCTGGGATGGCCGGGATTATCACTTGGTCTGCTGGTCGGATAAAGAGGGAAAACCCATGCTCTACCCGGTGAAAAGGATTGTAAAGCCGGTTATTCTCGGGGAGAGAGCAGTTGAGAGACCTGAGGGATTCAGATCTGAGCGCTTTGCGATGGAAATGCTGTCCACGCCGTCGACACGTCGTGAACAGTGACGGGTAAAGTCTGCAGAAAGGAGAAAACCGCCGCGCGGCGGTGTCAATGGGATCATGAATTTAACTGTTTTGCTGATAGCAGCGTATCTGCCGGTTCTTCCCGTATTATTTATAATTCTGCGTTCCGGATCTTTCGGCAGGGGATCGGCGGGAACATTTCTGAAATTGTTCTTCCTGGGGGTTGCGGCGGCAGTTCCTTCTTTTCTCATGGAAGCCGGCGCAATGATCGCCCTGACGGTCCTGCTGCGTGTTTTCCTCTCTGGTGCCCAGGAGCAGAGCTTCCACATGATTTCCTCCATCCTGCGATATGTTCTGGTAGCCGCAGTCATAGAAGAAGCCTGGAAACATTTTGTTCTCAGAAAATCTACGTGGACGCAGATGACCATGGATACTGTCGCTGACGGAATAGCTGCCTCCGCGGCGGTCGGAGCGGGTTTTTCTGCAGTGATGTACATCGCGTGGCAGGCTTCTTACAAGGTGATTCCGGCTGATATGGAAGTTCTTCGTTCGGGCATGCCGGATTTCCTGGCGGCGGGGGCGGTCGTCTCTTTTGTATATGCACTGCTGTTTATTTTTGCACATTTCGGCTTTTCGGGATTCATGGGTGCCCTCTACGGCCTTGCAAAGGGATCCGATCAGAAAAATCATTCCGGCAGGGCGGGCTTCATGCTGAGCCTGAGTTATCTGCTGCCTGTCCTGGTCCATGGAGCCTGTGCAGGAATGGTCGGATATGGAATCGCCTCAGAAAAACCTGTGTGGTATATCCTGGGATTTGCCGCGGAAGGCGTGCTGGCCCTGATCATGGCAATCGTATTGGGAAGCGCGCGTGACGCTGCACTGGCAGCCAGAGCAGCAGATGCCGCATATTCCGCGGCCAGGGCGGAAATGCCCCAGGCAAGTGCGGAGAGTGCGGAATTCTCCGAAGATGTGGGGGACATAGATCTTTCCGGGCAGGACGAAGCCGGAACCGGGCAGTATCTGGAGATGAGGGAGGATAGTGCCGGATCCTCAGAGGACACGCAGGTAACAGCTGTGGTGACTGCAGATGATCCTTCAGCAGAGCAAAAGGATCAGGCTAAAGTGGAGGAGACTTATTCCTGGAACGATAGTGATGATGTTTAAAACGAACTGCTTTTCCGGGCAGGGACCATGTCTGTCAAAAAAAGTGCAGGTATCAGTGAGCGGAAAGCTCTGATACCTGCATTTTTTTACGACATGGCCTGTGCAATGTATTATCCGCCCCTGCGGCAGACACGGGCCGGATGGGGAGGGAGAGGGCGGCGTGGCCGCCACTGCCCTGTTAACATGGAATCTGTCATGTACTGTCCCGTCCTGAGGCGGATACAGACTGATGGGGCCGGCTCGTATAATGAAGAACTCTGGCCGGACTCAGAGTCCTGCGATGCGGTTCAGGACAAACTCGTCCACGTGGAATGGACACTGGGCCAGTTTGGCAGGGCTCGCGAGGGTGTTCTGAACGGATTGCATGAGGACATCTGCGGGGACATCGTCTCTGCCGCAGGTGGCTGTGAAATAGGCTTCCAGAGAGTCCACATCAGTGAACCCGGCTCCTTTGAGAAGATAGGAGGCCGCTTCGGGATCTGCTTCTCTCAGATATCCCGCAAGGAAATAGCCGCAGGCTTTTCCGTGAGGCATTCCTGTCTCGTAGGTCAGCGGATAACTGAGCCCGTGGGGCAGGGTGGTTCCCGTGTGCGCGATTGCCATACCTGCGTACATGGAGGCATTGAGCATGTCATTGCAGTTGTCAAGGGTCAGGGGAGCGCCTGAAAGAATAGTTTCCCTGGAACGGCTCCATGCCTTGAGGCCTGCGTCCACGCACATGCGGCTGAAGTCAGTCGACTTCGTGTTCAGATAACTCTCATACATATGTGAGAGAGCATCGATCGAGGTATCCGTGATGACCCTGCGGGGTGCATTCATGAGATATTTTCCATCCAGAAGAGAGAGAACAGGAAAAATCTTGTGAGGAATGGATCCTTTTGCCCTGAGAGAGTGCCGGGTCAGCACAGAGACAGCGGTCACTTCCGAACCGGTGCCGCACGTGGTCGGAATACAGACAACAGGCAGCGCGTCGGTGACAGCATTTTTGTCATAGAGGTAGTCGGCTCCGGCATCCTTGCAGCGGATCATCAGGGCAATGGCCTTGGCTGCATCCATGGGAGAGCCGCCTCCGATGCCGATTACGAAATCCACACCTTCCGCCAGGCCGCGGTCGCGTCCTTTCATGACGGTCTCGACGGAGGGGTTTTCTTCGATTTCATTAAAGAAAGCCCATTCAACACCGTATTCGGAGAGAGCGGTCTCGACATCTGCCGCGGAACCGTTTTTGAAGGCACTGTTCCTGCCCGTCACGATCAGTGCTTTTTTCCCGATGGATGCAAGCTCTTTGGCGTGTGCGCGGACACAGTTGTTCTCGCTGTATACTTTTGTGGGCATGTAAAAAAACATAAACTGAACCTCCCTTTTCAATTCTGTAAAAAGCCCCGGGACATGATCTCGGATTCTGCCTCGCTATTAAAGTATCCACAAGAGGCCGGATTTTCCCGAAGCGGAAAACTAATCCGGTCATCTCTATTGTATCAGAATCGTGACAAAAGGCACACAATAAATCTGCTTTGATGCGCAGGGACGCTGCTGGTTTTCCCCACAGATTCAGATCCGGGTTCGTTTTTCCGTGCAGGGTCCGGCTCCGTTTTTGCCGTGTGTCATATGCAGGGCGCAGCTGCTTTTGCCGTGTGTCATATGCAGGGCATAGCCGTTTTGCCGTGTGTCATATGCAGGGCGTGGCCGTTTTTGCCGTGTTGAGATTATCCGGATATCATGTTACACTTAATTGCCCTGGATTGTGCTGACCGAATCTTCCATTCTGTTCCGGAAGGGACGTGAAACTGCTTTTCAGACCGCAAGGAACTTCGAGAGTTTTAGAGTGGTTTTCAACGTAAAAAACTGAGCAGTACGGTGGAATAAACATCGCGGGGCAGCACTGCTTCGCTTTGAGGAATGGGTTTTTCGCGGTTACGGTCAGCCCTCCCGAGATGGCGTGGACAGGAGGACTAACGGAAAAGTACAGGATCGATACAGGCTGAAAGAAGGTTTTCGGGGCGGCCGCAGAAGCAGACGAAGAAGCTTAAAAGACTGGAGAAAAAGATGACTGGCAGAGACAATAACAGAATCAGGAACGGACTCAGCCTTGAGGAACAGAAAAGGGCGGCGAAGTATTTGTGTGAGGAAGTAGGCTTTTCCAAGGACGTCGGAATGGAAATTCTGGAGGTGGACAGCGGATATTGTAAGGGAAGAGTTCTTCTGGAAAAAAGGCATATGAATCCCATCAATACTGTGCACGGCGGTGTTTTTTTTGCGCTTGCTGATACGATCTGCGGGATTGCGGCAGCATCCACAGGGCATGGGGGACCGACAGTGCAGGGGGATATGGATTACCTGAGAGCTGTCCGGGGAAAAGAAATCGTCTGCACGGCGAATGTGATCAAGACCGGGAAAACCCTGACCTGGGTTGAAGGTACGATTTCAGACGATACCGGCAGGGAGGTGGCCAAAACCAAATTTATCTATTACAGACTCAAAGAATCCAGACATTTCGGATTTGAAAGTATTGAAGAGTAAAAAATGGTCACTATACCTGACCTGCACGAAATGCGGGATAACAGGCGCTTTTTACATGTATTTCAAGGCACCCCCCGGGTGTACGGCGAAAAATAAAATGGGGAGTTTTGCAGTTGCTGAGCTGTCTCTGCCGTCGGGAGGGCGGGGATAAACAAATACCCTGCTGATGTGCGGTTTTCTTTACGGATGTATGTGCCGGTGGGGCAGTCAATAGTTTTCCCGGAAGGTATGATTGATAGCCGGTCCTCTTCAAAGCAAGAAATAAAGATGCATATTATTCATGTGTGGCTTGGAGAAATGTATAGAAAGTGAATACGGCGAGAATTGTACGTAATTAAATACAATTTATTTTTCGCAAAATACTTGTTGTAATTACGAACGTTTTTTAAAATCCCCATGTATGCATGAATTGTATGGCTATACTCGGTTCTTTTAAGCAAAACCGGAGGGAGATATAAACGGATGATGTTCCACAGTACAGGATAATCTGTCTGTGCGGCAGGTGGGATGTGCAAAACAGCAGATGCAGGTCCTTGCGGATTCCGAAAATATCTGTAATCTTTTGCCTTGATGAAGAGATTCCGGTCAGACCAGGTGCCAGTCATATGGACGGTTATACATGAGGAGGACATAGGATGACTGCCGGGAACGCTAATGACAGGCTGGAGGGCGCATTTCTGCAGCTTATTGAAGAAAAGCCCTATGCCAAGATCACAGTAAATCATATTGTTGAAAGAGCGGGAGTTCACAGAAATACTTTTTACTATCATTATCAGAGCATTCCTGCCATGCTCGGTGAAATATGCCGTAAGATGGTTGCCCGCATGTTTGTAATTTATAAGGATGCTCAGTCACCCGCGGACTGTATCCTTCCGCTTGTGCGCTATTCAAAGGAGCACAGAGAGGCGATTATTCATATCTATGAATCAGAGGTGAGACCGGTTCTGATGGATTATGTGCACCAGATCGGCAGATTCGCGATTGAGAGTTATATCGATAAAGTCACGGAAATGACCGGGATACCGCGCCGGGACAAAGAACTTTTGATCCGGTTTTATACGGCAGGGCTTGTGGGAGTCTGGACAGAATGGGTCGAAGCCGGAATGGAGACTGATTCTTCAGATGACTTTATCCGCATCGGAAATGTGCTGACTAAGATGACACTGGAAGCCTATCGCAAGCAGGACTGATCAGGATCTGCCGCTGTTATAACGGGAAATACCCGAGATATCCTGAACAATAAGGACGCCGCAGGGGATGCCCTGCGGCGTTTTGCACGCAGCAGTTCAGGCAGGGGATGCCCTGCGGCGTTTTGCACGCAGCAGTTCAGGCGGGGGGATGCCCTGCGGCGCTTTGCACGCAGCAGTTCAGGCGGGGGAATGCCCCGTGGCGTTTTGTGCGGTTCCGGTCTGGACTGTGCGGGGGCAGAAAGCCCCAGCAAAGGATAACAGCCCCGGAACAGAATATGCTTCCGGGCAGAACAAACCGACATTAATCAGGAGTGCCATCCAGGAAATCAGTCAAAAATACCCGGCAGGGACAACAGTGGAGAGACAATGAAAAGACGGAATATAAAAAGGGTAGTGTTGACGGTGTTTTTTATGGGAGTCATGTTTTTATATGGATGTTCCGCCGGGAACACTCCGGAAAAAAACGGGGATCAGGCTCCGGTGCCCGGTCACGCTTCCAAAACTGCACAGTCTGTGGAAAACAGAGCAGGGGAAGACTCAGCAGACAAAAACGGGAAAGGGACGACAGGACTGCAGTTTGGAGAAGGGTCGGAAAATGCCGCAAAAGATTCCGGCGGAGGCCTTTTGACCGATCAGGTGGACTGGCCTGAGGAAGACCGGAAGGAGATGGGCTTCACAGGAGAAAAAGAGTCCGGGGACTCTGAAAAAAAAGAAGACACCGCGGCAGGCGGTGAGCAGGAAGAGGGAAAGAAGAAAAAAACCGCAGCGGGCGGTGAGAAGGAAGAAGGAAAAAAGAAAAAGACCGCAGCGGGCGGTGAAAAAGAAGAGGGAAAGAAGAAAAAACCCAGTGACGCTGAAGAGAAGGCACAGGACCGCCAGATCCGCCTGGGCTTTGCAGGGGATCTGAATCTGTCCGAGGACTGGGAGACCACTGTTTTCATGGACCGGCAGAAAAACGGGATCAGGGATTGTTTTTCCCCGGCACTTTTGAAGGAGATGAGGGATTTCGACCTGTTCATGTTGAATAATGAATATACCTACAGCCGCCGCGGGAAACCTCAGGAAAAGACCTATACATTCCGGGCGGATCCGAAACGGGTGAAAAACCTGAAAACGCTGGGTGTGGACATTGTCCTTGCCGCCAATAATCATATAAAAGATTATGGGGAGGAGTCCCTGGTCGATACGCTGGATACACTGGATAAGGCAGGAATCAGGCGGGTCGGAGCCGGCAGAAATCTGGAGGAGGCTTCGTCCCCTGTCATTTATGAGATCAACGGACACAAGATCGCCTATGTGGCGGCATCCTGCGCAGAGGAGCACGAGGATGTGATCTGGACCAGTCCTGCCACGGATGATTCCCCCGGGATTCTGGGCTGCTATGACCCCGAAGCTTTTTATGAAGCGGTGAGGAAAGCGGCTCAGCAGGCGGATTTTGTGATCGCCAGTGTCCACTGGGGCTATGAATACCTGGAGTATTATACAGAGGAGCAGGAGGCCATGGCACGTGAACTTGTGGCTTCGGGTGCAGATGCTGTCATAGGGACCCACCCTCACATTCTTCAGGGTATTAGTATTATCGACGGGGTGCCGGTTTTTTACAGCCTGGGGAATTTCTGGTTTAACGGCGAAGACCTGATGACCGGTATGGCAGAGCTGACACTCAGACTCCCTGCTGATCCCCATGAGAAACCAAGGCTGACAGGTCTGAGATTTATTCCCTGTACCCAGAGGGATCTTTTTACATCCGGCCCTGAGGAGGGGCAGGAGAAGGAACTGATCCTTCAGCATATGAGAGATATATCTTTTGGGACGGAAATCGATTCGGACGGAAATATCAGGATTCCGTAAATACAGGCGCTGCAAAGCAGTAATTAAAGACAGCCGCATAGCTGGATCCAGCTATGCGGCTGCACTTGTTATGACACGGTCCGCGCAATGTATTTTCCGCCTTGCGGAGGATGACAGGCCTCAACGCGCTTTACATTATTTTATTTGTGGTAGAATTTCTTTCTCTCGTAGCGGGCTTCACAGGTCTGGTTGACGCCCAGTTTTTTGAATACACCCTCATCAATCTGGGAGAGAATGACGGAAGAGTGGGCGTCGAGTCCTGCCAGGAGCGGGAGGGCATCGAGAGCCTTTTTGGCATTTTCATCTTCGACAGCGGCGATGGCCAGGATGATCAAAATTTCGTTGAGATGGAGCAGGGGACTGCGTTCACCCAGATGGTCGACCATCAGGTTCTGGCTTGCCTCGATCATAACCGGAGAGAGAAGTTTGACTTGTTCCGGGATCTTCCCCAGATATTTGAGGGCGTTGAGGAGCAGAGCGCTGGAAGCGCCCAGCAGTGCCGTCGTCCGGCCGGTGAGAATCGTGCCGTCCGGCATCTGCATGGCAGCCGCGGGTCCGCCGGTCTCCTCCTGGCGGATATTGGCAGCCATGATGACAGGCCGGTCGCTCACAGAGATATTGGCTTTTTTCATCAGAAGCTCGATTTTGAAAGCCGGTTCTTTGGCGGAATTGCCCTTCCTGTATTCGCAGAGAGCCTGGCAGTAGCGGCGGATGATCTCCTGATTGGCGGCATGGCGGCAGACTTCATCGTTGCTGATACAGAATCCCACCATATTGACCCCCATGTCGGTGGGGGATTTGTAAGGGGAGGAACCCTGTATTTTTTCAAATATGGCGTTGAGAACCGGAAAGACCTCTACGTCCCGGTTGTAATTGACCGCTCTCTCCTCATAGGCATCGAAGTGGAAGGGGTCGATCATATTGATGTCATCGAGGTCGGCAGTCGCGGCTTCATAAGCCAGGTTGACAGGGTGGCTCAGAGGAAGATTCCAGACAGGAAATGTCTCGAACTTGGCGTACCCGGCTTTGATCCCGCGTTTGTTCTCATGATAGAGCTGGGAGAGACAAGTCGCCATTTTGCCGCTGCCGGGGCCGGGGGCGGTGACGACGACAAGGGGACGGGAAGTTTCGATGTAGTCGTTGTGCCCGAAACCTTCTTCGCTGACGATCAGCGGAATGTTGGAGGGATAGCCCGGGATGGAATAATGCCTGTAAGTGCGCAGGCCGAGGGATTTGAGTTTTTTCTCGTAGGCAATCGCGGAAGGCTGGCTTGAGAACCGTGTCAGGACAACGCTGCCGACCAGCAGTCCGTTGGAGGTGAAGGCATCGACGAGGCGGAGCAGGTCCATGTCATAGGTGATCCCAAGATCGCCCCGCACCTTGTTCTTCTCGATATCCGCAGCATTAATGACGAGCACGATTTCGACCTGGTCGCGCAGTTCCTTCAACATGGTGATTTTTGAGTCGGGAGCAAATCCGGGAAGTACCCGGGAGGCATGATAGTCGTCAAAAAGCTTGCCGCCAAACTCAAGATAGAGCTTGCCTCCGAACTGGGCGATTCTGTCCTTGATGTGGCTGGATTGAGTCTTCAGATATTTTTCATTATCAAAACCGATCTGCATAGTACCCTCCTCTTAAGCTTTCTGTTAAAAATAAAAACAGTAATCATTATAATTCCAGATGACCTGTCGGGGCAAGAGAAAAAACCGAAGAATACTGCGACAATTTCTGAATTATTACAATTTGGGTTTTTGAGTTGAAACTCACGAAAAAAGCCTGGATTTTATGCCGGTCTGAAAAGCAGCCCTGAATTACAGCACGGACACTCTGCTGCTGTGCACCGGGTTCCCGACAGGGATTTTTACCCGGACCCGTGTCTGTATTTTTTTTGGTGCTTTTGTTATTTTTATGTGTATATTGTTGCATGTTTAACATAGATATGTTAGTTTTCAATTGAGCATTATTCGAAGGAAAAGAAAATGCATCAAGACAATATCTGTCAAACATGTCGGCTGCGGAAGTGCCCATATGCGACTTTTCAGGCAGACTGAGGTTCCGGACCTGTCACGGCAGCGGTTCTGTCATCGGCCACGCGCGATGAAATGCGTGTCCGGGGACGGTGAGGCCGCGCTGTATACGAAAATCCGAAACAGCTGCCGTCCAATTAAGGAGAGCGGAAAAGAAAAGCGTGTAATGGGATGATCAGGTGATCGCCGCGGGATGACAGGATGTTTGCGGAAGGCTATGTGATACTCTGTTCACAGCCGAAATTTCTGATGGGGGCGTTCGCCCCGTTTTTCCCGATGCTCAAAACAATTACATATTTTTTGTTTATCTTCGTGGAGCTTTTATGCGAAGCATGATCTGCTGCCCGGATTAATCTGCTTTTGGCAGTCGGACCGGTTCTCCATCTTTTTTATGTGCATGCATTTTGCCTGCAAGGGGAGGGAGCCTGTCTTCAGTCCGCCCCGCAGATGCTGTCTCCGCGAAGAGCACTTGGGTATGCCGGAAAGAGGTCTTTTTTGTCCGGCAGGCCGCCAATGAAAGGGAGAAAAACATGAAAAAGAGATTGCTGGCATTGATTCTGGGAACGGTGATGACCGCTTCACTGATCGCGGGCTGCGGCGGCGGTTCCGCAGGCAAGGATTCCGCGGCTTCTGCAGACACAGCTGCAGAGACGGAGCAGACTGAAGAAGAGGAACCCAGGCCCGTCGTCGAGGCTGAGGACTCCGCAGACGCTCCTCAGGATGAGAGAACGCTGGTCGTCCATCTCAGCAAGCCCGACAGCGGCTTCCCCGCAGTTGTCACAAGCCCGATCGTTCCCGCTGACGCGGAGGATCTGGCTTCGGAGCCGATCGGAACCGGCCCTTTTGTGATGAGCGAGTTTGTAGAGCAGGATTACACCCTGCTGACACGCAACGAGGATTACTGGGGAGAGCCGGCGAATCTGGACAGCGTCACACTCAAGTACTTTGAGAATACATCTTCCCTCGCGACCAACTATCTGTCAGGCGCGATCGACGGCTTCAATTCCAACGCGGGCGGCTGGAAGGAACTGGAAGGCACGGATTACGTCCGGAACTTACGCCACTCCAACGCGGTCCAGCTTCTGGCCCTCAACAATGAGTTTGAGCCCTTCAAGGATGTGCGCGTCCGCCAGGCTGTTGCCTATGCGGTAGACTCGGAGGAGATCATTGACAAGGTCAGCTACGGGCTGGGTACCAAGGCAGGCACACCGGTCATTCCCGGACTGGAAAAATATTTCAACGATGAACTGACAGATGTCTATGATGTAAATGTTGAAAAGGCAAAGGAACTGCTCAAAGAGGCTGGACAGGAGAACCTGACCTTCAAGATTCGTGTTCCTTCCAACTACCAGGTGCATGTGGACACGGGTCAGGTCATTGCCAACCAGCTTGCAAAGGCGGGCATCAATGTGGAAATCGAGTCTGTCGACTGGAATACATGGCTGAACCGCGTATATAAGGAGAGCGAATTCGAGGCGACCATCGTCGCGGTTGACGGCCCCATCGCCTACCCGACTTCTTTCCTGAACAGATATGTCTCCACTGCTTCCGACAACTTTGTAAACTTCCACTCCGACGCTTTTGATGAGACTTACGGCAAGGCCCTCCTCGAAACAGATGATGCCGAGCAGGTCAAACTCTTCAAGGAAGCCCAGAAGATCATCAGCGATGAGTGCGCCAGCGTCTATATTCAGGACATCGATTCCGTCGTGATCAACAGCCCCGCCTTTGCCGGATTCAAGGCTTATCCCCTGTATGTGGATGATTATTCCGCTCTGTATGCCGTAGGGGATGACGGAAAAATGAAAAAAGGCGGAGACTTTATCAAGGGCGTTTCCACAGAGGCTCCCGGTTTTGATCCCTTTACCACACAGACCGCAGACGCGAGAAGTATCTTCTTTAATATTTATGAAGGCCTGATGAGGACAGATACCGACGGCAGCTTCAGTCCTGCCATCGCTGAGAAATGCGAGGTTTCCGATGACCTTCAGACCTATACTTTCACACTGCGTGAGGGCATAAAATTCCACAACGGAAATGAACTTACTATGGACGATGTGGTCTATTCTCTGGAGAAATCGATTGTTTCCGGAATCAACGGATTCAACGAAATCGACCAGTTCTCCGCCGGCGGAAAGACATATTCTGTCACATATCCGGAACAATAAGCCTGTCCGCCTCCGGGCGGAACAAGACAATACACAGGCTGTGTCAAACAGGGTAGAGACGGCCGCGCAGTCCTCTGCCCTCACGCGGGCAGCCGTTCGCCGTCAGGTGAAAGATAACCTTACGGCGGCCCTGCGCTAAAGCAAAAACCCGGCCGGGAGGCATCCCGCCTGCCCGGCCGGTGATTAAAAGACGACCAAAATAGGAGTAAACCATGCGGTATTTCATCAGAAAACTCGGGATCATGGTGCTGACGCTGTTCATCATATCCATGGTTACATTCTGGCTGTTTCATATTGTGCCGGGTGATCCCGCTGCCATGATTCTGGGTACCAGCGCGTCCCAGGAGCAGCTGGAAAACCTGCGTGAGGAACTGGGTCTGAACCGTCCGCTGCAGGAACAGTATGTGGAATGGATCAGCGGATCCCTGCACGGGGATTTCGGGAAATCGATCCAGTACCGCAAACCGGTGGCCAAACTCCTGAAAGGAAAGCTCTCCGTGACACTGACACTGGGAGCCATGGCCATGACCCTGGTCATTATATTTGGAATATTCCTGGGCGTCTTTACGGCCGGACGAAAACATGTCCTCTCGGAACAGATCCTGAATATCCTCAATATACTCGGGATCTCTTTTCCGGGATTCTTTCTCAGCATTCTGCTGATTTGGATTTTCGGCTTATCACTGCACTGGTTCAATCCGGGAAAATTTGTCTCATTTTCCAGAGATCCCGCCAAATTTTTTAAGTTCATGATCTGGCCGGCGATCGCGATCGCCATTCCCCAGATCTGCATCCTGTCTAAATATATCCGTACCGCCGTCATCGACGAGGCGCGGTCGGATTATGTGCGGACAGCCCGCAGCAAGGGCAGCACAAAAAACCGCATTCTCTATGTGCATGTGCTTAAAAATGCCATTGTCTCCGTGGTCCCCCTGATCGGCATGATCGTCAGCGGAATCTTCTCCGGTTCGATTGTGGTTGAGCAGGTTTTCGGAATCCCTGGGATCGGACGGCTTCTGATCGCTTCTGTCTCGGCAAGAGACTATCCTACCGTACAGACACTGGTTATGTACATCGCGATCCTGATCCTGGTTGTCAACTTTATCGTGGATATCCTGATCCAGATTCTGGATCCCCGTATCCGGATCGCGCGATGAGGAGGAGAGCTTTTTATGGCTAAAGCAGTGAACACCAACGCAGCAGGAATGAAATGGGGGCGCCAGCCCAATGCCGCGGACAAAGCGCGGGCGGAAAGACAGAACCGAAGGATGAAAGATTCGACGATCAGTCCCTGGGTGACGGGCGATGCGGAACTCCGGATCGGTTTTGTGCTTGTGGGCATCGTCCTCTTTCTGGGGCTTCTGAGTATTTTTTATACGCCTCATGATGTCTATGAGATGGATACAACGATCCGGTCACAGGCACCGTCCCTGCAGCACTTTTTCGGGACGGACAATTACGGCCGGGACATTTTCAGCCGCGCCATGGTGGGAGCCCGGTTCACACTGCTGGTATCCGGCTCCACGGTCCTTCTGGCGACGGCCGTCAGTATAATCCTCGGACTTGTATGCGGTTATGTCGGCGGCTTGCTGGACGAGATCGTCATGCGCGTGATCGACGCCATCAACTCTTTCCCCAGTATCCTGATCGCCCTGGTTATGGTCAGTATTCTCAATTACGGCAAACTCACTATTATTCCCGCTCTGGTGATCATGTTCATACCCAGTTTTACGCGAATCGTGCGGACGGGCACCCTGCAGTACAAAAATGCGGAGTTTGTCCTTAGCAATAAGGTGTTTGGAGACTCGGATCTGCGGATACTTTTTGTCCATATACTGCCCAATATCTATCCCCTTCTGCTCTCTTCGATCGTCATCGGTCTTTCAAACGCGATCCTGGCGGAGTCCAGTATGAGCTACCTGGGACTGGGCATCCAGCCCCCCATCCCCAGCTGGGGCCGCATGCTCAAGGAGGCACAGGACATTATCTTCTCGACGCCCTGGGCGGCCATAGCGCCCGGCATGATGATCGTCCTGACCATTGTCGGCCTCAACTGTATCGGCGAGGGGATCCGCAAGAAATATCTGAGCTGATCAGGGCAGGAAAGATCCTGACAGACAAACGGCATTTTTTTGAAGCAGGTAAAGAGGGATTGTTACCCTGAAACAAAGGGACTGTCTCCCTGACACAGAGGGACTGTCTCCCTGAAACAGAGGGACTTTTTCCCTGAAAAAAGGAAAATCCCGCGGGAAAAGAACTGCCGCTGGCAGTCCACAGAGGTTTGGCAGATGGATGAAATCATTCTGGAAGTGAAGCACATGACTGTGACGATCTACGAGAACGGGGAGGCGTATAATGTGGTCAACCGCATCAGCTTCAACGTTGGAAAAGGGGAAATCGTAGGAATCGTCGGAGAGTCGGGCTGCGGCAAGAGCATGACTGCACTGGCTCTGCAGGATCTTCTCAAAAACCATATCAAGGTGACAGAAGGCACCATGATGTTCGACGGCAGGGATCTGCTCAAAGTGTCGGCGGCGGAACGCCGTCAGATCAACGGAAATGATATAACCATGATTTTCCAGGAGCCCATGACAAGTCTGAATCCGCTCTACAGGATCGGACCCCAGGTCGGAGAGGTTCTTCTGCTGCATGGACATCATTCCCATGCCGAGATAGAAGAAAAGACGATTGAAGCGCTCAGGATGGCGGGACTTCCTGATCCGGTAAAGACCATGCGCATGTATCCCCATGAACTCTCGGGCGGCATGCGGCAGCGTGTCATGATCGCCATGGGCATCATCGCCAAGCCCAAGCTCCTGATCGCGGACGAACCGACTACGGCCCTGGATGTGACCACACAGGCCCACGTGCTGGAACTTTTGAAGAGTATCAATGAAAAGACCGGCACCGCGATCCTCCTGATCTCCCATGACCTGGGTGTCATCAACAAGATCTGCAGCCGGGTGCTGGTCATGTACGCCGGCAAGATCGTGGAGCAGGGGCGCACGGAGGACATCCTGAAAAATCCTCAGCATCCCTACACACAGGGCCTGATCGCTTCGATCCCGACCAGGAGAATGAAAGGGAACCCGCTGGCCAGCATCCCCGGAAGAGTGCCTCCGGTCACGGAGGAGAAGCCTCCTTGTCCTTTTGCCTCGCGCTGCAGCAAAGCTGATAAGAGATGCTTTACTGAATATCCATCGAGAAAAAAGATCTCGGAGGAACATATTCTCTGGTGCCATTATTGACGGGGGCGGCAGGTGTGCCGGCACACCGGGAATTCTTTTTCTTAATACAAAGAAGGCAGCAAGTTACAAGCCCTCGACAGGGAGTGTACAGATCAGTAACGGCAGCAGAGCAAAGACGTTAAAGCGGCGCCCGCCGGGCGCAGGATTCGAGTTGGCAGGGTAAAATGGGAAAAAAGAGTGAAGAGATCGTGGAGATCTCACATGTCACCAATCGATACAGGAACAGCGGGTCAGGGTTTTTTTCAAAGAATAAAACGACCCGCGTGCTCAATGATGTCAGTCTGACCATTCACCGGGATGAGATCTTCGGACTGGTGGGAGAGAGCGGATGCGGAAAGTCGACGCTGGGTAAAGCAATTCTGGGACTGATCCCTTTTGAAGGGGAGATCAAGGTCTCGGGGATGGAGTATTCCCGCCAAAACCGCCGTGAGTTTTCCGCCAGTGTGCAGGCGGTCTTTCAGGACCCCCTGAGCGCGCTGAATCCCAGAAGGACGATCGCCGCCACTATGGAGGAGCCTCTTCTGGCGCACGGGATGGGTACAAAGGAATCCCGAAGGAAGAAGGCCATAGAGATGCTGGAACTGGTGGGACTGGATGCCTCCTACGCCGACAGGCTGCCGCGTGAGCTGTCAGGCGGTCAGAGGCAGCGCGTCTGTATCGGCGCCGCCCTGATGATCGACCCTGAGCTGGTGATCGCGGACGAGGCGACTTCTGCCCTGGATGTTTCCGTCGGGGCGCAGATCCTCAACCTCTTTCAGGAGATCCATGACAAAAAAGACTTTGCCATGCTCTTTATTTCCCACAACCTGAATGTGGTCTATTATCTCTGCGACAGGATCGCGGTCATGTACCGCGGCAGCATCGTGGAGCAGGGGGACGCGGAAAGTCTTTACAACGATCCGCTTCACCCTTATACCCGCATGCTTCTGTCCGCCATTCCGGAAATCGAGCAGGCTGATGAACTGGCGGAATACGGATTCAAAGAGACCAGACGAGAACCGGCTGAGGGGGGCTGTGATTTCTATCACCGCTGTCCCTATGCTGCCGAAGCCTGCAGGAAAAGACCGGAACTGGAGAGTGTGACCGGGCAGGAAGAGGGCCGTGAGCATCTGGTCCGCTGCTGGAATCCTGTCCGGACTATGCCATCAGACTGACGTGCTGCGGCATGTTCCGCGCACTGACACGCACCGGCATGCTGCGGTAAAAATGAGAGAGAAAGGTGAATGACTTAAGGAGCCGGAAATGGCTGGCCCCATGAACAGCTTATAGCTGAATTCAGCATAAAAAGCCGTCTGCAGACCGGAGAATACTCCTGCAGACGGCTTTCCTGTTATTATCGAAAGGCTATATAAAACCAGGGACGCCCATATGCGTCCGCAGATCTATCACAACATGTTGGAAATCCGGCGGCGAAGCTCCCTGGGGGTCGTCCCGTAAGTCTCCTTGAACATTCGATTAAAAAGCTTGTAATTGGTGAAACCATGTGTGCTTACGATCTCCATGACCGGGATATCCGTCGTGCACAGATCGTGATAAATATGGGACATCCTCACCTGATTCAGATGCTTTTTAAATGGAATGCCGATTTTCTGGGCGAAAAAGCGGCTGAAATACTCGTTGCTGAGTCCAAAGCGATCCGAAATCTCATCGAGGGAAATAGGCTTTGCGTAGTTTTCAGCGATGTAGGAGACAATCTCTTTGATACGGCGCTGGTCTTTCGAAGGCTCAGGAAGATCATCCCTGTGGAGCTGGATGGAAAAATGCGACAGCAGCTGGAACAGAATATGAAGGATCAGGGACTCGATCTGGATCCGGTAGCCATAGGGACGGTTGATGCACAGCTGAGACAGTTCGGCGAGCGCATCACAGATTTCCAGATAATATCCCACCAGCTCTTCGGTGAGTTCTGTCCGGTCACAGATGATCTGATAATTGCGCTTGTTTTCCATGAAAGAAGCAATATATTCGTCATTGATATGGATGACAAGCTGCATATAATCCTGGGGACATCTGAACTCATGGATCCTGCCGGAGTCAACGACGATGAACTCCCCCTTGACCATGGTGTGTCTGTTTCCCTCCGTAGTCATTTCAGCCCGGCCGTTGAGAAGATATGTGATCTCAAGAGCGGAGTGCCAGTGTGCCGGGACATAAGAACCGTTAGTCCTGAAATCAATAGTCGTGTTCTGATTGATCAATTCATATTTGGGGATGTAAATATTGGTATCCTGCATTGGATCCTCCATGCTTTTTTATCCTTCATCGCGCAATACCCGTGACTTCAGCCGCGGGATACGCGCGCAAAAAGGGGAACTCACTTCATCGCTCAAATCCCGGAAGCGGGGGCTGAACCGGCTGTCCGGAGGCCTGTTGCGGGAAGATATGTCGAATGTGCCCTATTGAAAAAGACTTCGTTTTCTGTTTCCCTTATATTACTTGTAATAACAAAAAACATCAATAACAAAAATGTCAAAAAAGGTATAAAGTTTGTCAAAATATTATCTATTCGATATAGGGCAGTCATGTTATTATAAATCCATCAAAGAGAGAAACAACCCAGACAAAACAAATAAAGGTTTTCCTCTTTGAAACCTGTTCCGGCGCAGCCGGAAGTATATGAAGATTAGTTCAGCGTGAAAGCGCTAGCTAATATATTACCCCCCTAAGCATCTTGTAACATCCCTTGAAAAACACCCGGCAGTTTATCCCGCTGCCGGGTGTTTTTCTTATTGCAGGGCTGCCGTCAGGTATTTATCGCCTGACGGCGGATGGCAGCCTGCGGGAGGGCAGAGGGCGGCATGGCCGCCTCTGCCCTATTGTGTTTGCCATATTTATCCCGAACACTTATAATGATATGGTAAACGACAAAATAGTCCCTATATCAGAAAACCAGAGCATTTCTTAAGGCTTGCAGGGATTTGACAGCATCTCCAAAGGAGGCGGTTCAGCACCGCGGGGGGTGGAAGTTCATCGTGTCGTTTATTTCTTATGACTACAGACGGAGGTGTTGTTATGGGGGATATGATCCAGCGCTGTGCATATTGCGGAACTGAACTGACGGACGGGATTCCGGTCTGTCCCCATTGCGGCCGGGATAACAGCGTCCCTGTTCTGGGAGGAAAGAAGCGCAGGGGTTCCGGTAACAGAAGAGGCTCGAGGTCAGCGTCGCGCTCTGAGTATTCGGACGAACAGGGCCTTTGGAGTGAACAGGAGGCAAAACGCCGCGGAGCAGGCTTTTTTGACGAGGCGTCCGAAATTGAAGAACAGGATCTGTATGAGGATCTGTATGAGGACTCCGGCAGGGACGGTCTCGATGGAGACTCTTATTATGATCCTTATGATCAGGAGAACTTGCGGGAGAGTGATTCTCCGCGCAGGAGAGGGAGAGGAAACGGCAGGCCGGATCCGGACCTGGAGGAAGAGACAGCAAAAACAGGAACCGCGGGAAAAGGCAGCAGAAAGAAGACGGAAAAGAGCAGCCGGAAAGGCAGCAGAAAGCGGGAGGAAACCGGTACCCGCAGCAGTGCGGAAAAAGAAACCGGGGAGAGGAAGAACAAGAGGGCACAGGGCAGCCTCGACCCTGCACCGGCTGAAGAACCGGCAAAGCGCGGCAGAAGAACCGGGGACGGCGGAAAAAAGAAAAGGAAAGGCAGCATTCTTCCTGTTCTGGCAATTGCCTTCATTCCGATTATCCTTCTGTGTATCTTAATCCCTCAGATCGTCAGGCGTCTCCCTGATCCGTCTCTGATTGGAAATCTTCCCTTCATGAAAGAAGAGGAAAAAAAGGAAGAAGGAAGTGGGGAGGATTCCACCGGCAGTCCGGGAAAAGAAGCCCCGGAGGAGAAACCAAAGACAGCTCAGGAAAAGAAGGAACCTGCGCTGAAATGGGAGAATGAAGCAGTGGAACAGGCGGTCCGTGCGGCCGCGGAGATCCCGCAGGGTGAGATCACACGGCAGGATCTGGAAAAGGTCACTTATCTGGACCTCACCAACGCAGGACTGAAAGACTTCTCTGTGCTGAAACAGTTCCCGGCCCTGAAGAGTGTGGATCTGACCGGAAACGGGATCAACAGTCTGGAAGCCTTCTCAGATATGACACAGCTGGAGGGGCTTTGCCTCGACGACAATCAGATTACAGATATACAGCCGCTGAGGAACCTGACGACTCTCCAGCGCCTGTATCTGCGCAATAATCAGATCAGTAATATAAAGACCCTGGAGACCCTTACAGGACTGACCCAGCTTTATCTGGACGGAAACAAGATCACGGATATTTCGCCTCTGTCCAAGCTGGAGTCACTGGGAATCCTGCATCTGGGAGATAACCCGCTGCAGGGAATTGAAGCGCTCTCAGGGCTGAAAAATCTGGAAGTCCTCACCCTGTACAGCGACAGCATTTCAGATTTAAAGCCGCTGGAGGGACTGACAAAAATGCGGCAGCTGAACCTGTGGGGAAACGAGATCGGAAATATCAGTGCGCTGACCGGCATGAAAGATCTGTCTCTCCTGATGCTTGGCAGCAACAGAGTGAAAAATCTTGCTCCGCTGGCGGGACTGACTTCTCTTGAAAGCCTCTATCTTTCCGACAATCTGATCGAAGACATCAATTCCCTCAAGGGACTCGTTATGCTGAAGGAACTTGAGCTTCAGAACAATGAGATTAAGGACATCACGGTTTTGAAATCCCTCACAGCGCTTGATTATCTGGATCTGCGCGGCAATCCGGTGAAAGACTACGGACCCCTGCGCGGCCTCTCGATCGGTACGCTGTACACTGATGAGAACCAGGAATGAAAAATATCGTCGATACGATTAATTTCAATCCGGCTGTTTGTGCCGGAGCACAAACAGCCCGGACAGGGTGTGTATAGTGACAAAGACTTTGCTGATGATGCCGTTACAGTACAGACCGGCTAACCCGAGTTGTACGGCGTTTGGCGGCGCGTAAGCGCATTGGAATCGCCAAACGCGTCGTTACATGTCCACGCCTTCGATAGGGCGTGGACAGTAACGATGATGCCTGCTCACTGTCGTGCATCGGACAGCGCGGCTGTTTACAGCAAACAGCTGCGCTGTTTGTTCGTGAGGGAGGGGCAGGATAAGACAGGACAGCAGGGCAGCAGGGCAGCAAAGGAGGACAGCAGGGGAGAGCAGATTGGGAGGACAGCACAGGTGGACAGCAGGGGAGAGCAGATTGGGAGGACAGCACAGGAGGACAGCACAGGAGAAACGTACGGGAAGACAGCGCGGCGCTGCATGTCCACGCCCTTTAGAGGGTGCGCGGACAGTAACGGAAAACACCGGAAGCCCCTGAATGACAGCCCATGCCATTGACAATAAAGGGGAGAATTTTATATCATAAAGAGATAATTTTGTTAATTCAGCGAAGGCTGGCATATAGATTCCGGCGTGCCTTTTACTGTGCGCCGGAGGGAGTAAACAGACTATGTTCAAAACAATATTATCCCAGGTGAAGGAGTTCCGCCTGATATCCATACTTACTCCGGCCTGTATGCTGGGAGAAGTAATCTGCGAGATGGTCATCCCTGTTCTGATGGGAAGGATCGTCGATTATGGAGTCATGGCGGGAAATACTTCCTATATTCTGGAGACCGGTGCCAGGATGATCGCAGTTGCACTGTGCGGCCTGGCGGCAGGCCTTCTCGGGGGCGTTTTCGCAGCCAGGGCGGGAGCCGGACTGGCCAGGAATCTCCGCAAAGCCATGTTTGATAATATTCAGACTTTTTCCTTCTCCAATATAGATAAGTTTTCCACTTCCAGTCTTGTCACAAGGCTCACAACAGACGTTACTAATATTCAGAACGCCTATATGATGGTACTCAGGATGGCTATGAGGGCTCCGGCCACAATGATTGTAGCTCTGTTCATGTCCTTTATGATCAGTGCCCGCCTGTCCAGCATTTATCTGGCTGCCGTCGCTGTCCTGGCATTGTTCATGGGACTTATGATGAGGTCGACTACCCGGTATTTCAAGCAGGTGTTTGAACGCTACGACCTTTTGAATGAAAGTGTCCAGGAAAACGTATCCGCGATCCGTGTCGTCAAGGCCTATGTCAGGGAGGACTATGAGATCGGCCGTTTCCGCAGGGCGGCGGGAAATATTTACGAAATGTTCATGCGGGCGGAACTGCGTCTGGCACTCATTTCTCCTGTCATGATGGGAATCGTCTATTCCTGTATTCTGCTGATCAGCTGGTTCGGTGCCAATATGATCGTCGGAAGCACTCTGTCGACGGGAAACCTGATGAGCCTTTTGACTTACTGCATGAATATTCTGATGAGCCTGATGATGCTTTCCATGGTTGTGATCATGATATCCATGTCTGAAGCCAGCGCGAAACGTATTACGGAAGTGATCCTGGAAAAGAGCAGCCTGACAAACCCGGACAATCCTCTCATGGAGGTTCCGGACGGGAGCATCAGGTTCGAAAACGTGTATTTTTCCTATTCTCCGGGTTCTTCGGATCCTGTGCTCCAGGATATTGACCTGGACATCCGTTCCGGTGAGAGCATAGGGATCATCGGCGGCACGGGCAGTTCGAAATCGAGCCTTGTCAACCTGATCAGCCGCTTATATGATGTCACGGAGGGCCGCATTCTTGTCGGCGGACACGATGTCAGGGAGTATGACCTGGATGTCCTCCGCAGGCAGGTCGCGGTGGTCCTTCAGAAAAATGTCCTGTTTTCAGGGACGATTTATGAAAACCTCCGCTGGGGCGATCCCGACGCGACAGATGAAGAGTGCAGGCGTGCCTGTCAGCTTGCCTGTGCGGACGAATTTATTGAGAAAATGCCCGAAGGTTATAATACCTATATAGAGCAGGGCGGAACCAATGTCTCCGGCGGACAGAAACAGCGCCTCTGCATAGCCAGAGCTATTCTTAGAAAGCCCAGGATCCTGATACTGGATGACAGCACCAGCGCTGTAGACACAGCGACTGACGCCAAAATCCGGCGGGCTTTCGCGGAAGAGATTCCCGGCACTACCCGTCTGATCATTGCGCAGCGCATTGCCAGCGTGCAGGACTGCGACAGGATCATCGTCATGGACGACGGCAGAGTCAACGGGTTCGGCAGGCATGCGGACCTGCTCCGCAGCAACCGGATCTACAGGGAAGTCTATGAATCCCAGACCGGGGCGGGCGCGGACGCCGATTTCGACAAAGCGGGTAATGACTCGGCGCAGAGCGCGGAGACATAAAAGGAAAGGGGACTCAGATGGCGGAAAAAGTCAAGGAGATCGGCGGCGGTCCCCGGGGAATGAGGGGAAGACCCCGCCCCAAGGTGGAAAATCCCGGAAAACTGATTCGCAGAATTTTTTCATATGTATTTCGTAATTACGGACTGCAGCTGCTGGCAGTGGCGGTCTGTATTGTCGTGTCCGTTTTCGCCAATGTACAGGGAACCATGTTTACCCGCACTCTGATCGATGCCTATATCCTTCCCATGGTGGAGCAGGTCAGGTCGGGGCAGGCAGCGCCTGATTTTTCACCTCTGCTGAGGGCTATGGGCCGCGTCGCCTGCTTTTATGCTGTGGGAATCGGATGCGCTTATCTGCAGGCCCGCACCATGGCAGGCGTCACCCAGGGGACGATGAGACGCCTGCGCACAGAGCTGTTTGAGCACATGGAAAGTCTGCCGATCAAATATTTTGATACGCATGCGCACGGCGACATTATGTCTGTCTATACAAATGATATTGATACTCTGCGCCAGATGATCAGCCAGAGTATGCCCCAGCTGCTCAACAGCCTGATCACGGTTGTCAGTATCCTGTCTATGATGCTGATCCTGAGCCCGCCTCTGACCTGCGTCTCCATCGGTATGGTAGGCGTGATGCTGCTCTGTTCCGGTAAAGTGACCTCTCTGTCGGGAAGGAACTTCGTCGCCCAGCAGCACAATCTGGGCAGACTCAACGGTTTCATCGAAGAGACCATGACGGGCGAGAAGGTGGTCAAAGTCTTTTCGCACGAAGAAGAGGCGATCAGGCAGTTTGATGAATTAAATGAGGAATTGTATAAAAGTGCTTCCAGAGCCAACAGTTTTGCCAATATTATCGGTCCGGTCAACGGACAGCTCGGAAATGCCAACTATGTGATCTGCGCGATCGTGGGCGGCATTCTGGCGGCCAATGCCTATGCGGGTTTTACGGTCGGCGCCCTGGCCAGCTTCCTCACTTTGAACCGCGGTTTTTCCATGCCGATCAACCAGGTGAGCATGCAGTTTAACAGCATCATCATGGCGCTTGCGGGCGCGGAGAGGATCTTCCGGCTGATGGATGAAAAACCGGAGACGGACGACGGCTACGTCATGCTGGTAAACTGCAGACAAAACGAGGACGGAGAAATCGTGGAGACAGAGGAGCACACAGGACAGTGGGCATGGAAACACTACCACAAAGCGACGGACTCCACCACTTATCAGAAGCAGGAGGGTGATATTACCTTCAACGGGGTTGATTTCGGCTACCGCGACGACAAGATCGTCCTCCATGATATCTGGATCCACGCCAGACCCGGTATGAAGATCGCCCTTGTGGGATCGACCGGTGCGGGAAAGACGACCATCACCAATCTGATCAACCGGTTTTATGATATCCAGGACGGGAAGATCCGGTATGACAATATTAATGTCAATAAGATAAAAAAGGGAGATTTGCGCCGTTCACTGGGAATCGTCCTTCAGGACACCCATCTGTTCACGGGAACAGTAAAAGAGAATATCCGCTTCGGCAAACTGGACGCCACGGACGAGGAAGTCATAAATGCCGCCAGACTTGCCAACGCGGACGGATTCATCCGCAGGCTCCCCCAGGGATATGACACTATGCTGACCGGGGACGGGGCCAACCTGTCACAGGGACAGAGACAGCTGCTGGCCATCGCCCGCGCGGCGATCGCGGATCCGCCAGCCCTCATTCTGGACGAGGCGACCAGCTCGATCGATACCCGGACAGAAAAAATCGTCCAGTCGGGTATGGATCAGCTGATGAAGGGAAGAACGACCTTCGTGATCGCCCATCGCCTGTCCACGATCCGCAACAGTGATCTGATCATAGTCCTTGAACAGGGCAGGATCGTCGAGCAGGGGACACACGAGGAGCTGCTCGCCCTCGGGCAGCGTTATTATCATCTTTACACCGGAAAGACACCGGCGGCTGCGTCGTAACAGAGAGCTTCAGCGCATGCGTCCTATGCGTGCGCGGAGCATGTGAGGGGAGAGATCTGAGCGCTATGAGCGATGAGAGAAGAATTGCCAGAGAGGATTTATTTCCTTTCGTCCACTATGAATACGGTGAGGCTTATTTTGGCAGCTGCGGGAAAATGAGGTTCCGCATCGCACGCCAGCCGCTTCAGAACGTCCATTATACCCCGCCGGAAAAGCGGGGAGAGGCATCCCTGCTGGTGACGATCTGGCAGGGTCCCTTCGGATATGCGGCCACGGAGGACGGACAAAAGACAGATAAGACCTTTCCTTTTTCCGAGGAAGGAATGCAGCAGGCAGCGGACTGGCTGGACGAACGTGCCGGTCAGATCGGGTGACTGCGATCTGCGTATGCCGCTGTAATATCACTTGCTATGGAGATTTATGAATGGAAAAAGTGAATGTGACAGATCCGTCGGACTCTGCTGCACAGGAAATGCAGTCTGAAGAGAAGACATCTGTACAAGAATCCGTACAAGAATCTGTACAAGAATCCGTACAGACACCTGTGCAGTCATCTATACAGTCTTCTGTACAGTCTTCTGTGCAGTCATTGATAAAAAGAAAAAGAGGGCGTGTTTTCGGATATTTCAGAGTGACGCTGATTCTTGCTGTCATCCTTTGGGTGACGGATATTCTGATTCTGTTTCTGGACGCCAGGTCCTTTGCGGCCCTTACGCTTGCCTGCATGATCTACACGGTTGTCATGGCAGCGGTTTTTATCAACAGCCGCGAGGTTTACAGAAGAGAAATAGCACAGTATGCACAGGAATTTCTGGGCCTTGAGGATCTGCTCCTCCGAGAGACGGATATTCCCTATGCCATCCTCGATGAGGGCGGACACCTGCTCTGGATGAACCATGCTTTTGAGGAGGCGATCCACAGGGATATCAGCTACAGAAGACCTATTTCCACGATTCTGCCCTCTCTCAGCAGAGATAATTTCCCGAAAGACGAAAAGACGGCCAAGATCCAGACGGAGCTCGTAGGAAACAGCTATATAGCTCAGATGCGCCGGATCAGGGCCAGCCATCTGGCCGGCAGCGCGACCATGTTCGGTGACAGCGTAGAAGGCGACGTCATTGTGCTCTGCCTGCTGGACAACACAGCCACGCAGCTGGCCATCAGGGAAATAGATGATCAGAGTATCGTTGTGGGTCTGTTTTATATCGACAACTACGAAGAGGTCATCGATACAGTAGAAGAGGTCCGCAAGGTGCTTCTGATCGCTTTGATCGACCGTAAGGTGACCCAGTATATCACCGCAATCGACGGCATCTGCAGCAAGATCGAGAAGGACAAGTACCTGGTGATACTGCGGAAAAAGGCCCTGCAGAATCTTCTGGATTCACATTTTGATATCCTGGAGGATGTCAAAAAAGTCAACGTGGGAAATGAGATGGCTGTCACCCTCAGTCTCGGTTTCGGACTGGACGGCCTGGCATATACGCAGAACTTTGAATTTGCGCGCAACGCAGTAGAACTGGCCCTGGGCCGCGGCGGTGACCAGGCAGTCGTGAAGTACCCCGACAACGTCGTGTATTACGGCGGAAAGACAAGACAGGTGGAAAAAAATACACGTGTCAAGGCCAGAGTAAAAGCGCAGGCGCTCAAAGAGATTATCCGCTCCAGGGACGATGTGTTCATCATGGGACACAAAATGGGGGATCCCGACAGCTTCGGCGCTGCAGTCGGTATTTACAGGATCGCCAGAACACTGGAAAAGAAGGCTTATATTGTCATCAATGAACGCACAGTCTCCCTTCTTCAGGTTTTGAGGCTGTTTGATAATAATCCGGAATATGAAAAGGACTTTATCGTGACCAGTGCCCAGGCGGTCGAACTGGTATCGGAGAATTCCTGTGTTGTGGTTGTCGACGTCAATACCCCCGCCAGAACAGAGTGCCCGGAACTTCTGGTGCGCTGTAAGTCGACAGTGGTTCTGGATCATCACCGCGCGGGAAAAGATGTCATCGAGGGCGCCACTTTGTCTTATATAGAGGGTTACGCGTCCTCAGCCTGCGAGATGGTTGCCGAGATCGTGCAGTACACTGGCGAAAATATCCGCCTCCGCCCTGAAGAGGCGGATGCCATATACGGCGGAATCGTAGTGGACACGGACAACTTTGTCAAAAATGCCGGTGTCCGCACCTTTGAGGCGGCAGCTTTCCTGAGACGGAGCGGCGCGGATGTGGTACGTGTCAGAAAGCTTTTCCGGGAGGAGGCTGTGGATTACAAGGCCCGCGCGGATGCGGTTTCCCAGGCGGAAATCTACAGAGATGTCTTTGCCATATCTGTCTGCGGCGGGGAAGGACTGCGCAGCCCTACAGTAATCGGTGCCCAGGCGGCCAACGAGCTGCTCAATATAGACAGGATCAAAGCCAGCTTTGTCATCACGCAATATAACAATCTCCTGTTTGTCAGTGCCCGCTCCATCGACGAAGTCAATGTCCAGCTGGTCATGGAACATATGGGAGGCGGCGGACATATCAATATGGCGGGCTGCCAGCTTTCGGATACAACGATTGAAGATACCATCGCCAGGGTCAAGGAAGTCATAGACCAGATGATCGAAGACGGTGAGATTGAAATCTGACGATGCATTCAAAAACAGAAGGAGGAATACATGAAGGTTATACTTTTACAGGATGTCAAATCTCTCGGTAAAGAGGGCGATGTTGTCAATGTCAGTGACGGATATGCCAGGAACTATGTCATTCCCAAAAAACTGGGCGTAGAAGCCAACGAAAAGAACAAGAATGATCTGAAACTCAAGAAGCTGCGCCAGGAGAAAGAAGCGGCCGCAAAGCTTGCGGACGCGCAGAAGCTGGCACAGGAGCTCGGCAAGGTCACTGTGGTAGTCAAGATGAAGGCGGGTGAAAACGGCCGTGTCTTCGGCTCTGTCAGCGCCAAGGAAATCTCCCAGGAGGCGAAAAAGCAGCACAATCTTGATCTGGACAAGAAAAAGATCCAGCTCCAGGAGCCGATCAAATCCTTTGGCAGCTTTGAGATTCCGATCCGCCTGCACCCTCAGGTGACTGGAAAATTCATGCTGAAGGTCGTAGAGGCCTGATCATATGGAGGCCTGATATATGGCACAGGAAGACCTGGTCGGCAGAGTGATGCCGCACAGCCTGGAAGCGGAGCGGTCTGTTCTGGGTTCCATGCTGATCGATCCCGACGCGGTCGAAATCGCTTCGGAGATTGTGAAAGAAGAAGATTTTTATGCCAGACAGAACGGTATTCTGTACCGGACCATGCTGGAAATGAGCAGAAAGGGAGTCGCGATCGACCCCGTCACACTGCAGGCAAAGCTGCGCGAGAAGAATCTGCCTCCCGAGCTGTACTCGGATGAGCTGATCCGTGAACTGATCGCCATGGTTCCTTCTTCCGCGAATATCAAATCCTACGCGAACATTGTGGCTGAAAAATCATTGCTGAGGAGTATGATCCGCGCCAATGAGGAAATTGCCGGCAGCTGTTACGCGGAACAGGAAGAGATGGAGACCCTGCTGGACAAAGCTGAGAGAAGAATTTTTGAGATTTCCCAGAGGCGGACTGCCTCCAATTTTGTTCCCATCAGGCAGATCGTCCTCAATGCCATGGACAGGATCGACCAGGCTTCCAGAATCAAGGGAAATGTCACCGGCCTTTCCACAGGCTTCACAGATCTGGACAGCAGGACAGCCGGTCTGCAGCCGGCGGATTTTATCCTGATCGCGGCACGCCCCTCCATGGGAAAAACAGCACTGGTCCTCAACATTGCCGAGTATCTGACTCTGCGTGAAGACCGCTGTGTTGCGGTCTTTTCTCTCGAGATGTCCCGTGAGCAGCTTGTCAACAGAATGTTCGCCATGCAGTCACATGTCGAGGCACAGAAGATCCGGACAGGAGATCTGACAGAATCAGAGTGGGCAGAGGTTATAGAGAGTGCACAGAAGATCGGAGAGAGCCGTCTGATCATCGATGACACCCCGGCTATTACAGTTGCAGAGATGCGTTCAAAATGCCGCAAGTACAAGATTGAATTCGGACTGGATATTGTTATCATCGACTATCTACAGCTGATGAGCGGCTCCGGCGGCAGAAACGATTCGCGCCAACAGGAAATCTCGGATATTTCACGTTCTCTCAAGGCACTGGCCAGAGAACTGAATGTGCCTGTAGTGGCTCTTTCCCAGCTCTCGCGCGCAGTGGAGTCCAGGCCCAACCACCGGCCTATGCTTTCGGACCTTCGTGAGTCGGGAGCTATTGAGCAGGATGCGGACCTGGTCATGTTTATATACCGCGATGACTATTACAATGAGGATTCCGAGAAAAAGGGAATTGCTGAGATCATTATCGCCAAACAGAGAAACGGCCCGATCGGAACCGTGGAACTCAGCTGGCAGCCGCAGCTGACTAAATTTGCCAACCTGGCCAAATAAAAGTGCGGATAAATATAAATGATTATGATAAATATAAATGATTATGATAAATATAGATGAATATGCTAAATGTAGATGATTATGATAAATATTGATAATTATCCAAATAAAAATATGAGAAGGAAGGCGAACTAAGGAGGGAATTGCTGAACATGGAACACTATTTTAATCCCGAAGTGGAATGTGCGTCCCGGGAGCAGATTACAAAGTGGCAGGATGAGCGTCTGGCTGCAACTGTAAAACGGGTGTATGAGAACGTGCCTTATTATAAAAAGAAGATGGATGCCGCAGGTGTGAAACCGGACGACATTCAGGGCATCAGGGATTTGCACAAGCTTCCTTTTCTGAGCAAGGAGGATCTGAGGGAAGAGTATCCCTACGGTCTGCTCGCCACTCCTTTGTCGGACTGTGTCCGCATTCATTCCACCAGCGGGACGACAGGAAAAAGAGTAGTGGCATTTTATACTCAGAATGATATAGATTTGTGGGAAGAATGCTGTGCCCGCGCTATCACCGCGGCCGGAGGAACCAAAGATGATGTCGTACAGGTCTGCTATGGATACGGCCTGTTTACGGGCGGTGCCGGCATTCACGGCGGATCACACAAAGTAGGTTCTCTGACGCTCCCCATGTCATCGGGAAATACAGACCGGCAGATTCAGTTCATGACGGATATGGGCACCACAATTATTGCCTGTACTCCTTCCTATGCCGCCTACCTGGCAGAATGTGTAAATGAGCGCGGACTGCGTGACAGGATCAACCTGAAATCCGGTATTTTCGGTGCTGAAGCCTGGACTGAAGAGATGCGCAGAGACATTGAGGACAAGCTTGGCCTCAAGGCTTTTGATATTTACGGACTGACGGAGATTTCCGGTCCGGGTGTCGCTTTTGAGTGCTCACAAAATGACGGCATGCACATCAACGAGGACCACTTCATCGCTGAGATCATCAATCCGGAAACCGGCGAAGTACTGCCCTACGGAGAGAAAGGCGAGCTGGTCTTTACAAGCATTACCAAAGAGGCTTTCCCCCTGCTCCGCTACCGCACCAAAGATATCTGTGTGCTCAATCCGGAGCCCTGCAAGTGCGGCAGGACCCACATCAGAATGGCTAAGCCCATGGGCCGCAGTGATGATATGCTGATCGTCAAGGGCGTCAATGTATTCCCGAGCCAGATTGAAGCTGTCCTGATGAAGAACGGATATCCGGCAAATTACCAGATTATCGTGACCAGAGAGAAACACAGTGACCGCATCGAGGTACAGGTCGAGATGACTCCCGAGATGTTCTCCGACTCCCTCAAAGACATTACAAAGCGGGAAAAACTTCTTGTCAATGATCTCAAGGCGATGCTGGGCATTTATTGTATCGTGAAACTGGTCGCGCCCAAGTCCATCGTCAGAAGTGAGGGCAAGGCAAAACGTGTAATCGATATGAGAAATCTATATAACAGCGGCACATCTGAAAAGAAAAAGTGATTTTTGAAAGGAGGAGGGGATTATGACAGTAAAACAGATTTCGGCTTTTCTTGAAAACAAACCGGGGTCACTGGCGTCTTTTACCACGATTCTCCAGAACAGCGGGATCGATCTGCGGGCGCTCTCTCTGGCAGAGACAGAAGATTTCGGCATTGTCAGGATCATTGTAAATGATCCGGAAAAAGCCATCCTGATCCTGAAGCAGGAAGGATATGTGTGCTCTGTGACCCGGGTCCTTGCCGTCGTATTTGAAGACAAGCCCGGAGCCCTGGTCAATGTTCTGAACCTGTTGGGAGGCAACGATATCAACCTTGAGTATTCATATGCTTTTCTTGCAAAAAAAGAGAACTGTGCCTGCATGATATTCAGAGTAGCAGATAATGAAGCCGCGATTAAGGTTCTGACTGATAATGGTCTCAAGCCCCTCTGCCAGGAGGATCTGGAAAGTATGTTCAGCTAAAAAAGATCAGCCAATAAGGCCAGGTAATAAGATTGTGCAATAAGACCAGGTAATAAGATCAGGCAAAAAGACGAGCTAATAAGATCAGGCAAAAACACGAGCTAATAAGATCAGGCAAAAACACGAGCTAATAAGATCAGGCAAAAACACGAGCTAATAAAATCAGGCAAAAAGACCAGCTAATAAGATCAGGCAAAAAGAACAGCTGATGAGACCAGGTAATCAATACCTGTGACGTAAAAAATACCGCCGAAAGCAGATCTGCTATCGGCGGTATTTCTTTTGTTGTGTCACAGTCAAAAATAAACCCCCTGCTCTGCAGGGGGAGGGCAGATCTTTAGATACAAGTAAACTCCCGTGATATGATAAATGTGGGTCTGGAAA
>CACYTU010000025.1 GCA_902777355.1 uncultured Lachnospiraceae bacterium | reverse complement strand
GAGAAAAATTGACAGCCGGTCACGGCAGTTCGAACACTCCCTTATATGGGGAAACAAAAGCCAGCTAACTCATGACTGAAGTCTCAAGAATGCGCTGGCATGCTTTTCAATTCGAAGGAAGGTCTCCAGCCTGCGAACTGGATGAGCTGTTCATCAGTCCTGTGGTAGTAGCGTACGCCTTTGTCAAGCTTCGCGATCTCAGCCATTTCCTCATCGGTCAGCGTAAAGTCCAGGATATCGAGATTATCCTTGATGTGATCGACGTTCTTGCTGCCGGGAATGACGGCAAAACCCATCTGGGTATGCCAGCGTAGAATGACCTGCACAGGCGTCTTTCCGTACTTTTCCGCAAGCTTTGCGAATACAGGCTCATTCTGCAGTGACTTATCGCCGTGTCCCAGCGGATACCAGCTCATCAGTTTAATGCCATACTTGTCCAGTGTCTTACGAAGCTCCTGCTGGGTAAAGTACGGGTGCGCCTCGACCTGGATGAACTGGGGTGCGATCTCCCATTTGGTCTCCAGCTCTTCGATGTACTTCCCTTCGAAGTTGGAGATGCCAATCGCCTTTGCCTTGCCCTCTTTGTAAGCCTTTTCCAGCTGACGGTAGCCTGCCAGCCAGTTGCCCGCAGGCTGATGAATGTAGAGAAGATCCACGTAGTCCACACCCAGGCGCTCCAGCGTCTCGTCGACCGCATTCTCATTTTCATATTCGCTGGGCCAGAGTTTCGTGGAGAGGAAAATGTCTTCACGTGAGACTCCGCTGGCCTTCATGCCGCGTCCGACGGCGCGCTCATTGACATAAGCATTGGCGGTATCCACGAGGGAATAGCCCATCTTCAGCGCTTCCCGGACGCTGTTCTCTGCCTCCGCAGGGGAGAGCATAAAGGTTCCGATCCCGATCACCGGGCATTTCACTCCATTGTTCAGAACGATATATTCCATGATGTTCTCCTTTTCATTCCTCAATATGGTTTCATGAGCCTTCCTTCCGGGATTCACAGCAGCCCGTTCGCGGAAAGCCACTTCTGCACGCTTGCCTTTGAATTTGCCGCCTGGCTTCCGGCGATAGGAAGGCCGGCTTTTACATCTGCTCCGGGGCAGGCCTTTTTGATGTCGCGTTCACTGCCGCCCATGCCGCTTCCTTCATTGGTGCAGAGAGGCAGGATCGTCTTGCCGGTGAAATCGAAGGCCTCCAGGAAGGTGAACACAGCCATAGGCATCGTGCCCCAGTAGTTTGGATAAGCCAGAATGATCGTGTCATACTCGTCGATGGACTCCGGCATGGAGACAAGCTTCGGTCTGGCTTTCGCCCGCAGGTCCTTCTTCGCCTCTTCTATACAGGTCATGTACACCGGGGAATAGGGATTCTTCATCTCGATTTTGAAGCTGTCGGCTCCGGTCAGATCCTTGATGATGCTGCATACGATCTCGGTATTCCCGACTTTGACGTACCTCATTGCGCCTGCGAAGTAGTTTTCATCCGCTCTTGAAAAAAATGCGATCAGTGTTTTAGTCATGACTGGTTCCTCCTGTTATTCTGGTCCGGCATACGCTATGTTTTTTTCTCTGGCTTTATTATATCGACGCGATATTGCGAAGTCCAATCGAAACATGCAATACCTCATTTAACTTTTAAATAGCGAGGACAGACCATGACCACGAAACAGATCGATTATTGTATAGAGCTTGCCCATACGTTGAACTTCAGCCGGGCAGCCGACAACATGTTCGTCAGCCAGCCCACGTTTTCTTATCAGATCAGGCTTTTGGAGGATGAGGTCGGCTTTGCGATCTTTGAGAGAAGCGGAAAAGGTGCTTCGCTCACTCCTGCCGGCGCGCAGTTTGTTTCCTTCCTGACCGGTATGCGGCAGGATCTGAAACGAGCCATCGAGCAGGGCCAGAACTTCAGCGTAAAATATCAGGATAGCATCTCTATCTGCATGATGGTGCGGCAGGCTGTTTTCTTCCTCCCCGAGGCCATGCAGGTATTCTCGGAGTCGGAACCAAACGTTCAGATCACGCCGCTTTTCCGGTATGAGAACAGCATGGAATCGTTCCTTCAGAATGAAGCAGATATCGTCTTTGCACTGAAAGAACAGACGAAACAGGTCGCGGGTATCCAGGTCCACGACCTCTTTGAGAGCCGGATCTATCTGATCGCAAACAGGGATGACCCGCTTGCCTGTAAAAACCTCATCTGCGAAGAGGATCTGTATGGACGGACGCTGATGGTAGGCGGGGGATCTCCGCAGACTTTGAAAACAGTTCAGCACCGGCTGATCAGCTCAGGAAAGATCAATTATTTTAACAGTGCTGATCATGACACCACGCTGACAAATGTGGCTGCGGGACGCGGCGTCTGTCTGGCGCCGGGCTTCTTAAACGACCACAGCGGACAGTTCGCGTGGATCCCGTTCGACTGCAAGGAGGGCTTCTCCTGCGTTCTATGCACCCATAAAGAAGACCAGAGAGACAGTCTGAAAACCTTCCTTGATATCCTGAAAAAGCTTTACTCGGACGCGGTTGCGTTCCCACTGTAAAGAGCAAAAAAATAAGCCCGGGAGAATAACAATGAATAAATACAGATTTACTCATCTTACCGGAAACGGCCAAGTCCATTTTACTCAGCAGTATTGACCTGCGTTAAGTAGTTCGTCCATTGTCAAATAGAACATCAGAAAAGTACATAAAAAGTTCATTATTTTGGTACCGAATTAAATTGACAAACCATCTGCGTGGAAGTATTATTATTTCGGTACCAAACAAATATAGACAGAAGTTGGGAGGCGGAAAAGACGAATTGAAAAGAACAAATGAAGAGATGCTCTATATTGAACTGATCCACTTTACCAGAGGCGCAAGGCGATACCTGCACGGGGAAGGTCAGCACGCGGAAGGACCGGCCTTTCCGGGCGGACCGGACTGCCCTCCGGGAAGACCGCCTCACCGCCCCCACGGTCATCGCTCTCCCGTTCTGGCCAGGGAACGAATCCTGACGCTCCTTCTGGAGCATGAAGTCCCGCAGGAGCAAGAAAGGGAGAATGTCCTTCCTTCCGACGGAAAAGAAAGCCCGGCGGAAAACGGAACTTTCGGCGCAGGTCTTCGACAGAAACAGCTCACGGAATTGATGCGGATCAATGCATCGACCATGTCCGAGTTTATCGGTCACCTTGAGAGCGATGGATATGTTGAGAGAAATGTTGACCCGTCAGACAAGAGGGCGACTCTGATCACCCTGACGGAAAAGGGAAGAGCACGCGCCTGCGAGCTGCAGGACGAGAGAAAAGAAAAAATGAATCAGCTGTTCAGCCCTCTTACAGAAGAAGAACGAACGGAACTCTTTCGGCTTTTGAATAAACTGCAGCGCCGCGCAGAAGAGTAATATACCTACGGAAGCCGATCTGTGAATCGGCTTCCCTGATCCCTTCGGAGAAATCATCTTCATGATTTCTCCTCGGGTTCCTCGATGCTTTCGCATCTCGGAAAGGAGGCAGCACAAAGAAATCACGCTGATGCGCTGATTTCTTTGTGCGGAAGCCGATCTGTGTATCGGCTTCCCTGATCCCTTCGGAGAAATCATCTTCATGATTTCTCCTCGGGTTCCTCGATGCTTTCGCATCTCGGAAAGGAGGTGGATATGCCTGTTAGAATGATGCATGGACCCAGCGGTCGTTTTCTGACAGAGGAAGAAAATGCTTCCCGCCCCAAGGTCACAAAAGAGCTGCTGGCCCGGATTTGGGCACATCTTGCCCCCTACTGGAAACAGCTCGCTCTGGCACTTTTCTGTGTGACTGCCTCTTCGATCCTGAACCTGTATCCCGCAATCCTGACAGGGCGGATCATCGACCAGGGACTGATCGGTCAGAATCTGCCGCTTCTGATCCGGTTGATCGTCCTCTCTCTGGGGGTGACTTTAGGCGCAAATCTGATCGGTGTGCTGGAGAGCTGGCTGAACGCCTGGATTTCCCAGCATGTCACCTTTGACATGCGCAACCGCATGTTCCGGCATCTGGAAAAGATGCCCCAGCAGTTTTTTACCTCCGGCAGCCAGGGGGATATCATCACCCGCATGACGAGCGATATCGACGGGGTCGAAGCGGTCATCTCCAACACCTTCACCAGCATCCTCTCCAATGCGATCACACTGACCGCTGCCATCATCGCAATGATGCACAAGAATGTTCTCATGGCTGTCCTGGGCATGATGGTCGTTCCACTGTTTGTCATCCCCACCCGCAAGGCCGGCAAAACCCGCTGGACGCTGACCCGTGAGGCGCAGGCCTGCAATGACCGGATCAACGGAATCCTGGGCGAGACCATGTCTGTCAGCGGTCAGCTTCTGGTCAAGCTCTTCGGGCGTGAGGACTATGAATATGACCGCTATGTGCACGAAAACAGGGAGATGATCTCCTTTCACATCCGCGAGCGTATGGCAGGTCGGTGGTTCAGGGTCGCCATCAGTACCTTCGCCAGTGTGGGCCCCATGCTGCTCTATCTGGCAGGCGGAATCCTCATGATCCGCGGAGGGAGCAGTCTCACAGTCGGCGATATCACCGTACTGGTCGCCCTGCTCTCCAAAATGTACGGTCCGGTCAACCAGCTTCTGAACATTCAGGTCGACTGGATCCGGGCCATGGCCCTTTTCACCAGAATTTTCAATTATCTGGACATGCCGGTCGAAATTGAATCCCCTGCTGATGCCATCATCCCCGAAAAAGCCACCGGCGCGGTCACATTCTCTCATGTGGATTTTGCCTATGAGAAAGATTTTTCCTATGAGAAAAAAGAAGATACGGGAAAAGAGAAGAGCACTGTACTTGAAAAAGCCAGCGGACTGGTAAATGCCGATAAACCTGCTTCTTCTATGCGGGATCAGGAAGAGAACCTTATTCTCCACGATGTCAGCTTCTCGCTGGAACCCGGGAAGAGCATTGCGATCGTCGGTCCTTCCGGGGCCGGCAAGAGCACTATTGTCAGCCTGATACCGCGCCTGTATGACGTCCTTGGAGGGAGCGTCTGCGTGGACGGCATCGATGTGCGAAAGCTGAATCTTTCCTGGCTGCGCGCCAATATCGGCATCGTGACCCAGGACACCTGCCTCTTCAACGGTTCGCTGCGGGACAACCTGCTCTACGCAAAGCCCGACGCGTCTGAAGAGGAACTCATTGAAGTCTGCAAAAAAGCCAACATCTACGAGATGATCCGTGCCCTCCCTCAGGGGTTTGATACCCTTGTCGGCAACCGCGGACTCAAGCTCTCAGGAGGAGAGCGCCAGCGCATTTCCATCGCCCGTGTCCTTCTTAAGGATCCTGCTCTCCTTATTTTTGATGAGGCGACCTCCGCCCTGGATTCCATCTCGGAGGCCTCGATTCAGAGAGCTATCGATCCGCTGATCCGGACCAGGACCAGCATCCTGATCGCCCACAGGCTTTCCACCATTCTGGCCGCCGACAAAATTCTCGTCGTCAGGGACGGACGCATTGTCGAACAGGGGACTCACACCGAGCTTCTCGAAAACGGAAGTATCTACAGCGAGCTCTACCGTACCCAGTACGGAAAAAAACTGGCGGCGTGATGTACCTTCGGACGCCCTCGCCTGCCGGGGTCTCGCGAGACTTTTCAGCCTCGCAGGATAATCCTTTAAGTCTGAAATTACGGATATAACACAATGAGGAAACAGGAAGAAGCCGGCCTCGCCACCCTCTGCCCCGACCGGGCTGTGCCTGCCGCAAACCAGACAAGATATTACAGGACTGTGTCATAAGAAAACCGCCATTTCCGGCATTTTGCCGGGGATGGCGGTTTTGAGATTTCGGGTTTTGGATATAGGGTTTCTGTGATTTCGGATTTGGGATTTTGGGTTTCCGGATTTTGGGTTTCCGGATTTTGGGTTTCTTTCAGCCAGCTGCTGCCAGCCGGCTGCAGTCAGATATTTCTGTATTTTTCCAGGATGTGCCGGTACAGCGTGCGGGCGGCAGGGGCCATCTGTCCGGGTCCGCGCACAGCAAGTCCAATGATGCGGGCTGCATCGGGATCCATGCGGTAGGAGCGCACGTTGTAAGGGATGTCGGTCATGACCAGCTCGGGCATAATGCATATTCCGAAGCCCGCCTGCACCATTGCAACGGTCGAGAGGTCGTCCACGACATGGTAGCGGGTAGAGATATCCAAATGATTCTGTTTGAGATATTTCTGGATGTCGGCATCTGTCGACTCACGCTGGACCACGAAGCGGCGGCGGGACATCTCGGAGATGGTCATGAACTCCCCGGCTTCTTCTTTCTCATAGTTTCCGGGCACGATGCAGAGCAGGGGATCCCTGTAAAAAGGCTCGATCGGCAGGTCTTTTGCACTGGATGTGGAAAGAAAGCCGAAGTCTACGACGCCGTTTTTGATCCAGTAGACGACATCGTCATAGGTTCCCTGAAACAGTTCAATTTCAACTGCCGGATACAGGACCGCGAAGGATTTGATGATCCCCGGCATCCAGCCTGTGCAGACGCTTGAAAAAACACCCACCTTGACAGTGCCCTGCTGCAGGCCGTTCATCTCGGAGACTGCCTGCTGCAGGCTTTCTTCACAGTTGAGGACGGAATAGACATAGGGCAGCAGCTGACTGCCGGAGCTGGTCAGACTCACGCCGGACTTTCCTCTGGTAAAGACAGAAAAGCCGAGCTCTTTTTCCATCCCGGAAATGGCATGGCTGATCGCGGAGGGTGTCAGACCCAGCAGGTCCGCCGCCTTGTGAAAGCTCCCCGCTTCAGAGACAGTTTTAAAAATCTGGTATGTCAATAAGGTCATGTCATGCCCTTTCCCGGCACAATGTCCGCCGGCCGTCAGTCATTCGCAGCTTCTGTGTTTTCACTGCTTTTATATTCGCATCTTCGCTTTTTACAGCTTCAGGATTATCCACCTGCCGCCCATAGCTCTGATACCTATATTACATCAGCCGGCAATCTTTTTTGCATGTTTTTTGATTTTATTTTTTGCGTTTTTAAGCTTTTTCTTTTTATCTGTCACAGCGGTAGAGCAGGTCCTCCCAGCGGCGGTCGACTTCCTGCTGGAAAAGAGCAATCAGGTGCTCATTTCCGGGCTTGAAGAGGTGCTTGAAGCGCCCCTGGGGACGGAGGAAGTCCTCAATGGGGAGCTTGTTTTTGGGCCTGTAGCTCAGAATCCACTTGCCGTGGTCGACTTCGAAAAGAGGCCAGTAGCAGGTCTCCACTGCCAGACGACAGATTTCCATGACCTCGCTGGTCTCGTAGCGCCACCCGCGGGGGCAGGGGGTCATCATGTTGAGAAAGGCGGCTCCCTCGGTGTAAATGGCTTTGGCGGCCTTTCTGTGCAGGTCTTTGAAATCTTTTGTCAGGGTTGTCTGGGCTGCGTAAGGCACATAGTGCTCAGCGATGATGGCGGTGAGATCTTTGCGGTACTGGATCTTTCCGCTGGAGCATTTGCCGGCCGGTGTCGTCGTTGTGTCCGCGAACATGGGAGTGGCAGAAGAGCGCTGGATGCCGGTGTTCATGTAGGCGCCGTTGTCATAACATACGTAGACCATGTCGTGTCCGCGCTCCATGGCGCCGGACAGAGACTGAAAACCTATGTCATAGGTTCCGCCGTCCCCGCCGAAGGTGATGAACTTGAAATGATCCCCCTCGGGGAGGCGCCCCCTCTTTCGGAGGGCACGATAGGCTGTCTCCACGCCGCTCAGGGTCGCTCCCGCATTTTCAAAGGCATTGTGAATGTAGCTGTCCTCCCAGGAGGTGTAAGGGTACATATAGGAGGAGACTTCCAGACAGCCCGTGGCGTTGCCGATAACGGCCCGGTCTTCCGGATGGAGGGCGCGCAGCACAGCGCGCACACCGATGGTAGCTCCGCAGCCGGCGCACATGCGGTGGCCGGGAGTCAGACGCTCCGGCCGCTGCAGCATGGTTTTGAGGCTGAAATCCTCCTGATCGATCTTTGCTGTATTATTTACATTGCTCATTGCTGTTTTACCGCTTTCTCTCAATTATTTTCATCGCCTCTTTCAGGCGTTTTTCTATCGCGTTTTCTATTGCTTTTTCTATTGCTTTTTCTATTGCTTTCCCCCGGGCGCTTTTCATCGCCTCTTTCAAAAGTGATTTGCCCGTGTGATGTCGGGAGTCTGATTCATTTACTGCGCAGGCCGATGTATTTGTGGTTGGGCGCCTCGATCCGGCCCTCTGCCACTTCGCGGAGCTCCGAGAAAATCTCCCTGACGTCTTCGACGGTGAAGTCGCGGCCCGCGAGTCCGTAGATGTAATTGACGGTCTCAATCATGACTTTGCCGCGGTAGAGGGCAGCGGGAACCTCGCTTCCCAGAGGACCGGAGCAGCCGTTGTAACTCTCGCAGCGGTCCATGATGGCTGCGGCGCGGCACTTGCTCAGAGCCTGTGCCAGCTCTTTTTCCGGGAAGGGGCGGAAGACGCGGAGCTTGAGCACTCCGACCTTCCATCCTTCTTTACGCAGTTCGTCCACTGCCGCCTTGGCTGTTCCCGCCGCGGAGCCCATGATCAGCATGATATATTCGGCATCTTCCGTGCGGTATTCTTCAAAAAAACCGTATCTGCGGCCGGAGAGTTTCTCAAAGCGGTCGGCCACTTCGAGGATGACCTGACCTGCGTGCTCCATAGCATCCTCCTGAGCCTTTTTGGCTTCCATGGCGTAATTGGAGACGGAGTAGGGGCCGACGGCCACGGGTTTTCCGGGGTTGAGGAGGAATTCTTCGGGTTTATAGGTTCCGACAAATTTCCGCACGGGTTCGTCTTCCAGCAGCTCGATATTCTCCACCGCGTGGCTGGTGATAAAGCCGTCCTGGCAGACCATGACCGGGAGATGGACTCTGGGGTCCTCGGCGATGGGAAATGCCTGCAGATAATTGTCGTAAGCCTCCTGATTGTTTTCCGCGTAGATCTGAATCCATCCTGTGTCGCGGGCGCCCATGCCGTCCGAGTGGTCACAGTTGATGTTGATGGGGCCGGACAGGGTCCGGTTCACCAGAGTCAGGACCAGGGGAAGGCGGTTTGAAGCCGCCAGGAGGAGCTCCTCCCACATGAGGGCCAGGCCGGCGGAAGACGTCGCCGTCATCGTGCGGGCGCCTGCCGCCTCGGAGCCGATTGCCGCGGACATGGCGGAGTGCTCGCTCTCTACGGGGATAAATTCTGTGTCGATCTCGCCGTTGGCGATGTAGGTCGAGACCATCTGGGGGATCTCTGTGGAAGGCGTGATGGGAAAGGCCGGCATGACATCGGGATTTACCTGGCGGATTCCGTATGCCACCGCTTCGTTCCCGGACATTCTCTCTCTGATGCTTTTCATGATTAGAGTCCCTCCTTCATCTCGATTGCCCCGAAGGGACATGCGCTGACGCAGATCCCGCATCCCTTGCAGTGGTCATAGTCAAAATCCAGTCTCTTTCCGTCCTTCACCGGAATGCTGACATCCGGGCAGACGGGGACACAGAGCAGGCACTGGCGGCACTTGTCTCTCAAAAAAACGGGGGTGTTGGTGCGCCACTCGCCTGTCGCGAAATGCCTCGCCGTACCGCCCGCAAACATCTGCAGGCCTTCTGTCAGGTCCTGCCAGGGGCTCTGTTCATTTATCTTCTTTACATCTGTACGCATTTTTTCTCTCCAAAATATGATCGATCCTGCATATGGCAAACCAGCCCGGGCGCGGAGCTGTACGAACAGGGTAAACAGGGGTACAGGCTGGTACAGGCAGTCCCGCTGCTCTCTGCCCGCAGCCGGGACATGGGCACGCAGCCTCTCCCGGGACGGAATTTTTTATCATACAGGCTGTTTTATTAAAATTTCAAAACAGGGCAGAGGCGGCCGCGCCGCCCTCTATCGACCGGCCGTGTCCGCCGTAAGGCGGAAATATGCATTACACGGGCCGTATTATAAAAACAGAAAGACCTCCGCACAGTGACGGAGGTCCCTCTCTCAGATTCCTTTCAGCAGGCGTCACACAGCGCCCGTCTTTCCATCGCCCGTTTCTTTTGTATATCCGCTGTCTTTTTCAGGATCCGTCCTCTTTTTTCCCCGCCTCTCCGCGTTTTCCGCGAGAGCCTTCCGGAAAAAATATCCGTTCCGCATTTATGGTCATATGGTCATTTAAAGTTATTTATGATCCTTTATTATCGTCTATGATATTTAGATATTTAGTTATTTTGCTGTTTATGATTATTCTTGATATCTATGCTTTTTTGATATTTACGCGCTCCTGGTCATTCCGGCAGTCCTCTCGATCTGCTCGTAGGCCATCTCCAGCGCCTTCATATTTCCGTCGACAACCTCCGGTTTTCTGGCAAATTTATGAAGGAAGGATGCGCGCATCTCTCCCAGGAAGTCCTCTTTTTTCATCACGCCGCTTACAGCTGCCGCAGCAGCCAGCATGGGGGTATTGGGAAAGTTCTTTCCCAGTGTCTCCTCTGAGATCGTGCGGGCGTCCACAGTATAGACCGCACCCCTGTAACCTCTCAGCAGGGGACGGATCTCCTCGGCTGACCTGGGGGTGTTGACAATGATCGCGCCCTCTCTCTTCAGTCCGTCCGTGACATTGACCGAGTGCAGAAGAGTCTCATCCACAACCACTACGAAATCAGGATAGTAAATGTTGGAGTGAACACGGATGCGGTCCCGGCTGATCCGGTTAAAGGCCGTAATCGGGGCGCCCATACGCTCCGGACCGTACTCGGGAAATCCCTGTACATACTGACCTGTCTTAAAAGCTACATCCGCAAGCAGCAGCGCCGCAGTTTTGGCGCCCTGTCCGCCTCTTCCATGCCATCTGATTTCAAGTGTGCTTCCCATGACTGTATACCTGTCTTTCTTTCAAATCTGTTTAACGTGAATGTTTTTCACTTCATGTATGAATGGTTTCAAACACAAGTGCCGACAAAAGCCATTATACCCCTTTTCTGATGAATGTAAATGATTTCAGGCATGAATCTTTTTCACCATTCTTTCCTCAGTTCCCATGGTGATTCACATCCGGTGTGCAATGGACAGGAAAACATGCGCTATAAAAACCCTCCCGGACATCGGGCAGATTTGATGATCCGCTCGATGAATCGGGAGGGTTTTCCTGTTCCTGTTCTGTTGTTACTGTCTCTATTGATGGCCCTCTATCGATGGCCGCTATCGACGACCGCTATTGATGGCAGCTATCGATGCTGTAAAAAGGCGGTAAAAGGCCGGTAAACAGCTCTTACACCATCTGCTCCGGATGGAATACCTCGTCAAAGCGCTCTTCGGTGAGGAAGCCCAGTTTCACGCAGGCTTCTTTCAGGGAAATGTCCTCTTTGTGGGCCAGTTTGACTGTCTTCGCCGCGTTCTCATATCCGATATAGGGATTGAGCGCCGTCACGAGCATCAGGGAGTTGTGGAGATTGTGGTGCATTTTGCCGGCATCTGCCTCAATGCCCACTGCGCAGTGGATATTAAAGGAGGCAATGGATTCCGAGAGCAGTCTGACGGACTGCAGGAAATTGTAGGCGATCACCGGCATGAAGACGTTCAGTTCGAAGTTGCCCTGGGATGCCGCGAAGCCGATCGCCGCGTCGTTTCCCATCACCTGGACCGCGACCATGGTGACCTGCTCGCACTGGGTCGGATTCACCTTGCCGGGCATGATGGAGCTTCCGGGCTCATTCTCCGGTATGCGGATCTCACCCAGGCCGCACCGCGGACCGCTGGCAAGCCAGCGGACATCATTGGCGATCTTCATCATGTCGGCCGCCATAGCTTTTACCGCGCCATGGGCAAACACGATCTCATCCTTGGAAGTCAGGGCGTGATACTTGTTGGGAGCCGTCACAAAGCTTTTGCCTGTCAGGGCAGAGATTTCCTCCGCGACCTTCTCAGAAAAACCCTCAGGGGCATTCAGGCCGGTACCGACCGCCGTGCCGCCCAGCGCCAGCTCGGACAGGGGCTCCAGAGCCAGCCGCACAAGCTGTACATCTCTCTCCAGAGAACTGCGCCAGCCGCTGATCTCCTGAGAGAAACTGATCGGAACAGCATCCTGAAGATGTGTCCTGCCGCTCTTGACAAGGCCCTTGTTCTTTTTTTCCAGCATCTGGAAGGTTCCGATCAGTTCCTCAGCAGCGGGAATCAGCCTGTCCTCCAGAATCGTCACAGCGGAGATATGCATGGCTGTGGGGAAGGTGTCATTAGAAGACTGGCTCATGTTGATGTCATCGTTGGGATGGCAGAGTTTTGCGCCCGCGATCTCATTGGCACGATTGGCGATCACCTCATTGGCGTTCATATTGGACTGAGTGCCCGACCCCGTCTGCCAGACGACAAGAGGGAAATGGGCGTTCAGGCGCCCCTGAATCACTTCGTCCGCTGCGGTACTGATCGCTTTCAGTTTCTCGTCCGTCATTTTTTCGGGCTTCAGTGCATGATTTGCCCGGGCCGCTGCCTTCTTGAGGATTCCGAATGCCCGGATAATTTCCCCGGGCATGGTCTCTATACCGACGCCGATCGGAAAATTGCCCCGGCTCCTCTCTGTCTGCGCTGCCCAGTAGCTGTCAGCAGGTACCTTTACCTCTCCCATTGAATCGTGCTCAACGCGATATTCCATCTCTTGTCTCCTTCTTGTGTGCCTGAATCCGTGTGTCAGTGAGCCGCTTCTTCTCCCGCGGCCGCTGCTTCTTCCTCTGCAGCCTCCGCTGCCGAAACGGCTTCCGCAGCCGCAGCCTCGGCTTCAGGTCCGGCATATCCGTAAGCCTGCGCCAAAGCATCACACCATTCGTTCATGATGTCATTGACTGTGCTTTCTCCGTCTGTGAACGTCGCTTCATAAATCGTCTCACGCTCGTCCTCTTCGCCGGGATCCCGCACCTGCCTGACGAGATTCTTTTCACCAAAGCAGAAATCAAAGCGGACTTTGTCATTGGGGAAATTGAGGACCACATATTCTCCGCTGGGAGACTCCTGGTCACGGCAGTACTCATAAGTCACTCCGTTGATCAGGCGGTCAAGATAAGGAGTCGGATCAAAATCATCACGGGGTTCCATCGGAGGGTTCATGGCATAGTCCAGCTTGGTCAGAGTGTAGTCCGTCTTTCCGGCGTAAGCAATCTGGGCCAGATAGATATCAAAGTCTGTGTCGGAGTGGCTCTCCGCCGTAAGATCGGGATTCATGCTCACAATTCTGTCCGGGATTGCAGCCTTCCATCCGTTGAGAGTCCCCCAGGGGTCTTCCGGATCCTGAAGGACAGAGTAATCTTCACGCACGACCCTTACGTCTGTGGGATGACAGAAAACATATCCGTTCCCCTCCGAATCTCTGGCAAAAAGTTCCCTTCCGGTCTTATAACCGCAGAGCAGCTCCTTTACCTGGTCAGGAGTAAGCTTTCTGATATCAAACAGCCACCCGGCTTCCTCATATCCGTCATATTCCCCCTTACCCTCAGCTTTAGCTATAGCTTTCTGAGTCTCAACAGACAGCTTCTCATTAAACCTGAACAGCATGCCGTTTTCGTCTTTTTCAGGTGTCGTGATAACGAGAAGATCCATGTACTCCTCCGGAACGGGGATCACAAGGCCGCCGTTTTCGAGATTAGTCTCAGCCATGTCGGTCTCGGCAGCTTCTTCTTCGGAAGCTTCTGCGGCAGTCGCCGCGGCGATCGCGTTCTCCAGAGCCTCATCTTTTACTTTTTCGCCGGCGTCCTCGCTTTCAGCAGCTACCACGGCTTCCATGGTATTGGCCGCGTTGGCAGCGGTCACAGCTTCAGAGGCCTCGTCCTGCACAGCTTCCGCTTCTGCGCCATCATCCTGTGCGGAAGCTCCTGCAGCTGTCGTCGCAGTCTCCTCACCGGCGGGGGGCTGTGCTGTCTGTGGCGCAGAACCACACGCAGCAAGGGACAGCGCCAGAGACGCTGCCAGTAAAACACTGATTACAGTTTTCTTTCTCATAGCTATTTTATCCTCCCTGTAGCAACTAATGGATATGTACCTGCCCTCCGGGTCCTCACCTGCTTCCGTCAGGAAATCATCTGTCATTGCCTGTCGGTGATAGAGCAGATTCACGTGAAGGGTTCATTATTTCGGACAAATATATCATAGCAGATTTCAAATGTATTGAGAATAATCTCCCGGGTATACTTGCCGGCCGTTATGGATATACTTGCCGACAGTTTTGGATATACTCGCCGACAGTTTTAGATATACTCGCCGACAGTTTTGGATATACTCGCCGGCAGTTTTGGATATACTCGCCGACAGTTTGGATATACTCGCCGGCAGTTGCAGCTGTCCACGCCCTCTCGAAGGGAGTGGATTTTTGACCTTCAGAACCCATTCGCGGATTCTGCCTTCCCGGGAATGTGATTATAAGGACGCAGGAGGCTGATGCGGGGTTACGGACTCCATATTCCTCATTCACAGGCCTGTTAATCTTTTTTCGAATTGGTATTTACTTTATTTCGCCAATATATTCACGTTTATAAATTTCATTTTATTTAAATCTGATTATAGTGTATGATATGTCAAGTACCTTTTTTGTTGATTTCTGATCCCTGCTGCTTTCTGAACAGAACAGGCAGACCACTAGTGGAGGATTCAGTCTTTGGCACTTATTGAAAAAATAAATCACCCTAACGATATCAAGAAAATCTCCCCTGACCAGTACGGACTTCTGGCAGAGGAAATCCGGCAGTTTCTGGTCGAAAAAGTCAGTGTCACAGGCGGTCACCTCTCCAGTAATCTCGGAGCGGTCGAACTGACCATGGCGCTTCACATCGCCCTCAATTTTCCTGAAGACAAGGTTGTCTGGGATGTCGGCCACCAGTCTTACACACATAAAATCCTGACCGGGCGCCGGGCTGAGTTCGATCATCTGCGCCAGCTTGGCGGCATGAGCGGATTTCCAAAGAGGAAGGAGAGTCCCTGCGACAGTTTTGATACAGGGCACAGTTCCACATCCATCAGCGCGGCTCTGGGCATGGTGCGGGCGAGAGAACTCAGAGGAGGATCCCACACGATCGCCGCGGTGATCGGCGACGGCGCAATGACCGGGGGACTCGCCTACGAGGCGCTCAACAATATGTCGCGCCTGTCCTCTAACCTGATCATCATTCTCAACGACAACAACATGTCGATTTCCAGAAACGTTGGCGGGATGCCCAAGTACCTTTCTGAGATCCGTACTTCCTCGGGATACCTGCAGCTTCGGGACCGGATCTACGACTCGCTGAATGACACTCTGCCCGGTGTGGCCAGAGGTATCAGCAAGGCCAAGCAGTCACTGAAATCGCTCATGGTTCCCGGCATGTATTTTGAGGACATGGGGATCACCTATCTGGGGCCGATCAACGGCCACAATGTCCAGGATATGGTGAAAGCGATCCGGGACGCAAAACGCGTAAACAAAGCCGTCCTGATCCATGTGTGCACCAAAAAAGGAACGGGTTATCCTCCCGCCGAGAAGAATCCCTCCCGTTTCCACGGCACACCGCCCTTCGATGTGAAAACCGGACTTCCCCTGAAGCCTGCCAAAAGAATCACTTACACAGATGTCTTTTCTTCAACCATGCTGAAACTGGCGGAAACCCGGCCCACACTGGTCGGTATCACTGCCGCCATGGAAGACGGCGTGGGGCTGCAGAGATTCCACACACGCTATCCCAACCGCTTTTTTGACGTGGGAATCGCCGAACAGCACGCTGTGACTTTCGCGGCAGGACTTGCGCTGGGCGGCATGAAGCCCGTCGTGGCGGTCTACTCCACCTTCCTGCAGCGCGCCTACGACCAGATTGTGTGTGATGTATGTCTGCAGAATCTTCCTGTGATATTTGCCATCGACAGGGCGGGCCTGGTCGGGTCCGACGGCGAGACCCATCAGGGAATCTTCGATCTTTCCTACCTGTCCAATATTCCGGGAATGACCGTCATGGCACCCAAAAACAGACATGAGCTCACCGAGATGCTGAGATTTGCTCTCAGCCTCAACTCCCCTGTGGCGATCCGCTATCCCAGAGGGCCCGCCTATGACGGGCTCCGTTCCTGCAGGGCACCTCTCGAAAAAGGGAAGGCTGAAATCATTTGTGAGGAGGGCGGAGTCCTCCTTCTGGCAGTCGGCAGCATGGTAAAGACCGCAGAGGATGTAAAGGAAAAACTGGCCCCTCTGGGCGTCACCTGTTCCATCGCCAACGCCCGCTTTGTCGTGCCCATGGACACGGAACTCCTCCGCGGCGCCGCGGACCGCTACAGCCTGGTCGTGACTATGGAGGAAAATATCCGCAGCGGAGGCTTCGGAGAGCACGTCGCCTCCTGGTATGCCGAGGCTGGGATTTCAGCTCCGCTTCTGAATATTTCTATTCCGGATTCCTTCGTCGAACACGGAACCCCCGAAGAACTCTGCCGCCTGACAGGCATCGATGCGGACTCGGTTGCGCAGAGAATTCTGAAGCGTCTGGATAATGCCGGTAAGGACTGATACAACGGATTCTGACGCATCCGGATAATAGCAGAATCGCTGATTAAAAGGGTTCTGAAGCGTCCGGAAAAATAGCGGAAACGCCCATAAAAGGGTTCTGACGCGTCCGGAAAATAGCGAAAAAGCTGATTAAGCCAATTCTGTAGCGTCCGGAAAAAATAAAAAAAGGCTGCACAGGCCGTAATGTACTCACGTGATGTACATCCAACGGCCAGTGCGGCCTTTTTATTATTTATCAGATCGATCAGATTGCTCCCGGAAACTGAATAATTCCCTGCAGCCATATGACGCCTTTAAAGCGGCGGCCGGGCTCCGGGTTTCCGTAAAGGTCCTTTTCGTTGATCGCGATCGGGAACTCGATCCCGCTGGTCCTCACGGTCAGAACGTGGATCCTGTCCAGAGTGTAAGGATTGCGCACCCGGCGGCAGGAGAGTATTTCTCCCATGATATAGTAAACATCGCACTCCGCGCCCGTGGGCATGAAGAAGGAATCGACCAGAGTCAGTATATCTGTCTCATCAATCTTTGACAGAAGGTCAGAGTAGGTATCCATGTCCTCCATGGTGATCGTCTGCATGGCCTGCTCATCTCCGTCCCTCGCCTGCTCCAGGAGCTTTTTACGGCGCGCTGCGCGGCTGTTGAGCAGCTGGCTCTCATAGGGAGTTTTCTTCAGCGGAAGCACGACCGTCCCCTCCACAGACAGGGCGGAGAGACATACACAGGTTCCCGGATAAGGAAGCTCTTCATACCTGATGAAGCGGAGATACTCCACTGAGTTTAAAAGGCGGAAAATCAAAGTTGTCCCGATCCGCATATCGTCGCATACACCCGCGAAGGAGCGGTTGTCGATCCTCTCCTCCACGAAGACTTCCTCCATGGTCGTGACAGATTCCGGGATCAGATACGGTTCGACCTCGCTTGACAAAAAGTCGTTTTCCTCGTCAAAAGCGCCCGCCATAAAAAGTCCGCAGCCTCCGGCGAGTTCCATCCGGTACTCGGTCAGCATCTCGCTCCCGCTCTCCGGCCATGCGGCCTGAGAGCGGGAGGAGAATTTACTTTTTATATCATCGATCAGGTTCAGCCGGTCCAGCGCGTTCATAGGATCGGAGAATCCCACTGCCCTTAAATACTTATGCAAAAACAGTTTCTCCTGTCAGCTTTTTCAATTCTTCGGAACAAGCTCGGTCATGCCGCCCATGTAAGGACGAAGGACCTCGGGGATGGCGACGGATCCGTCCGCACGAAGGTTGTTTTCAAGGAAAGCGATCAGCATGCGGGGCGGAGCAACGACCGTGTTGTTGAGGGTATGGGCCAGATATTTCTTTCCCTTCTCGCCGCTGACGCGGATCTGCAGGCGGCGTGCCTGGGCGTCACCGAGGTTGGAGCAGCTGCCCACCTCGAAATACTTCTGCTGACGGGGAGACCAGGCCTCGACGTCGCAGGACTTGACCTTGAGGTCGGCCAGGTCGCCGGAGCAGCACTCAAGCGTGCGGACAGGAATATCCAGGCTGCGGAAGAGTTCTACAGTGTAGGACCACATCTTGTTGTACCAGTCCATGGATTCTTCGGGCTTGCAGACCACAATCATTTCCTGCTTCTCGAACTGGTGGATCCTGTAAACGCCGCGCTCCTCGATGCCGTGCGCGCCCTTCTCCTTGCGGAAGCAGGGAGAATAGCTGGTCAGTGTCTGGGGAAGCTTGTCCTCAGGAATGATCTGATCGATGAATTTACCGATCATGGAATGCTCGGATGTACCGATCAGGTACAGATCCTCGCCTTCGATCTTGTACATCATGGCGTCCATCTCGGCAAAGCTCATGACACCGGTGACGACACGGCTGCGGATCATGAAAGGAGGCACACAGTAGGTGAAGCCCTTGTTGATCATGAAATCTCTCGCATAGGAAATAACTGCGGAGTGAAGTCTCGCGATGTCACCCATCAGATAATAGAAACCATTGCCGGCAACATCACCTGCGGCATCGAGGTCGATGCCGTTGAAGCGCTTCATAATATCCGTGTGATAGGGAACTTCGAAATCCGGAACTACGGGTTCGCCAAACTTTTCAATTTCCACATTGCAGCTGTCATCGGGGCCGAGCGGAACAGAAGGATCGATGATCTGGGGAATCAGCATCATGTCCTTTTTGACGATCTCATCCGCTTCCCTCTTGATGGCATCCAGCTCATCCAGACGGCTGTTGTCAGCCACCTTTTCCTTAACAGCCTGGGCCTCTTCCTTTTTGCCCTGCTTCATAAGGATACCGATCTGCTTGGAGATCTTCTTCTTTTCAGCGCGGATAGCGTCTGCTTCCTGCTGCGCCGCACGGCTCTTCGCGTCATATTCAATCACCTCGTCCACGAGCGGGAGCTTGGCGTCCTGGAATTTCTTCTTAATATTTTCTCTGACTGCGTCCGGGTTCTCTCTCAAAAATTTAATGTCGATCATTTTCTCTAAATTCCTCTTTACTGATTTACTGAAAGTACAGGTCTGAAGTTTCTGTAAAAAAATATTATAGCACGCTTTTACTGTCTGCGTCACTGTAGATTTCCGTAAATGTGTTTTTTGTATTTTCTGTTGTTACAGTACGCGCCCTATCGAGGGCGTGTACTTTCTGTTCTTTTTGTTAAATGCATTTTGGGTGTGCTTTAATTGTGTTTTTTAATGTACTTTTCGTGTGCTCTCCTGTCTGTACGATTGCTCCGTTTACCTTTTTGAAGGCAGGTGCGGCTCTGCTGTCCGGCAGGTGCGGCTCTGCTTTCCGGCAGGTGCTGCATGAGTTACACGGCCTGCAGGAATTGCAGGGGTCACATAACCGTCACGAATCACACGGGTCACCTGTCCGGCAGGAATTGCAGGAAGCACATGGCCGTAAGAAATTGCACGGGTCACCTGTCCGACAGGAATTGCAGGAATCACATGACCGTCAGAAGGTCGACGATCTTTTCCAGATCTTCGCTGCTGTAAAACTCAATCTCAATTTTTCCGGTCCCGTCTCCACCGTGACGGATGGAGGCCTTGGTCCCCAGCGACTGTTTCAGCCGCTCTTCGATTGCTTTGTAGGCCAGTTCCAGAGCGGGATCTGCTTCCCCGGCGGGTTTCACCTTTTTCCCGTTCTTTCCGCTGTCCCGACCCTTACCGATTTTTTTGACCAGCTTCTCCACATCTCGGACACTCAGCTTCTTGTCAGACACCTGACAGGCGAGCAGATACTGTTCCTCGGGAATCTCCACCGGAATCAGCGCCCTGGCGTGTCCCATGGAAATCTTTTCCTCAACCACCATATTCTGAACACGCTCGTCCAGTTTCAGAAGCCGGATCGCGTTTGTGATCGCGGTCCTGGACTTGGACACTCTTTCCGCCAGGTCCTCCTGACGCAGCCCGAACTCATCCAAAAGTCTCTTGAAAGCCTTTGCCTCCTCAATCGGGTTGAGGTCTTCGCGCTGAATATTTTCAATCAGGGAGAGCTCCACGGTCTCCTGATCAGAATACTCCCTGACGATCGCGGGAATTTCCCGAAGGCCTGCCTTGCGGGATGCCCGCCAGCGGCGCTCGCCGGCAATGATCTCGTAACGGCTCCCGGTCTTATTTACCAGAATGGGCTGAAGGACGCCGAAGCGGCGGATAGAATCCGCCAGTTCTTCCAGAGACTCTTCCTCAAACTTTTTCCTGGGCTGGCTCCTGTTGGGATCCACCTGAGACAGGCGGAGCATCTGAACCTCACCCTGATCTGCCGCCACAGACCCGCGCGCAGCAGTGCCGGAGGTGCCCGGAGCAGCTTCCCCTGGCTGTATGGGAGCACCTTGTCCAGGCTGTGTGGAAATACCTTCTCCTGACTGTATGGGGGCTGCCGAACTGCCGACGGTATTTCCTTCTGCGGAAGCACCTGATCCCACTGAGGAAAAAGCCTCTGCGGAAGGGCCTGGTCCCTCTGAGGAAAAACTCTCTGCGGAAGCGTCTGCCGGTGCTCCCTGCCCTGTGCCTGAATCTGCTGTCCCGGGAGAGTTGTCTTTTCCGTCACCGCCGCCTTTCCGGCTGCTGTCCTCCCTGCGCGCCGGCGGGATCAACGCATCCAGTCCGCGCCCGAGACCGCCATGTCTCTTTTTTGCCATTTTTTACCCCTTAATTTCTTCTGTAATCTTATTCTTAAATATAATTATTAATCTTATTCTTCATCTATTTGTTAATCTGATTCTACTTGCCAATTGTTAATCTGATTCTTTATCTATTATTACTGTTAGATTCTTTATCTATTATTACTGTTATTAAGTCCGTTTAAAGTATTTGATCTAAATTTTTTCTTCATCGAGCAATACCCGTGACTTCAGTCGTGGGATACGCGGGCAAAAGTCTTCGACGTAAACTCACTTCATCGTGGGTACAATCCCGCGATGAAGAATAAACGCTCCAACACACCGAAGGTGTGTTGGATGCAGCACGGGTGCGGTGCGGAAGATGTTGATTTGTCTTTGCATTACAAAGACAAATCAACCCACACCCGGCGCGCAAGACTCGCAAGCGAGTCTTGAATTAAAGATATTTAAAATTATTTAAATTAAATTGAATTGCAAAAAAGTATTCAGTCCCCGCCAGGGTTCCGGGTTCCGGATAAGTAAAACACGCGGGCCCTGCCTGCTGTCCGGATTCGCAAATTCCCCGGTTTCATAAAAGCCTGGCATCAAGGCTGGATTCCGACCATTTCCTTCGCGAGTTTTTTATAGGCCTCCGCGCCTGCGGATCTGGGCTCATAGATTGTAATGGGTTCTCCGTAACTGGGAGCCTCCGCAAGTCTGATATTCCGCGGAATCAGCGTCTCATAAATCCGCTGTTCGACATGCGTGCGCACATTTTCCACGACCTGCGCGGAAAGATTCGTTCTCGCGTCATACATGGTAAAAACAATGCCCTCTATATCCAGGCCCGGATTCAGTCTCTCCCTGACAAGATTGATCGTGTGGATCAGCTGGCTGAGACCCTCCAGCGCATAGTACTCGCACTGGATGGGGACAAGCACCGTGTCCGAAGCCGTCATGGCGTTTACCGTCAAAACGCTGAGCGAGGGCGGGCAGTCCAGGAAGACAAAGTCATAGTCGTCGCGGATGAAGTCCAGGGCATCCCTCAGAATATATTCCTTTCTCTCAATACCGATCAGTTCAATCTCCGCCGCCGCGAGATTGACATTGGAGGGGATCAGATCAAGATTGGGCACCACATTCTGGATAATAGTCTCATTCACAGAGCAGTCATCCAGGAGCAGCTCATAGATCGTGTATTCCTGATTGTTCTTATCCACGCCGAATCCGCTGGTCGTATTTCCCTGCGGATCCACATCGATGACAAGAACTTTTTTATTTAATTCAGCGAGCGAGGCAGCCAGATTGATCGTTGTCGTCGTCTTGCCGACACCGCCCTTCTGATTGGCCACTGCTATGATTTTCCCCATATCATACCTCTATATCTGTTTGTTTATGTCTTGCTTATGTTCTGCCTGCGGTTCCTCCGCCGGTATCGGCAAAGCCCGGTACCCCAAAACGAGGCATGGAGTGCACCGCGATAACCGCTCCGGCACAGCATGCCGGATTTATTTTCCGGAGTCATTTCCCGAGAGGATCTTTTGCAGGCGTCCCTGCCTTCCGGGGATATTTTCCGGAGGTGTGCTTCTCTTTAAGAATCTGAACCAGGGTCCTGTTGTAATCCGTTCCGGGGAGCTGAAAAGAAATCACCTGCTCAACCCTTCCTCCGAGAATTCCCGCCGCCTTCTTGCCCTCTGCCATCTCTTCCTTGATACGCTCCGCCTTGTAGGCGATAAAGTATCCTCCTTTTTTCACAAGAGGAATGCAGTACTCGGCCAGAACATTCATCCTGGCGACTGCTCTGGAGCAGGCAATATCATAGTGTTCCCTTTGTGCTTCGATCCTTCCGAAGTCCTCCGCACGGGAGTGATAGATCTGAACATTTTCCAGGCCCAGCAGTTTGACTGTCTCCTGTAGAAAGCCGACTCTTTTCTGGAGTGAATCCACAAGCGTGACCTGTGTACCGGGAAAAGCGATCGCGATCGGGAGCCCGGGAAATCCCGCTCCGGTCCCAACATCGATCACTGACAGGTTATCAAAACTACCCGGTCCCACCAGTCCTACGATCGACAGGCTGTCCAGGAAGTGCTTGGTGTAGACATCCTCTTCCTCCGTGATTGCAGTGAGGTTCATCACTTCATTCCATTTGATCAGATTTTCATAAAACTGCCGGAACTGCCGAAGCTGTTCCGGAGAAAGGCTGATCTGGAACATTGCCAGCTGCTCTGTGAATCTTTTCTCTGCACCCTGAAGCGCTGCTTCCATCTGTATTTACTCCTCTGCTGTTAATGCTGCTATTTCAAAAAATGTTGATGCTGCTATTTAAAAAAGGCATCCCAGCTTCCACGGCAATTCCTTTTTTCCGTAAGAGAAACCTCGTAAATCCTGACGCAGGCTGAAAAAGGCTGCTTTCTACATCCTATCACAACCGATTTTTAGCGTAAACAATTACAGCGATGAAAAGAGCGGAAAATAAGGCCGACGCATTATTCTTCGCGCCCAGCGTTTATGTCGCGTCTTCCCGACCCGGCCTCTTGAACATGCAATCAAGACAATGTTTCACGTGAAACATTGTGTGGAACTTCTCAGGCTCGTTCAGATATTTGCGGCGGCCGGCAGCTTCTCTTATGAGTGTGTCTGCTCATTTGATCACTTTATTGCCCGAATGCATGTCATTCCCGAGCACCAGGAATGTCTGGAATGCCTGAATCCCTGGATGCCCGAGTCCTTGAATTGCCTGAATTTCTGGAATGTCCAAATTGTTGAGTGCCCTGATCCTTTGGATGCCCGGATTCTTGAATGACCGATTTGTTGAATGTCTGGAACGCCTGAATCCCTGGATGCCCGGTCAGTCCAGCAGCTTTTTCAAAATATGTTCCCTGTGGTTTACAAACATAGACGTCACCTGGTAGCTGTCCGTCTCCTCATAGGAACATGGATGTATCGGTCCGTCGTCAAAAGTGAGGATTTCCGAGCCCGGCATCCCGAGAAGGATGGGGGAGTGGGTCACAATCAAAAACTGCGAACCCTCTGTCGCGCACCTGTATATTTCCACCAGCAGGGTCAGCTGTCTCTGTGGGGAGAGTGCCGCCTCCGGCTCGTCCAGCAGATAGATTCCGTTTGGCCTGAAGCTGTTCTGTGCCAAGGCCAGAAAACTCTCACCGTGAGATTTTTCATGGTAATGCTGCGGTCTTCCTCCCGGCCCCCGGCTGTATTCCTCTTCCTTGGTGGCCACATTATAGAAGCTTTCCGCCCTCAGAAAGTACCCCCAGCCCGCACGGCGTACTCCTCTGGACAGACGGATGGCGTCACAGAGCTCCGAGTGGGAGTCGTATGTTGAAAAATTGTAATTTTTTGTCCCGCCCTCGGGATTAAAACCATATGCAACCGCAATCGCTTCAAGCAGAGTGGACTTTCCGCTGCCGTTTTCCCCAACGAAAAAAGTGATCGGTGCTTTGAAGTGAATCTGATCCACGCCGCTGATCGCCTCAATTTCCCTGAGGTAGCTGGACCTGCTTATCTTGTTCCAGTCGATCATTACACTATTGATCAGCTGTGATCTAATCATAACTTCTTCCTCATGGCTGTGTGCCGCAAACAACGTAAGATTGAATGATTATCGAAGCAGCGCCTGTCCCCCCTGCCGGAAATGCTTCCCGGGATACTTTATTTCGATAAGCTATTCAGTCCTTTGCAATACGCTTTTCGCCGGCACGCCGCACGACATCTTCCCGCGGGATACTTGTTCAGATAAGGACAAGCAGAAGGATGCATGTGACAGCCGCGCCGCCGATCAGTCCGCCGAGGTGAGCCATCACATTAATTCTGCCCCGATTGGCGATGGTATAAAACATGTTGATTGCCAGCACCTGGATAATCCCGTTGAGCGATGCGCCTCTGATCCCCGGCCAAAGAGCAAGCACCAGATAGGATCCGAACAAACCGAAGATGGCACCTGAGGCTCCTGCCGACACCGTATTACGACCGGTTCTTCTCCCAGCAAAATAAGTCAGGATGTTTCCTGCAAGTCCCGAGAACAGGTAGAGGAAGAGAAAAACCGGCACCCCGAAAAAGATTTCCAATGCCTGTCCTATGTTATAGAGGGAATACATATTACACACGAGGTGAAGATATCCAAAGTGGAGGAACATGGCTGTGAAGAGCCTGTACCACTGGCCTCTTTCAATATATGGGGCGTAGTACGCGCCGAATTTCAAGGCGACCTGCCGGTTGGTAGAGCCTCCGCTCACAGACTCCGCAATGAAAATGATTATATTAATGCCGATCAAAGCATATGTCGCAATTGCCTTTGTCATTTGATTCCTCTCTTTCCCGGGCCAATCTTTTCCAAAGAGGCAGGCCCTTTCAAACAGGCGGCATTTCTGATGTCGGATCTTCAGCCGGGATTGTGAAAACAGTCCCTCCTGCCATGGTGCCAGATGCCGCCGCTGTGTGACATTTATATCATTTTAACAGCCGTTTCCCCATGACACAAACATCTTATCCTGTATAATGATGTTAGTCATAGATCAATCGTTGCAGTTCAGGTCATACTGAAAACAATACGCCTTTTGTGCAGGCTGTTTCGGTGGGATGCTTCCGCTCCGTGAAAAACGCAAAACTGTTAAAGAACAGGAGATTTCCATGAGATTATTTATAGCAGTCACTTTTTGTGAAAACATAAAAGATTCCCTGTCCGAACTCCAGGAGGATTTATACAGCCTCGGTGTGCGGGGCAACTTTACCCCGGTCGAGAATTTACATCTCACGATGGCATTTATAGGTGAATACTCCGACCCTGATGCCGTGCTGGATGCAATGGAAGCTTCCCGTCCCGAACCGGCAGTTCTGGCTCTGGAAGGAGTCGGAAGCTTTGGAAAACTCTGGTGGATCGGATTAAAAAAAGATGAATCCCTTTTCGCGAACAGCAGGCGTCTGCGTCGGGCCCTGTCGGACGCAGGTATTCCGTTTGACAGAAAGCGCTTCTCCCCTCACATCACACTAGTGCGAAAGCCAGTCTGCCGGGATGAGTCAGTGCTGGCTTCCATAACAGTCCCCTCAGCGCAGATGAAGGTGGACTACATTTCCCTCATGCGCTCAGACCGGGGAAAGAGCGGAATGATCTATTCGGAAATCGGACGTGTCTATTGTACAGAGCGCAAGAGAAGTCCACAGTAAAAATTCACAGAGCATGAATAAACAACGAGCAAACGGCCACCTGTTTCCAATTTCCTATTATTTCTTTACCGCGGTTTCACGTTAAACGTTCCATTCCCGATGTTTCACTCCTGGTGTTTTACTATTGATACCTGATTTCCTTTGCCCTGTTTACGGATGACTGGTTCTGCATGTTTCACGTGAAACATTTATGGAACATCTTCAGTTCATTCAGAAAAGCATCCGGCCTCCAGGCATTCTCCTCACGAACACTTGCGGATTATGGTATGCCCACGAACGGCCATGGCATGAAGGAATGTACGTGTCGTTTCGAACAGGGCAGTGATTGACATGGCCGGTCGGCGCCTTCCGCCCGCTCCGACAAGCGCATTATCCGTTGTAATGCGGAAAACACATCACATGGGCTGTGTCAATAGAGTAGAGGCTGCCTCGGCACCTTCTGCCCACCCCGACAAATCCATGTCTTCCGCAATGCGGGAAACAGATCACATAGGCTGTTTCAATAGAGTAGAGACGGTCTCTGTGCCTTCTGCCCCCGACCAGTCATGTCCACCGAAAAGTAGAAAATGCGTCACATGGGCCGTGTCTAAAAAAGGGCAGAGGCGCCGTTTCTCCTCTACCCTCAATTAAACCACGTCCAACGCAAGGCGAAACGCCCGCTGCAAGACGGAAATTTAATTACATGTGCTGCGTCGCAACTCACAGGTGATGTTTCACGTGAAACATTATCGTGAAACCTTTCAGTCCTGGTCTCTGTTCATCAGCCAGGCAAAAGCCTTTGCGGTGCGCATATCAGGATTTTTAAAGTGATTTCCTTTGTTCCATTCCAGAACACAATCTATCCCATTGTCTTTCAAAAATTCATAACTGCTGCGAATCACATTCCCGACCTGCGACATCAGGGGATGGCGCGTCTTTTCTTCCCTGTCTCCAAGGCTGAGATATACTGCTTTTGTCTGCGGCACGTTATTGCGCATATACTCTGCAAAGCCAGGAAACCAGATGGACGGAGACGCCGCGGCAATACCGTCGAACGCATCCGTCCGGCAGCCAGCCCAAAGAGCAAATAGTCCGGCAAGCGAATAGCCTCCCAAATAAATCCTGCGTCTCCGGGCTGTGTCCGGATCACACGGCAGGAGGACTTTCTTCAACAGAAAATCCAATGTCTCAGGAGCCCCTTCTCCGAAATCTTCATTTCCGAAAACAGCCGACGCCGGCCAGGGTGAGAGATCTTTATTCCAATCATCAACCTTCACAGTTATGAGGCAAAAGTCCCGGCCTCCGGTATACTCCCGAATATAAGAAATCTCCTTTTCGATCAGCTCCATGTCATGATCATCGGCAGTCTGAATCAAAAGAATATCTGCCTCAGGATTCCCATAGGTGTTAGTGGTATAAGCCATGTCATTGATTTCCTTTCCTCTCAAATACAGCATGCCATGGTTCATAGTCAGCCATTTGCAGTCAACTATCTGATTCCCATTAAGATACACTTTCATATTCCCGATTTAGGGTCCGTCACTCAACAGTGATGTATTTCGCGGGGACCTCTTTGGTAAGCCATACCCCATTGACCGAGAGATAGAAGACGGCGCCGTCAGCTTCCATCTGCCCGGAATTAATTCGCAGAATCACAGGTTTTCCGTGTCGGCTCCCCACTTTCCGCGCAGTTTCCGTATCAGGGGAAAGATGAACATAAAGCCTGTTCATACTACGGATTCCCTGCGCCATGATCGACGGCACAAAGCGGTCGGCAGTTCCATGCCACAGAGTGGCCGGAGGTGATGTGACAGGCAGTTCGACATCTACAGGGATAGAATGCCCCTGATTTGCCCGGATCAACTGTTTATCATCGCTGAACGAGTAGCGCTTTTTATTGTTTGTCTCAACGATTTCCTCGAGCACAGCCATATCAAAATCCGGATGTCCCGCGGCCCTGACACCGGCAATCAGATCCTGCACATCAGCCCAGCCGTGCTCATCAAGGGAAATCCCGATGAGTCCAGGCTGGTGGCGGAGTATTTTTGAAATAAATTTTCCCAGAATCACATTCCTTTTTCCTGACATTATGTTCCTCTCCGTTTTTGTAAATACCATATATGTAAATCAAACGATAGGCTGATCCCACGCGCATCAGCACAATGCGACAGCCATCATTCAACACTCATTCATATGTCAGAACATCTCTCAAAGACCAGGTTCCACTTCCCGGACATATGCCCGAACATCAATCAAAGATAAAGCAACATTCCTTATACATATGTCAGAGCATCTCGAAGATCATGATCCGTTCCCTTTGATCCTCTCCCTCAAATAAGTCCCTGCAGTCGATTTCATCCACAAATGTCAATTCATCCACTGTCATAAGCCATGCCAGATACTCATCGGAAGGGTAGTAAAAAAACAAAAAAATCTCTCTCGGAGCATCATACCGGGACCGCAGGATTTTCCCCATGGTCTTTTGAAGAATCTCCACGGAAAAAGGATTAAAAAAATAAAAGCGGTCGGCTTCGTCGGGAACGGTAAATGTTTCCGCGCTTTCGCAGCAGGCCCTGACAAGGCTGCCCGAAACCGCCTTGGCCAAATTATCGGTTAACCCGCCGAAGATTCTTTCATCGTATTCAATCCCGATGCTCCTGCACCTGGTCTGCCAGGAGAGGAAGAAACCGACTCTGCCCTTGCCGCATCCATAATCCAGCAGTGTATTCTTTTTTGAAATATAACCGGAAGACGCGAGTCTCTCAAGCACGCAGTATGGTGTCGGCTCATAAGGAAACCTATATTGGTCCGAGCGTGAATCGTCTCTCCCTGTCGTCCTGATCTTCAGAAGTTTGTCCCACTCTTTTTCTGTCATTGCATATTTCCTGTTCGGTCCGTGCCTGACTGCGCAGCCTTCCCGGCCGCCGCAAAAAGGGCAGCGGTCCTTGTGACAGCGAATGATCCCGGGCAACTAACTGTCACTTTCTTTTTTGCGGATTCAGATGCGGCAAATGGTCTCTCGCGACTGTCATTTCCCTTTTCCGCAAATCATGGCTCATATTTAAATACTCTTTTTTTGTCTTCTTCCGTGATTTTGCGGATGACCCTGCAGGGGTTGCCTGCGGCTACCGAATCATCGGGAATATCCTTAGTCACCACACTGCCTCCGCCGATCACCACATTGTTTCCTATGGTGACGCCCGGCATCACATGGACCCCGCCTCCAATCCAGACGTTGTTTCCGACCGTGATCGGCCATGCGTACTCCAGCCCCTGATTCCGTCTCTGGAAATCCACCGGGTGTCCTGCCGTGTAAAAGCCGCAGCCGGGTCCTATGAAAACATTATCCCCGAAAACGGTCTTTGCGCAGTCCAAAATCACGGTGTTGTGGTTTGTAAAAAAGTTGTCTCCGATTTCAATATTATAGCCGTAGTCACACCAGAAGGGGGCTGTAATGAAGCAGTTTTTTCCTGTTTTCCCCAACAGCCGTTTCATGATGATCTGGTGGTTTTCTTCATCCAGAGGACTCAGGCTGTTGAATTCATGACACAAAGCTTTTGCCTTCCGCCGCTCTTCAATCAAAAGAGCATCGTAATTTGCATCGTACAGAATCCCCTTCTGCATTTTCTCTTTTTCAGTCATTGTATATTCCTCTCACGTCCGCAGGAATGAAAAGGCCGTTTTCCTGTTGACAACACTTTGTTCCGGCTGCACCGGTTTACAGCATTAGTCCGGCGAAGCCAGCCTGATGACACAAATCCGGCTGCACCGGTTTACAGCACTAATCCGGCGAAGCCAGCCTGATGACACAAATCCGGCTGTACCGGCCTACAGCATTAGTCCGGCAAAGCCAGCCTGATAACACAAATCCGCCTGCATTGACCCGGCTGCAGGCAAAACGGCGGAAGCGGAAACTGAATTCCACTCCCGCCGTCCCGGAATTTTATGCCTCGAAATATTTATGCCGCGGATTTCATCCGGCTTTCCAGATATTTTTTAAGTCGTACAGCTACGTTCTCCTGCAGGTTTCTAAAGAAGAACTGGTAATCATAGAGATGATAGGAGCCCTCCGGCAGGATGGACAGGATGGGTGGGAAATCGGCCGGGGTCACGTCCGTGACCTTCAAAGCCCCACGTCCATCTTCGATATAGCATCCGCACAGGTTCACTTCTTCTCTTTTGATCTCGCCGCTGTAGCTGGTGAAGCAGGCGCCGATGTTTTCCGACTTGTCTGCAATTGTACCGTCTGTTTTCCAGTTCAGGGGGTTAATGGAGTAGGACTTTGTCCCTGCCGGAACGATAAAGGTTTCTTCAAGCTCAGGCGCCTCACATTCAAAGCTGACAACGGCACCGAAATCATCCTCTGACTGAGCGGGGACAATCTGCGGATATTTTTCCACCATCTCCCGGGTGCAGGGCCATCCGATCGCATACACTGCCACAAGTTGATCAGATAAATCTGCATCGTCGAAGTACTCCTCCATCAGACGATAGCACATATCCGCCCCCTGTGAAAAACCCGCCAGGATAATCGGTCTTCCCTCATTTTCATTTTCCAGATACCAGGCAAAGGCATCAGACACATCACTGTAGGCCAGTTCCAGATAGGGTTGCCTCTCCTCAACAGTCAGATCATATATCTTCATGGCCGCCTGCCTGTAATA
>CACYTU010000024.1 GCA_902777355.1 uncultured Lachnospiraceae bacterium | reverse complement strand
TCCGTCTCGTCAATATGCACAAACACCTTGGACACGCTCTCGCTCAATCCTCGCTGGCAGCGGTACTAAGGGCGCTAAAAACCAGCGCCCAAGTACCAGCCGCTCGCAATGGTCCTGCGGTTGTATGTGCATATTGACGAGACTCAGAGCCTTTTCCTGGCTTTTGACCTTTACATCATACAATGAGAAAGATAATACAGTGTGAAAGCCATTCAGAATCACCCTGCCGGAAAGCAGTTCGATATTGTCCTGGCGGGCAGCAATTCTGAATCATCCGGCTTTTTCTGAAGCGCTTTTCAGAATTTTTCAGAAACGCTTTTTCAGAATTTTTCTGAAGCGCTTTTTAAGATTTTATCAGAATGTTACACAATTAAGATATATGGAGAAAAGAAATGATCTATCTGCAGCTGTTCTGGGAGTTTTTTAAAACAGGTCTCTTTTCCATCGGAGGCGGCCTTGCGACACTCCCCTTCCTCTATGAGATGTCAAATAAAACCCACTGGTTCTCTCACGCGGACATCGCGGACATGATCGCGATCTCCGAGTCCACACCCGGGGCAATCGGAATCAACATGTCTACCTTTGCCGGCTTCAAAACCGCCGGATATCCGGGCGGCGTCATAGCGACCCTGGCCCTGGCGACACCCTCTCTGATCATCATTCTGATCATCTCCAGTTTCCTGAAAAAATTCCAGGAGAGCCATCACGTACAGAACGCCCTGTATGGACTGCGCCCAGCCTCAATCGCCATGATCACCGCGGCCGGCCTGAACGTAGCCAAAGTGGCGCTCGTCAACATCGATGCTTTTCTTGCTTCCCGCAATATTACAGACCTCTTTTTGTGGAAAGCGATCCTATTGGGGATTGTCATTTTCGCGGGGCAGAAAATATTCCCTAAGGTCCATCCCATCGCCTTTATAGTTTTTTCGGCTGTAATCGGAATCGTCTTCCGCTTTGCCGGTGCCTGATAATCTCCGTGCAGACAGGCATGAACAGTTTCCGCGCCGGAATCATGAATTGACGGATATGTGATGTACCCGCGGACGACTTCGTCGGCCCTGGTTTTATGCGCCGTTTCGATAATAAGACAGGCTGGCTGAACTGTGTTCACTCCCCGTGGGCGGCGCTGTTCAGCAGCCTGTCTTTTTTCTGTCTTTTTTCTGTCTTTTTCCTGTCTTTTTCCTGTCTTTTTTCTGTCTGTTTCCTATCTTTTTTCTGTCTTTTTCTGTCAAAACGGCTCAAAGTGCATGTCTCTGCAGCCTTGTGCGCTGCAGGTAGAAGTACGAGAGAATGACCGCCACGGCGGTGGCAGCTATGCTGACCGGGTAGACCATCATGAGAGTGGAGAATGTCGGGGATGCACGGAAGACCGTGTAGACCCAGGTGATGCGGATTCCGCAGATTCCGAACAGGGACATGAGAGCTGGCCAGGTTGAGTAACCGTATCCGCGCATGGCGCCGGAAATCACTTCCACAAAAACAGAAAAGAGATGGGCTCCAAGGATATAGCGCATGCGGATCATCCCAAACTTTACCACTGCCGGGTCCGTATTGAAAATACCCAGAATCTGCGTGCCGAAAGACAGGATCAGGGCTGCCGCGGCGGCAACCACAATGAAGTCCTGGACCAGACAGAGCCGCAGGGTTTTCCTGCACCGCCCGGGCTTTCCCGCTCCGTAGTTCTGGCCGACAAAGGTCGTACAGGCCTGGCCGAATGAATTGAGCAGGAAATAGGAAAAAATCTCAATATTGAAGGCGGCGGAGGATCCCGCCACGACATCCGCTCCCAGCGAGTTGATTGCGGACTGCACGCATATATTGGCCAGTGAAAAGACCATGCTCTGCAGACCTGCGGGGACGCCGATCTGCAGCATGTGTATCAGCACATCCGGATGGATCTTCAATTCCCTGAAATCCACATGTACCGCGCTCTCGGTTCTGCACAGAAAATAAAAGAGCAGGGACGAACTGACCAGATTTGCGATCACTGTCGCCAGCGCGACGCCGTTGACCGTCATTCCGAGTACAACCACAAAGAAGACATTCAGGATGACGTTGACAATTCCGGAGATCGTCAGACACATCAGCGGGGTCCTGGTGTCCCCCTGACTGCGAAAAATGGCCGACTCAAAGTTGTAGAGAAGGATCACAGGCATGCCGACCAGATAGACCCTCATATAGAGCACCGCCATATCGTATATTTCGGCGGGGACTCCCATCAGGCGGAGCAGGGGCACTGTGAGCAGTTCTCCCAGCAGTCCCATGACAAGGCCTCCGGCCACCGCCAGGACAATAGCTGTGTGGACCGATTTCCGGATATTTTCTTTATTTCCCTCCCCGGTGAAACGGGCGATCACCACATTGGTGCCCATCGAGATCCCGATGAAGAGATTGATCATCAGACCGACGATGGGCGCATTGCTGCCCACCGCTGCCATCGCGTGCTTGCCGGCGAAGCGGCCGACCACAGCGATGTCCGCGGCATTAAAAAACTGCTGCAAAATCCCAGTCGCAGCCAGCGGAAGCGCAAACATGACGATTTTGTCACCCAGGGATCCGTTGATCAGATCCATTTCTCTTCTCTTTGCCATTTTACCTTCTCTTTTTGCCCTTCTCTTTGACCTTCTGCCTGACCTTCTTTCCGGTCTTTTGTTTGTCTTTCTGTTTAACCTTCTGCCCGGCGTTTTGTTTATCCTTCTGTCTGACCTTCTTTCCGGTCTTTTGTTTTTGCTTTACTTTCTTTGACCTTCTTTTTGCCCTTCTCTCCGGGGCTGATCTTTGACTTTCTCTTTTTCCCTGTTTGTCTTCGGATCCCGCCGGCACCAGGCACTATGCGCGTACTATGCAGGGTTCATATCCGGTTTACTTGCTTTACTTACAGACATCCACCCAGCCAATGGCTCCCGACACCTCTTCCAGTTCGGCCACGGTCAGTTTCACGGCGCTGTGGTCATCACCTGCTGCCGGATAGACGATCTCATATTTCCTGAGGCTCTCATCCATATAAACCGGAACTCCCTCATTTATGCCGAAGGGACAGACACCCCCCGGGGCGTGCCCAACAAGTTCTTCCACCTGGTCTCCGGGCATCATCTTTGCCTTGGTGTGGAAAGTATCTTTATATTTGCGGTTGTCCACCCGTGCTGTTCCCTCCGCAATGACCAGGACCGGTCCCTCTTTTGTAATAAATGAGAGTGTCTTGGCGATCTCACCCGGTGTTACTCCGATGGCCAGCGCTGCCAGCTCCACTGTCGCGCTGGACGCCTCCGGCACGATCACCCTGTCTTCCATTCCCTTTGTACGCAGATAATTTACAGCCTTTTCAAATGACACGACTCTTCTCCTCCTGTTTTTCAAACGACACGACTCTTCTATTCTCTTCTAATCTCTTCTAATCTCTTCTATTCTTTTTTTCATTTAAAAAACAATTGATTTTTAGGCAGCACTGCTCTTTCCCTCTCGTTTTTCCATTTAAAACCAATTGACAATCAATTCATTATACACCCGACAGAAAAATTTAGACCGATAAATCAAGCACCTGCAACAGGAATGCCCGAAAATATTCATTTCCTTTTGGTTAAAACCGTTGTAATATATATTGCATCTATTCGGTGTATTCTTGATCGCACAAGACTCAGGTGCGGTTCCTGAATGTACCAAAGCGGATTCGCCCATATCCTGCCACAATGCCATCACTGAAATCAAGGAGGGAAAAAGATGAAAAAATGTATGAAACAATTATTATGCATGGCTCTGGCCCTGTGCATCATAGCATGCCTTGCTCCTCAGCGGGCAGATGCCTACACGAAGAGGTATACGTCCAATATCACCACCCTGAGGCAGAACACTTATGTCACCGGCAAAGGATATGTGACCAATTATAACTCTTCAACCGATACCAGTACTACAACCTCTTATTATTACAAAATCACAGTTCCGTCGGGCGGTTATGTGACCTTCAATACCAACAACAAATCCAAAGGCTTTTATCTGTTCAAGACCTTAAATAAAAATAAGGCTTACTACGATAACAAGTATGTGGGTTACCTGTACAACTATACCAGCTATTACCGTGTGCTCCCTGCCGGAACCTACTACATGTTTGCCGAGAAGGGTTTAAAGGTCAAGTGGGCTTTCCACAAGGCTGCCACTACAACCAACTACTGCAGATCAAGGGCTGCCGGCCTGAGCATCGGCAAAAAAACCACGGCTGTGTTCACCCGCGGATATGAATTCGGAAAGTGGTACAAAGTGACTCTTTCTTCAAAAAAGACACTGACCGTCTATGTCACTGATCTGACCAAAAAGTCCAACCTGAGTGCCGATGTCTTTAACGCAGCCGGCGTCAGAATCAGCACTTCCAGAGTCAATGATACCACCATCCGTACCAAAACACTCGCCAAGGGAACCTATTATATCCGCCTGCGTCCCAGTGATTACTACAGTGATAACGACTATTATGTGGGCAGAATCGGCACGATCATGTGGAGATGATGTGACTGTGGAATGCCTGGCCAGCCGTGTTTTTACGCGCCGTCCCGACAGTTTTCACTGAAATATCATTCCGCACAATAGAACAATGATTCACTGAAATGTTTTAAAACAATGATTCATTGAAATATCATTCAGAACAATGATTTATTGAAATGTCTTAAAGCAATGATTCATTGAAATATCTTAATGCAGCGATTCACTGAAAAAAGACCTTCCGGCTGAAGGATTGGTGATTGAAAATCACCTGAAGCCGGAGGGTCTTTTTTTACCATTCATTATTGCTGCGATGCGGCTTACATGGTACCGTTTTTCGTCCTTTTCATCCGATTCTGCCGTTGCGGATGCAGTCCGCAAGTTCCTTTGCGTAATAAGTGAGCAGAACTGATGCTCCCGCGCGGAAAACTGATGCCGCTGCTTCGCACATGACTTTCTCCTCATCGATCCAGCCCTTTGCCGCGGCGGCTTTGATCATGGCGTATTCGCCGCTGACGCTGTAGGCTGCCACCGGCACCTCCACGCGTTCTCTGACATCCCGGACTATGTCCAGGTAGGACATAGCGGGCTTGACCATGATGATATCTGCGCCCTCTTCCACGTCCAGCAGTGCCTCCCGGATCGCTTCGTGACGGTTGTGGAAATCCATCTGATAGCTCTTGCGGTCACCAAAGGCAGGGGCGGAGCCGGCCGCCTCGCGGAAGGGTCCGTAGAAAGCGGAGGCGTACTTGACCGCGTAGGACATGATCGGAATCCCTGTATGTCCCGCCGCGTCCAGAGTCTGCCGGATGGCGAGGACGCGTCCGTCCATCATATCCGAAGGTGCCACCATATCGGCTCCGGCTTCCACATGGGAGAGTGCCGTCATGGAAAGCAGATCCAGAGTCTTGTCATTGTCGACATCACAGCCGCAGAGAATGCCGCAATGCCCATGGGATGTGTATTCGCACATACAGACATCAGTGATCAGGAACAAACACGGGAAATCACGCTTAGCCGTACGTAATGCCCGCTGTACGATTCCGTCAGCGCTGTAGGCCTGCGAGCCGATCTCATCCTTGACCGCAGGAATACCGAAAAACATAACATTCTTCACTCCTGCCTGCTCGAGCCTCTCGAGTTCTTCTCCCATCCGGTCCACAGTATAGCGGTACTGTCCGGGGAGTGCGGATATCTCCTCCACTTTGTTTTCTCCGTCCATAACAAACATGGGATAGATCAGCGATGCAGTATCCACTCTGGTCTCGCGCACCATGCGCCTCAGAGTATCGCTTCCACGCAGCCTCCTCGGCCTGATTGTCAAATCCATTTTTTCCTCCTGTCTTTATTCATCCACGGTCCTTAGTGAATCCGGCTTCAGCCTGCTTTTCTTAACCATGGGTCCTTACCGGCCTTCCATCTCCTGCCGGCCTTTTTTATCAACCGCCGGTTTTTTTCTACTGCCGGTTTTTCATCTCCTGCCAGCTTTTTTTCTACTGCCGTTTTTTCATCTCCTGCCGGTCTTTTCATCTTCCGCCGGTCTTTTCATCTTCCCCGGCGCATGCCACGACGGCATCGACAAGCGCGTCGAGTGTGGCCTTCTCCGCCATTCTGGTTTCCATGCCCAGCGCATCCGCAGCAGCACGGGTCTGGCGTCCTATGCAGACTGCTTTCAGTCCGGACAAATCCAGGCCTTCCGTCTGCGCCCTGAAACCGCGCACCGTTGAGGCACTGGTGAAGACGGCATAGTCAATACTTCCCTCACTGAGCAGCCCTTTGACATCCACGATCCCGGAGGATCTGTACTCAGTGTTATAAGTCGGAATGTCAAGTATCTCAACACTGCCGATCTTCTTCAATTCTTCAATCAGCTCCGGGTTTCCGATCGCGGCTCTGGGAATCAGGATCCGCACAGGAACGGATTCATCCTGCAGCCCGCAGTTCTTCCCTTGGGAAATCGCAGCAATGCTGACCGGAATAATCTTTTCCCCGGCATTTTTCTCCCGGATCTTTTCCCCCCGTTCATTCATCTCCGGGGCATTATTCTCCCTATCGTTTTTCTCCGGTTTATTATTTTCCCCGGCAGTTTTCTCCCGGATAATCTTCTCAGCGAGCTCCCTGCCGAGGGTCTCTCCGTCAAAAACAGAAGGCACAAAATCCGGCTTGATTCCATATTGCTTCAGTTTGCGGCTGCTTCCGGCTCCTATGGAGGCGATCCTGGTGCCCCACAAGTCCCGGATATCGTGGTCCTGCAAGAATCTGTCCATAAAAATCCGCACCCCTGTAGGGGATGTAAAGACAAGCCAGTCCGGGGAATGGCGGGAGTCTTGAGCAAGCTCTGCATTCTGCACGCAGCCGCCTGTCACTGCCTCTGTCACTGCCTCTGATTCTGCCGTCTGTGCCCGGCAGGCGGTTCCGAAAAAGCGGCCCAGACAATCATCAAGTGCCGGATTGGGGTCGATCGGAACAGTGTCGATGGCGGGCAGCTCCACGACCTCAGCGCCGAGTCTGCGCAGGTGCGCCGCCATCTCCGAAATCAGCTCCTTTGGCCGGGTGAGGAGGATTCTTTTGCCCCCGAGAGGGCGTTTTTCCGCCCAGGCAAAGGATTCCGCTAATTTGCAGACCTGACCGACGACAATGATGGCAGGTGCCTGGATCCCGGCCTTCTTTGATTCCGCCTCCAGGGTTTCCACAGTCGCGATAACCCGCCTCTGCTCAGCCGTTGTTCCCTTTTCCAGAACAGCGGCAGGCGTCCCCGGGTCCAGTCCTGCGTCCATAAGTCCTTTCATAATGACCGGCAGATTTGACAGGCCCATCAAAAAGATCAGGGTGCCGTTCGTGCGGGCAAGCGCCTCGAAGTCAATGTCCAGACCACGGTTTCCGTCCTGTCCGTGACTCCCATCCTGCCCGCGATTCCCGTCCTGCCCGCGGTCGGCCCTGCGGTGCCCGGTGATCACGTGCACGGACGACGTGTAGTCGCGGTGGGTAACGGGAATCCCGTTATAGGCGGGAACAGCGAAAGCACTGGTGACGCCCGGAACTATTTCGTAAGGAATATGGTTCTCCACCAGGAGTTCGAGTTCCTCCCCTCCGCGGCCGAACAGGAAAGGGTCGCCCCCCTTGAGACGGACCACTTTCCGCCCCGCCTGCGCCTGTTCCAGAAGGATCTGATTGATTCTCTCCTGGGGCATGCGGTGGTTTGAAGCCCTTTTGCCGACATCTATTTTGACCGCGTCTTCAGGGATCAGGGCCAGGAGTTCCACGCCGATCAGGGCATCATAAACCACAACATCCGCTCTCTGCAGGACTTCCAGTCCCTTCAGTGTAAAAAGGCCGCTGTCTCCGGGGCCAGCCCCGACCAGCCATACTTTTCCGCTCATATTCACCTCCGCAGGACATGATTAAAACATTTCTGCGCTTGTATCCTCTCGCTTTCGCCGGAATCATTTCTGCGCTTTTCATCCTCTGGCTTCCGCCAGGATGGCAGCCGCGAGCTCTTTTCCCGCTTCCCTTCCCTCTTCGGAGGAACCGGCCCGCACAGTTATTTTTTTGCGATAGGATCTGCAGGTCAGTTCATCATAATAGAAGCCCCGCAGCGTCATCATCTCCTTGTCAGGGCTGCTGGCAAGGCCTCTGTCAGGATTGCTGTAAAGGCCTCTGTCAGGATCGCTGTAAGTGCCTCTGTCAGGGCGGTTTTCAGCGTCCCGGCCTGAACCGGATCCGCAATGAACACAGGCATCCGAACAGGATCCATTTTCATTCCCTGAGCAGGCATTCGCACCAAATCCATTCTCATTCCCTGAGCAGGCATCCATACCTGAATCGTCTACATCCACAAAAGCTGCGTGAGCTGCAATCGGAGAGGTGCAGCCGCCCCCGAGAGCCCCGACAAAAGCTCTCTCAGCCGCTGCCGCGATGGCCGACCGCTCGTTGAGGAAGCCGTCCAGACAGGAATAGTCCACACCCTGTCTGCCCTGAAGGGCCAGGATACCCTGGCCTGCGGACGGAATGATTTCCTCTACGGAGAAAACCCGGCTGATCCGCTTGTCCAGCCCCAGACGACGGAGGCCGGCTGCGGCCAGGATCAGCGCGCAGTACTGCCCTTCGTCGAGCTTGCGAAGCCTTGTCTGGACATTTCCCCGCACGCTCTCAAAGCGGGCCCGGGGAAAGAGTTCCCGCGCCTGCAGGGCCCGCCTGCGTGAAGATGTTCCGATCGGCTTTGTGAAGTCCATTTCAGCGATATCAGAAATGCCCTCCGGCAGTACCAGCACGTCCCGGGGATCCTCCCGTCCGGAAAAGCCTATGACCGGCAGGTCCTCCGGAATTTCGGCGGGCATGTCCTTGAGGCTGTGGACCGACAGATCCGTCCTCCCGCCCCGGAGCGCGATATCCAGTTCCTTTACAAAGAGTCCCTTGCCGCCGATCTGATCCAGACGCTTCTCGAGAATCCTGTCCCCGGTCGTCTTCATGGTCAGGAGTTCGCAGCGCATCTCCGAATGTGCCCTCCTCAGATAGTCCAGAACAATCGTGGACTGTCTGACTGCCAGCAGGCTGTCCCGGCTCCCGATGATCAATTGTTTTTCGTCCTTTTCCACTGCTTCCTCCTGCCTGACACCTGCTGCGATTCATACCGGATATGTTCTATACGTATTATTATGCAGGGTCTCTGCGTCGGGCTTCCAAACGCACTTCTTTACGCCAATTTATGGATACTTTTATGCCCCGATTATATGGGTTCTTTTATGCCGGACATCCGGCGCACTTCCATGCCGGACTTCCCCGCCTTTTCTCAGACCAGGTTATATTGTATATTAATAACAGATTCTCCTCAAGCCGGGCAGATTTATGCCCCGCCATGTGTGAACCCCTGTTACTGATATGACCGGTACGAAAGTCGATGTATTTTATGTGGGTCTCAACGCAAAAACCCGGGTTATACGGCGTACTGCGCATGCAAAGCATTTTGACGATACGAAGCTTTGGTAAAATGATGCTTTGACAATATAGTGCTTTGCTGTTGCATTTCTCAACGTTACTCGTACAAACCCACGACAGGGTGTGCACAGAAGCAAACCTCATAACATTGTAACCAAAACAGCGGCTCTTTGCAGGTAATTATGTTGGGATTCGTGTTTGTTTTTTTATAAAATATCTGCTTTTTTGGCCTGATTATTACCGGCTGACATTGTTTTTACAACTATTATCATTCCTGCAGGCGATGCCCTTCATCGCCTGCGGATTCATGCAGTACACGGAAGACAGGGAAAATCAAGACTCTCTTGCAAATATTGCGCGATGAAGAATAAAAAAGAAAAGGAGATTTGACATGGGTGCTTTAGACGGGTACAAAATTCTGGATTTCACGACGCTTCTCCCGGGTCCCTATGCCACGATGACCCTGGCGGATCTGGGCGCGGAAGTGCTCAAAGTCAGCGGCCGCGACAAGTATGACCTGGTGGTCAACTGGCCTCCGGTGATTGAGGGAGCGAAGGTGACCGGGGCGCAGGCCTGGCTTGGCCGCAATAAGAAGACAATCTTTCTGAATCTGAAAAAGCCGGCTGCCGTCGAGGCCGTCAAAAAGCTGGTCATGGAGTATGACATCGTAGTGGAGCAGTTCCGTCCCGGTGTCATGGACAAGCTGGGCGTCGGCTACGAGGAGTTGAAAAAAGTCAATCCGCGCCTGATCTACTGCGCAATCACCGGTTACGGACAGGACGGTCCCTTCGCCATGAAGGCCGGCCACGATATCAACTACTTGTCCCGCTCCGGCATCGCATGGGCAGGCGGCAGAAAGGCAGGCGGCCCGGGTCTCTACAACTTCCAGATTGCCGACGTGGCGGGAGGCTCCATGAATGCCGTCTCCAGCATCCTGGCCGCGATCATTTACCGGGAGCGCACAGGGGAGGGGCAGTTTATAGACGTCTCCATGCAGGACAGCGTCATACCATTCAATTCCATGGACGGGGCCAGCTATTTCGCAGGCGGTCCCATGCCCATGAGGGAGAGCGGCCTTCTGAACGGCGGCGGAATCTATGACTTCTACGAGACTTCCGACGGCAAATACATGAGCGTGGGATCCCTGGAGCCCAAGTTTTTCGCCGCTCTCTGCACCGGACTGGGGCACCCTGAATGGAAGGACGGGAAAATCCTCAAATCCGATTCTGCTATGGTCAAAGAGACCTTCCGCTCAGTTTTCAGGACAAAGACACGGGACGAATGGACGGACGTCTTCAGCGGGCTCGACGCCTGTGTGGAGCCCGTCATGGACCTTGAAGAGGTGTCCACGGACCAGCATCTGGTGCAGCGCGGTATGTGGCCCAAAGTGGAAGTTCCCCTTTCCGCAGACAGCGGCATGGGCAGCGATTCAGATAACAGTACCTACAAAGTCTCAGACAGCGACTCAGATAACAGTACCTACAAAGTCTCAGACAGCGGTACAGACAGTGAATCCGCTTCCGTGACAGCAGACTGCCAGGGTTCTCCCGTTCGCATCACCCAGATGGGCTGTCCCATGCACCTCTCCGCCTGCCCGCCCCGCTATGACCACGCCGGATATCCGGAAGGGTACCACACTGAAGAAATCCTGAAGGGGCTGGGATATACCGAAGAGGAGATTGAGAAGATGACCTGAAAAACCTTGCGGAAAGCCAACTGTAAATTATTTAAAAAAACAGCAAAAACCACCTGAAAAAACAGCTGGTAAGCTATCCGGAAAACTATCTGGATCAACAGCTGATAAGGCATAAGGAAAAGGCCGGTCACCGAAGTGACTGGCCTTTCTTTAAAGGATATAAGAAGCAAAGGATATAAAAAGGATATAAGAAGCAGCAGGGAAAGCGGCCGCAAAAAACCATTTAATCCATACGCAGTTTATAGCACTCTGTCCTGGTGCTGATGCAGGTTAAATGATTCTCCTTCTTTTAAGCAAAAGCAGACCTGCTCCTGCAAGGCCGATCAGTGAGATGCCTAAGAGATAGATCATGCTGGTGCCGGAACCGCCGGTGTAGGGGAGGGCGGCGCCTGGAATGTTGCCGACCGTAATATTTTTTGCATCCACATAATGGAATATACCATCATCGGTAAAATCACCCACACCCCGAACAATACCGTTTTCGTCCACCTGGAAATGCCATCCGCTGCTTTCCGTTATAACATATCCATCCGGAACCTTTGTCTCATGCAGATAATAATATCCGGGAGTGATTCCTGTGAACTGAAGCGTTCCCTTTGTATCGTCGTCTGCATTACTGGTAGTCCCGGTCTGTTTATACTGGCCCTCCGTTACCTGGTTTATAGTTTCGAGAGACTGTACTTTAGTAAGCTCAAATTCAGCGTTGCCCAGTCTGATCGTATGATCGTTTTCATCAACTTTCAGAATACTGATTGTTATCGGCAAAATGTTATCAATATTTACCCTGCCGTCTGCCGGCACCGCAGCTGATGGATCTGTATCCGGTTTGACACTGATACCGCCAACCGTTGCCGCTGTCTCAACCACTCTGTATTCGATAAAAACAATATCCTCACCGCTCTTTTCATACTTGGGCAGTCGGTTCCATGCAGCCTTCCAGGCATTCGCATTAGCTGTTTCAGTTACCGACAATGTCTGCGGATTTGTGATTCCTTGCTGCTCAACCTTGATCCAGTTATCTCCAACCTTCTTCTGCAGTTCGAAGGTCACAGACGCATTGGTCAGCACGGCGTTGGCAGAAACTCCCGCATCTTTCCATGTCTTTGTGGCTTCAATATTCATCAGCTCTGTATTGATGAAATTGTTGCCGTCAGCCTCCATCATATAGTTTATGGTATGCGGATTATCCGCTGCTCCTTCAGTCACATTGACAGCGGTTTCTTCAACACGATACTCATACTCTATCGGCGGAGTACTGGTGTAATCATAATATCGCGGCAGATTGGAATAAGTGTAGGTATTGCCATCCCAGCTGAGGCTTATTGCCCCGGCTGCTGTCAGTTGTACCTCTTCCCACTGAGAGACATCTGTCACAGGCCTGTTCGTGCGATATAGCTTAAGCGTAATCTCTTCCGCGTTATTGTGCTGCCGCCCGCCATCAACCCATGTTTTCGTTCCGCTGATGCTGGTGGTTTTTCTGACGTTGGTGATGGTGACACCGCCTTCACCACCGATCTGCGTGTAGGTATACGGAATGGAACCGTAAACGATGTCGGACTCCGCACTGGGGTCCTCGAACCTTACCCACACATCCCCGTCCTTCATATAGAGGGATGCGGCTTCTTTTTTACCTACTTTGACAGTTTTGGGCACGCCGGAGATAATTGTTAAATTCTCCCCTGATGCGGACATGATCCCGCTAAACTGACGGCTTGCGTCAACCGCTGCCTGCTTGATCTTGTCCAGTTCTCCATCCCTCAGAGGTCTTGGCGTCCAGATAACATAGCTCTGCCCATGTCTGACAACGACATAGCCCAGATCGGCGTTTTCGCTGACAAGCTGATTTTCAGCAGTGTAGCTGTTTATAATATGCGCTTCTGCCGTTCCGGCTTCATACGTCGCCTGAACCTGTTGGATCGTGGTTTCGTAGTCGCTCGTGTATCCCGGCGGCAGGACCTCTTCGACAGTATACACGACGAGCGTTCCTGTCGCATTGCCATTCTCATCGGTATTGAATATGGGCAGATTGGTGAACTTAAATGCCCATCGGTCGGGATCCGCGTCTTCTCCTGTCGGTGGATTCACGGTGGTCGTTTTATAAAGCACGCCGTCCTTATAAAGCCTGACCGTAATGGATGACGGCCTGTCTGCATCGCCGTCGTCGTCCCAGACCTTGACGCCGTCAATCTCCATCTCAGGCATATAATGCTCAGAATAGCTGTTTGTCAGGGTTGTCGTGGCCTCATTATCATAAACCACTGTGTTCGAATCTGACAGATAATAGCCGTTTTCCAGTTCATCCTCTGTCCAGCTGTAGGCAATCTCATTTCCTTCTTCATCATACCTGGGCAGACCGGTAATCGTCGCTTCCCAATTATTGCCCTCGTTCAATGTAACGCTTTGACCATTTGAAAGTGTGACCACCAGATTTTCCTGATGACTTGTAGGTGTGCCGTCCTCGTTTGTTCCATTCTCCCATACTTTCCTGACTGTGACGTCCACATCTTCGGTCGTTCTCTTATTGTAGGCAGTAAGGACGCCAGTGGTGACGCCGTTTTCGTTGGCGTTAGAGTAGTTTACGTCATAACCCGTCGGGACAGACTCCTCCACGATATAATAATGATAGGCGCTCCCGTTTGCATCATGTGCGGGTAGGTTCTCAATAGTGGACGACCATTCGTTGTCGTCGTTCAGTGTAACCGTCTGAGACCAGTCATCTACCACCGGGTCACCGCCAAAAGTAACTTGATCTCCGCTTCCCACTATGCTGTAATCACTGATCTGGTCATATATCCAGCTTTCATTCGACCGCGTGTAGGAGAAGGTAATGGTCGCCGGATCTGCGGCGCTTTCCAGGTTGGAGAGCTTGAATCTGGCCCGATTGAGATTGTTGTTGTCAGCCTGCGGCGTATATTCCAATCCGGTGCTCGTCTCGATGCTCATCCTGCCATTTTCATAGTTGTACTGTCGATTATCGTACCAGGATACGATTGCAGACTCGTTCGTAATGTCCCAGTACTCGTCAATCTTTGTATTGTAGCCATTGTTTGCACTGTTGCGAACCCTCACGATGACATGCAACTTCTTCGTCTGAGGAACGTCTACCCAGCGCTTTAGAGTAATTGTCACTTCGTCTGCTCCTGGCTCCCTCGGATTTCCCTCGGAATCCAGCCACTGCTTCCGGACTGTCAGCGAATCATCACGAGGCTTGTTCTTTACCGTAAGAAGAAGCTTATTCTCATCCTTCGTAACTCCTTCCGGCAGCGATCCATCAATGTTCAACACACCATTTGTTACAGTAAAGAACACATCACTGACTGCTGCATAGCCCGCAGGCGGAGTCTCGACCAGCTTATAGATGCCGTCGGGCAGATTGATAAACTCATATTCCGCTGTATCCTCTTCACCGTTGCCTGGTTTGGCCGCAAAAGGCTCAGCCGGCCAGTTTTCACCATCCTTCTTATAAAGGCTGAACACCGCTCCTGTAAGTGGCATATCGTTCTCATCTATTTTCTTCACGGTTAAATCTGCGGAATAAACCTTATTTGTATAAATGATATGGTTATCCCTATCCGCCACGATCCTTCCGGAAACGGTAGCACTTCCCTTAAACGTATTTCCGGACTCCACTCTATTATTGTTCCTGATTTCCCTGCGGATATTTACGAGATTATACCCCTCCTGGCTCACTTCCTCGATAGTATAGGTCGACTTTGAGGGAACGTTGGCAATATCCAGAACCTGATTCTGGTTGATTTTCATCACGGCACGGACGTGATTATCGTCTATGTGTTCCATCTGGTTGCCATAGAGCGAGATTTCTTTCGTTACGCCGTTTTCCACGTACTGAATAAGTGTCGGTCCCACAACGTCTTCGTTAAATATTCCCTCTGTTTCCGCATCAATACACACTGCCGGACATTCCTCACCCGATTCCGTTGTAAGTGTGAATTCATGAGCTTTTCTATCCGGCGTGTTCGTTTCTGCCTGGAAGTAATGATAATTCCCGTCGTCATCAATGTTGTGATAGAACAGACCATCTACGCCGTACCACGGAATATGGGTGCCTGTAAAGCGGCCGGGGTTGAGTGGATCTTCAATATCGATTTTATACTCAAACTCGGTATCATCTTCCGGTAAAGGCGTACGCCCGTCCTTATCGACGATATCCTTCTCGAGCCTGATATAGCCGCGAAGGGTGTTTTCAATCTTCAGAGAAAGGAGCCAATCTTCCTTTGAGATTTCCTTAATACTGATGATTTCATTATTCTCTTCATCTCTGTTAAATGTAACGCTTTTCAACTTTCCGTCTACCAGCATCGGATGATACGTAGGTGCGTCAAAGTCGAATTCATATGCATCCCTGGGGGCATCCTCAGGGATTATCTCCTCGATGGTATAGTCATGCCCGGTTTCAAGAATGAAATAATTCGTTGAGCCATAACGGTAAGGGGGGCCATATTTCACTTTATCCAGTCCCAGCGCGTCCATACGCGATTCGCTCAGCATCAGACCGGTTGCAATCGCAAAGTCCTTAGACCAGCTTGTGCCAACGGGGACGGAAGGCCCGGAGTTCCCGTTCAGCGAGACATACCGGACGCTGTTCGGATCCCAATCGTATTTTGTTCCGTCCCAGCCCAGAGTTAAAGTGGTATAGTATGAAGGTTGGTCCTGACCGTCATCAGAACCCTCCTGACCGCCGTCAGGCTCCTCCTGCCCGGTTCCTGACCCTTCAGAGCCTGTCCCTGTTTTTCCCTGATCCAGGATTTTAATGCCGTATTCAATTTGGAACTGGGTCGGAGTTCCATCATCGTTATACAGTAGCTGGGCAAGCGTTGAAGGATTTCTGTCAATGCCCCACGCCTTCTGCAGTTTCGTTTCCGTGGAGGTCAGTTCCATGGGATTCGGCGTTTCCAGATCCTGGTAATACGGACCATGAATCGTGGGATCGCCGTTTGGTACCCCGTTAACCGTTTCCATTTCGACGACAGAATAGTGAACCTTCTGATCTGTGTTAGTCAGGACAGCAAACGTTCCATCTGCATACTTGACGATGGAAGGGAATCTGGGAACACCGCCGATTTCATATCCCTTTGTATCTGTAAGATCCTGATAAGCCTCGTTTTCCGTGCTTGTATCCCAGGTATACCCAGGCAGGCCGTTGTTCAGCCCGGCCACATAATCATATGCTTCCTGATCTGGCCAGACCACAAAACTAACAGAATAGGTACAGTCGTTCATGAGGATGCCGACCGGCGAGAGATCCCATTCCAGCTCACCGGTTGTGCTGTTGACATCCGCAAGGGCCATCCTGTACTCGTCACCCTCGGCAGTGGTCACTGAATAGAGTGTCTTGTCACCGACTTCGGTTGGTGTGGCAATATAGTCTTTCGTTGCAGAAGCGGGCACATGGAACGACACCGTGGGGTTACTAATATCACCCGTCGCTGTGACTGTATAAAGCACGGTTCCCGACGGGTTTTTTACGGTGTAGACGTATCCGTTTGTCTTGCCCTGCACAATGGTCGTGGTCATGGCGTCGGTGGTCAGCGTATCTGTGATTCTGACATCGGCGTGACCGATGACATCCGCGATGGTCTGGAAAATATTATCGAAAGTATCATTGAGCTGTTCAATTGTCTGTGCGTCCGAGAAGTAAGTGTTTAAGGCTTCTGTTGATGATTCGTTATAATCGCTCTGCCCTTCGCTGTATGCATAATTCGTCAGATATTTGGAATACTTGACAGGCTCGTCTATCCTGTATGTGAAAATATTGTAGAATTCATAGCCTTCCTGAACCAGTTTCAGTGCATCATCTTTTGCTGCGTCATACGCGTCCCTATTTCCGGCATCCCCTGTGTGCTGGGCCGAGCTTGTATCGCCCACCATATTAGTGGGCTCACCATCTGTCAAAAAGACTACATAGTATTTTTCTTCCGGTTTATTGCTTTCTGCGGATTTCTTGTCAGAAATAACATCATATGCATACTTCAGCGCCTCTTCCCAGTTTGTGCCGCTGGCATAACGAGTTTGGTTGACAGCATTCATCAAATCGGTTTTATCCGCACCCTGAGTCCAATCCGCATGCTCGGTGTCTGTCCACCCCATACTGTCAGCACGATGAACAGCAAAGCTGATCACTGCGATTTCGACATTATCCGGTTCTTCCGAAGTATTATAAGCAAGAAGTCGACCCACTACGTCATCCAGGGCCTGCTGCTCGGCATACAGACGGGTGGTTTTACTCTTCACGTACAAAGGCGCATCGTCCGGATAGGACACATAGTGCGGGACCCTGTTGCCATAGTAATAGTCATAAGTGCCATCCCAATAGGTGAAATTAGCATGACTCCAATCTGTAAAATTAGTATTTAACTGCACATATTCGCCATTCACAACCCCCCAAAACTGATACAGTTTACCAGTGGCGTGATTTGGATCACCTATATCCTGTCTAAACTCAGCCGTGTTTTTTGTCCCGTAATACCAGAACTTATCTTCCTCATCGACCGTATTCGTAATCATACTACTGGAGCGGTCCATGACAAAAAGCACATTCGCTTTCTCCTGATTTTTTCGAATTGTAGTTTGCGAACTGCCCTTGACGCTAAGGGTCAGGGTGTAGGTTCCGTCTTCATTCGGCTCGAGGCTCTTATGGCTATCGGGCCGGGGAAGATCCGAAGTATCCTGATCAGCCGGGCTTTCCGTTTCGCTGCCTGCCCGCAATTCAACAGGCGCAATTGCCAGAGCCGGATTCTCAACATACTCTACGCCATCGCCGTTACCGTCCAAATCAGCTGAGCTGCGCTTTTCTGCAGAAGCCCTGCTATAAGATGATGTGAACTCCGCACCCCTGGGCGGTGTTACCGCATCAAACGTTTCTTCCTGAATATAGGTGCCTATAACCGAGAAAGCATCCTGATCATAGCAAAAGCTGACAGCAGCACCGTCCTCGATGTCTGTCTCCACTTTTTCCAGAATCTCTATTTCTCCATTCTGTTTGAAATTGACTACACCGGGCTTCGTCCCGTCCCAGGACAGCAGGCCGTCGATATAGGTGATTTCAACATGAACCGGGGCTTTCGGCTTGACCTCTTTTCCCTGGTAAAGCAGCTTGATATCGAAAAAGCGCGCCATGTTCACATTGACAGATCGGGCATCCGAATCCTCTTCCGCACCCTTTGCCGCTTCATATGCCTTGTTGACCTCCGACCAGGTTCTTCCCAGATACTGTAAGTATTCGTCCGTGTCAGCCTCAATCTCATTGGCCTCAAGCTTTGTTCCTTCCGGAAGCCTGGCTTCCTCATCATAGGTCACGGTAACCTTGAAAGAAATGCCGTCTGCAGTCAGTACGTTTGTGCTGATCTGCGCATCCGTCACTCTGATCGTGAACACTTCCCCGGTCTTCATAGTAACGGTGAGTTTCTCTTCGCTTGTAAACGGCTGCATGCTGATCAAAGCCCAGTCCCCGGCTTCCACCGTCTGTGCATTGATCTCCTCAATCTGCTCCTCTTTCAATTCCGCACTGTACTGAACTTCCAGCCCATTCGCGTTTTTAATCTGGCCTACAGTTCTTTTTTCGTCGTCCTTCCCGACCCAAACCAGTTCGGAATTCGAGAATTCCACGCTCTCCACGTCAGCTGTGAACTCCCGTGTCTTCTCACTCACAGCCGCCTTGTTCAGATTGACGGCTTCTTCATAATGCCCGCCGCTGACAGCATCGCCCTGAGTATCGCCGTCGGCTATGCCCAGCGCCTCCACGAGGTGCTGTAAAGTGACAAAACCGCCTCCGGGTATGCTGAAATCGTATGTTTTCCCATTTACTTCATAGTGGAAATCAACCGTATAGACGACACCGTAGATGGAGAAGGACTCCGCCTCAAACTGTATTTCCGTGGTCTTTCCACCTTCAGGGGCAGTACCGGAAATTGCCGGGGGCTCCTTATCAGACCCGGAATCCTCTCCGTTTTCTTTTCCGGATTTCCTGTCGGGTTCGGTCTCCCTGCTTTCTTTTCTTTCGGGATCATCCGCTCTTCCACCAGTTCCTGCTGCAGCTTCTTCAGTAGCTGCAGTGGCGTCAATCTGCTCCACACCATCCTCTGCAAAGTGCAGAACGGTCGGATCGGTCTGCTGCATCTGTCCGGAGACGGTGTCCGGTGTATCAAAAATCTGTATACTGACTTTCACGGGAGCCGCAGGCTCGATCTTGTCTATTGCCGCGCTTCCTTCAGTCTCCTTTTCATCAGGCTCCACATTTTCAGCAAGGATCTCGATGTCAAAGAAACGCGTCATATTTGTGTCCACTCCAGCTTTCTCTTCGGCATCTTTCCCTACATGCGCTCTTGCCTGAGCGAGGCACTGCTCGTATGCTTCTTTGTCCGTCTCCGCAGTGATCTCGCGGACGGACAGTTCCGCATTGTCAGGAATCTCCGCTTCCGCTGTGTAGTCAAGTGTAATTTTGTATCCGTCACCTTCAGCAGTCAGCCTGCCTGCCTTGAATGTCTGCTTCTCTTCCTCTTTCTTATCCTTGTCATCGTCTGTTCTTTTCGCATCATCTTTTTCCGTGGCGGCTGTATCTTTTGCGGCATTCTTTTCAGTATCCGCAATGTTTTCAGCAATGTTTTCGGTTTTTTCATCTTCAGCTGCTGCCCCTTCAGTATCCTTCACGCCGGCAGCCTCATCTTCTTCATTTTTCCCGTCGGAATCTGCATCCATGCCGGTCTCCCGGACAGCTTCCGTCTGCTCGACCAGTCTCAACCTGCTGCTGATCTCCTTGATGCCTTCCTCTTTGTCTTCAGCCGCAAAAATGATCTCGGCAGTCTTTTCGACTGTAATTGTGATTCTGTCAGTATGATCACCGTCAGGATCTTCCCCGGTATTGACTCCGTCTTCTTCCGGGCCGTCCTCTTCGTTCTCCTGAACGGTTTCGCTGTTATCCTGGATGTCTTCCGGAGCATTCTGGCCGTCCCGGCTGTCCTTCTGGTTTTCTTCCGAAGCGTCCTGGTCGTCCTGACTCTTCTCCTGAATGTCCTCCGGAGCATTCTGGCCGTCCCGGCTGTCCTCCTTAACATCTTCCGGGGTTTCCTGATCGTCTTCGCCGTTATTCTCAGAGAGTTCTACAGCTGCATCTTCAGAGGGCTCTGTTTCCCGGATGACTGTTTCATCAGCCCACTCAACCTGCTCTGTGTTCAGATCGCATACAAACCAGCCGGTGATCTCCTCGCCGGCAGAAACGATCTTATGCTCCGCATCATAGGTATTGCGGTTCTTTTCAATGGTATAGGGGGCAAAGGTGAAAATCAGATCCTGGCCCTGGTACGTGCCCGCTTCCCCGTCTTTGCCTGCCTCATCATAGATATTCTCTGCCCTGACAGTCGCGCTGATAAACTCCTGCGCGCCGTCCTGAAGCTTTTCATCCGGTTTCCTGCCGCCTTCCACGGCCTCCATGCCGAGATATTTCTGATAGTCCTCCTCCGAATCGGAGTATGCAGCTGCGATTCCGTTCTCAGACTTGTTGATTGCCTCAATCTGCGCATCGTTGAGACATATATTTTCCGGCAGCCTGTAGCGCGCGGTCGGATTGGTCTCGTTGAGGCTCCCCGGCGGAATCGTGTACGACAGATAGACCCGAAGAAGATCGCTCTTCCCGAGTTCTGTATCTTTTTCAACTCTGTTCCAATCGGTGATGGCAGAGCTGTTTTCAATCGTCTCATCCTCAGAGACATGATAATAGTAAATCCCGGTGCTCCTGTTCAGGACTGCCTCGAAATTCAAAGGATCCAGCTCCGGTATATAGGATTTCTCAGTCTTCTCTGCTGCAGCTGCATCCGCAGATGCACTGCCGGCATCTTTTGCATCTTTGGAAGCGTCGTCAGCACTTTCTGCATCTTTGGAAGAAGCATCGTCATCTTTTTTATCTTCGGAAGCACTGTCGACATCTTCCGCATCCTTTTGTGCTGCTTTTTCTGCAGCATCTGTTCCCGCTTCCGATTCTTCTGAAGGGACGCCGGCTGTGTTCTCATCCTCCGCGCCATTTTCGTTTTCTTCCGGGGCTTCCTGTCCGGTTCCTTCTCCGGCTCCCTGGCCGGCTTCCTGTTCGTTCTCCTCCAGATCTTCCTGACCGGCTTCCTGTCCACTCTCTTCTCCGTCTTCTTCCCCGGTTTCGTTATAGGTATTGTCGGTATTGTCGTCAGGGGAATCCCCGTCTTCCACACTGATTTCATCATCCATTGTCTGGACGGTTTCCGCCTCGTCCATACTGCTCAGCGCGGAATCATCTTCATCGGAGCCGTCTTCATCGGACTCATCTTCATCAGAGGTATCTGCGTCATATTCCGCGCCGTCATCCTCCTCGAAGTCTTCCTCAAAATCTTCCCCGGAGTCTTCCTCAAAGTCTTCCCCGAGGTCTTCTCCGTCTTCCGGGTCATATTCACTGTCCTGATCATCCCCTGCAAAGTCGTCCTCTGAGTCTTCCTCGAAATCTTCCTCGAAATCTTCCTCCATGTCATCGGTCTCATCTATGGTCATGTCATCGGAATACTCTTCCATTTCATACACGTCTTCAGGATCGTCAGTCTCTTCTTCCTCGTAGCACTCTGTACTGTGTATGTGCACTTCTTTTCCGCAGGTAAGAGTTTTTTGATAACATTCCGCGGTATGAGTGTGTCCCTCCGACTCCGGAATATCGCAGATCAGCTCTTTGTGCTCCTCAAAGCACTCATCTGTATGCTCGTGCTCCTCCAGTTGGCAAGTCAGATTTCCTTCATCATCGTAACAGGACTGGTCATGCTGATGTTCCTCCGCCCGGCACACCTGAACCTGAGATACTTCATAACAGCTCTCATCGTGCGTGTGTCCGGGAGATTCCTCAAGCACGCAGATCAGCTCTTCGGAATAGCAGTCGTCGGTGTGTTCATGCGCTTCTATTCCGCATAAAGCATTTGCTTCCATTGTAATAGCAGGAAGCACCAGCGCATATGTGGTCACAAAAACCACAAGAGCCGCAGTAACACTGACCACTCTGGTTAGGAGCAGTCTGGTTCTGCGGTTCCTTAAAATTCTTCGGATTTTTTCCAGAAGCTTTTTCATAATCGTCATTCCCTCCCCATGGCATTTAAACGAACAGGGGATTTTTCTTTGCTTTCAGATCACTGCCGCTCACATCATTTTTGTCAGTACTCCGGAATGATGACAAAGGCGGTATCCGTAATAATCCCGATATTGAAGATGTCACAAAAAGAATATAAATACGATATCAGCTTTGGAGATTAGTCTTCGGGGTCAGGTAAACGCCGGCCCCGAATCAGGTATCCTTTCAACAATATGTAGTTTGACCAGACAAATGTGAGAATCTGCCTCATAATCATTTTAGCAAATCGCAATACAAAAAAAGCGTCAAAACCATGTGGTTTTCCGATCACATTTAAGTCCTGTTCACAAGTTCTGCACTCCGAAGAAACAGGGCAGGGGATGCCCTGCCCTCTCTCCCTCCGACCGGCCCGTGTCCGCTGCAAGGCGGAATATATTTCGCTTCTCCTGTTTCGTTAATAGGGCAGAGGCGGCCACGCTGTCCTCTACCCCGACCGCCCCGACCGCCCCGTGTCCGCTGCAAGGCGGAAAAACACATTGCACTGACTGTGTCATAAAAAAATCCCCCGGCCTGCAGGTAACACTTGATCTGGCGGTAATGCCTGATCACAGTATTCCTGCTCCTGCCGGGGGCGTCTTTTTTTACAGTTGCTGCAAGTTTTCTTTTGCGCTTGCTTCCGCGTTTCTTAAAGCGTTTTCAGGCACGCTTTCGCGCTTGCTTCCGCGTTTCTAACAAGCTTTTTAAGACACGCTTCCGTGATTTCTTCCTTGTTTCTTACAAGTTTTTTCAGGCACGCTTTCGCGCTTCTTTCACGCTTTTTACAAGCTTTTTAAGGCTTGTTCCACGCTTCTTCCGCGCTTTCTCATCCTTACTTTGTGATCTTCAGTCTCTTTGAAGCGCTCCAGGTCGAGTAATAGCTGGTACTGCCTACAGTCTTGTAAGTGCGCATTCTCACATGGTAGGTCTTTGTCTTCGTCAGCTTTGCGATCACTGTGGAGACCGTCGCGGCCTTTGTGATCTTGACGGTCTTGACACCGGATTTGAATCCGCTGTCGGTCGTGTACTGAATCTGATATCCGGTCGCTTTGGCATTCTTTGCCCACTTGACTGTCATCTTCCCGGCGGCGCTGTTAGTGAGTGAGCTCACCGCAGGTCTCGCCAGGCGGTAGGTTGCCAGGGACTTGGAGAGAGTACTTGTGCCTGTGGAAGCCTTTGCGACGACCTTGTAGGTGTACTTGGTTCCGTTTGTATTTGCCTTGCTGTCCGTGTAAGTTACTTTTGCGTTTCCGCTCAGCGTGGCAATCTTGGCGTTGTTGCGGTAGAGGATGTAGCCGTTGGCTCCTGTGACTTTGTTCCAAGTGACCTTGATGCCTGTTGCCAGGTTTTCAGCCGTAATCTTAGTGGTTGCCGCAGGAAGGACTGTGGCAGTGACGGTCTTGCTTGCAGCTTTATAGTTTGACGTAGCCGCGGATGTCACAGTGATCTTGACAGTGCCCACCTTTTTGCCGGTGACCACACCCGTTTTGCTGTTCACTGCCGCGATCGTACTGTTGGCGGATTTAAAGGTCTTAGTGCCTTTGGCGCCTGTAACAGAGATCGTGGCTGTCTTGCCCACGGGGGTCTTCACTGCTGACGCAGTGAGTTTCTGAGCCGCTTTGGCGATGGAGAATTTCTTTGTGACCGAACCCTTGAAATTGCCCATGCCGGCGATGGTGACCTCCGCAGTATTGGTGCCGGCATTTGTGTTGTTCTTGTAAGAGACTTTGTAATCGGTGTTTTCTGCCAGGGTCTGGCTGCCATATTTGACAGTGACGGCAGGCTTCTGGGCCTTTCCGTTGTAGGTGAGGCCATTCGCGGCGACTGTCACGTCTTCAGCCTTAAGTTCTGCGGCAGTGACCGTGACTGTGATCTCTTTCTCTGCGGGAAGGTAATTGTTATTTCCGGCAGCGGAAACCTTGATTCCGGCGGTTCCGATCTTATTGCCGGTCACATTTCCGTCCGCATCCACAGCGGCTACTTCGGGTGCGTCGGAAGTGAATGTCACTTTGCCCTGTGCGCCCGTGACGCCGATTGCTGCCGTTCCGGAGAAGGGGACAGAGAGATCCTCTGCCTGGAGGGACTGGGAAGCCTTCGCAATGGAGAAGGTCTTTTCAACTGTTCCCTCATAATCTCCAAGGCCTGTGACAGTGAGTTTGGCAGTATCGGTGCCTGCGTTTGTGTTGTTGCTATATGCAACTTCATAGTCTGTGCCTGCCGTAAGCGTATTGCCGCTATATTTGACAGTGACAGCAGGGGTCTTGGCTTTTCCGTCATAGGTGAGGCCGTCCGCGGCGACTGTAATCTCTGCATCCGAGAGATCGATCCCCGGTATTATTGTGATGTTGAAGTACACCTGGCTGGAATCATCGTAGTGCCTGTAAATATCTGTCAGGCAGCAGAAATACCTCTCATATTCCGACTCAGGAGTGACCTCAAAATGATTTTCACTGGTCTCCCCGAGGAATTCCGTGTCATAACTAAGGTCTCTAAACCAGAGGTAGCGGATGGAATCCTGCTTCAGGGCTTCCGCCGATGCAGTGAGCGTCACAGCCCGGCTTCCGCGGACTTCCAGATCAGTGTCTTCCATCCTGGTAAAGTGCAGGTCGTTGTCGATGATCACCCTGAAGGTGACTTCTCTTTCATTTCCGTATCTGTCAGTCACTGTGCAGAAATAGTAACCGTCATACCGCGGAATGCATGTCGGCCCGGTTTCCTCAAGGGTGATCGTAGACTGATCTCCTGATTTGCAGCCCCATCTGTAAGTGACGCCGTTGAGGTCAGCTGCTTCCGCCTTCACCTCGAGCTTTGGCTCATAAGACGGATCATCCGCAGAGAACTGAACTGTCAGGACATCGTCAATGACCTCCTCTTTGTCATCATTCTCATGCTGAACGTAAGCGGCAGAGAAATTGTTTTCGACACCCACTGTGAACGATTTATATTTTTCGTTATTGTATCTGTCTGTAACGATGACCCGGTATTCAGTCCTCTCCGAGACCTCCGGTGTCGTATAGGTTCTGCCTGAAACTCCGCTCAGATCGACCCATTCTTCAGTGGCATTGTCATATTTCTGCCATCTGAACTGAAGTCCATCCTCATCCCGGGCTGTTGCATCTGCCTCCAGAAGCGCAGTCCCTCCAGGGTTGCAGCTGATCTCCTTTTCGTACTCTTCGAAATACAGGCTGTTATCCACATGAAGCTGGAATTCCACCTCTTTCGAACGGCCCTCATCGTCCCATACTTTACAGATATAGCAGCCGCTCTTAGGGCTGTCCGTTGTATAGGAAGCCTCTGTGGCGCCCGGAATCTCAGAAGGCTCGTTCTCTTCATTTTCGTCTTCCACCCGATAGAACCACTGATAGTGGAGAGGGGAAGCCGACCAGGCGGTCACCTCAAAGGATGCCTCTTCTTCCGGCCATATTGTAATATAATTGGAGTCATCACGGTTATAGGCACACAGATCCGTGCTCTCCGTCAGACTGAGCGTATAAGAGCCCGTAATGACTGGATTTTCTGAAAGGATATAAATATAATAGGTCTCTCCCGCCCCGGCGACGAATGAGCTGAGGTATTCAGGATAGGCATCATATTTTTGATCATTCGGAATCCCAGTGTGATCATTGCCGTACACCATGACCCGGGGAGCATCATAAGTGTTTTCACCGAGGACAGCGCGGACGGTATAGGCGCCTTCCTTTTCCGGTACGAATTTGAAAGTCTTCGCGTAATGCTCCGGATCCACACCAACCTGTACAGTGTCTCCGGCTTCGATGTTCTCCGCTTCCTCAAAAGATTTTTCCGAAGGTCCGTAAGAAATGAAGACCGTGAAATAAACAGGGACGGTATTTCCGCTGTCATCCGAAACAATGCACTTTATGTTGCAATCCCTGTCAGCAGTAAATGTGTAGGAATCTTTGTCTGCTCCTTCAACCAGTGTGTATTCATCCGAATTCAGGGAGGTCTCTTCATACCACTGGTAATGCACCGCGGATTCAGAAGACCGGGCGCTCACACCGAAGGTCGCTTCCTCACCCTTGCGGACATTGACAATCGAGTCAGTAACAGCCTCTGCCTTCAAGGGGATATGGTCCACATGAAGGGTGCAGCTGCCCGGCCTGTAGTTGTTTTCCACGACCCTCAGATAGATCGTTTCTCCGGCATTGAGCTCATATTCGAAACGATCGCTGCTTATGACGTAGTTGTAGTAGGTATCTTCCGCATCCGTCTCTTTGGTATAGATCTGAACAAAGCCGTAAAAATCCTCGTCTTCGGAATTCACGTAAATATTCAGGCTTCCGCCCTTCTCCGCTGTGTATTTGTACACTTCCGCGAAGTGGTCTTCCGTGAGCGTGATGTCTCTTGATTCACCGGAGCCAATTTCCTCCGCGTTCTCAAAATCGCTGTCTACAGGATTCCGGTCGATTTGTGCCGTAATATAGAAGATGATGTCTTCGGTATGCCCGGCTGTATCCGAGACCCGGCACATAAAACTGCAGTCCTTCTCTATAACAGGACTATACTCCGTTCCGGTCGCGCCGCTGATTTCCACAAACGAGCCTTCCGTACCGTCCGCATCGCCCTCATACCACTGGCAGTCGATATCGGTTGCTGACCACCAGATGAAATCGAACCTTGTTTCTTCTCCAATATAGGCTGTTCTTTCCGCAGTCCCGTTCCGAAGAACGAAAAAGTCCGTTGCCTCCACGTGTACAGTGTAGGAGGCGGGTTCTTCACTGTAGTACTGTGCTTTCAGGTAATAGGTTTTTCCTGCGGTCAGATCTACGCTGATCAGGAAATCCGCATTCCCTCTGCTGTCATGATCTGAAGTGATCAAGGATCCTCTCGGGTCATAGAGTTCTCCATAAGGATCGCTTTGTTCCGTCTCTTCGTGGGAAGAGTAGAAGAGATAATGTCCGTCCGCCTCCGGGGTAAAGGCAAACAGAGTGCTTCCATCTCCGGCTTCTCCCTCGACAGATGCCGTTTCTCCCGCCCTGATCGCCCGGGCGGATGCCATCTGCTCATCTGTGAGACCATTCGGATCCCTCTCCACATGCAGTTCGAACCAGACGGTGGCCTCCTGCCCGTAACGGTCGGTCACCGTGCAGGAATATTTTTCGCCGTCAACGGGCTCATAAAGAGAATAAGATGGCTCGTTATTCAGGGAGCTTACTATCTCGCCCGACGCATTTTTCCAGGTATAAGAAAACCCGTCGGGTTCCCCGACGCTATTGACAGTGAGTACCGTATATGCGTCCTCCCAGCCAACGTTGATGACAGCGGTATCCTCGCCCTCTGAAGCACCTTCCGGATAAATATTCAGGGCAGGTGTTTCCGAAACAAGCTGAATCGAGAGGATCATCATGGCGTTATAATCGTCCTTAACGACGCATTCATATATTCTGCCTGCCTCAGGTGTACCCACCTGCAGGGAGATTTCTCCCCCTCCGGTGAGCTTGCCGGATGCCCCGTCCGCGTCTACCAGCACCTGATCGCCGAAGTCGTCTGACACTGACCAAAAGTAGGTCACCGGAGTTCCTTCGTCCGCCTCCACGACAGCGTTGAGGGTCAGAGTCTCTTTTCCCGTAACATCAATATAAAAGTAATTCTGTTTCGAGGGATCCTCAGCTGCATACACCCGGAGATGGTTGTTGACAATAAACCTGTACCTGGCTGTTCCACTGTTTCCGAAGGAATCCGTAACTGTACACGCGTAGGTTTCTCCGTTTGCAGGAGAGCTGACAGTCAGGGATGCCGATGTATCACCGGTCGGGGCAAGTTCTTCGTCATCGCTGTGGGACATTTTCCACTCGTAAGTGAGCCCGTCCATGTTATCTGCCGTCACGTAAGGAGACAATGTAAAGCTCTCCGCTGCGCGGGGGTCCAGTTCCACTGACCATTCCAATCTCTCAGCGTCCGCATAGACGCAGAAGCTGTTGCTGTGCCTGAAGAAATAAGTCAGTGAAAGCGGTTTATCTCCGTAGCCGTTGTCCACAACGCAGGTGTAGGCTGTACCGTTCACGGGATTATCGACGGAATAGGCGGGATTGTCCGCCCCCTCAATGAGTTCCTCACCGCTGCCGGCATCCTTGTACCACTGATAAGTGAGACGGTCGCCGACTCCCGTATATGCTGTGACCCAGAGCGAGACCGGACCGTCTGAATCATCGGCATCAAGATAAATCTCTGTGGCGTATACCACCTCTCCATACAGGTCAGTTCCGGAAAGAGAGAATTCCTCGTCATTCCCCAGATACAGATGGAAAAAGGCAGACTCTGACCGGCCGTTCGAGTCAGTGACGGTGCACATGTAATCGCCTTTCATGGGCATGCTGACTTCGTATGTATCTCCCTCGATCCCGGGGATCTCAGTCCAGTCTTCTTCCAGATATTTTCTGTTTTCCCATTTATAGGTGATTCCTTCGACGTTTTCTCCGGCTTCGACCATCGTGCGGAGTGTAAGCGATTCCTTGCCTGTAATGTCTATGTATTTTTCATTCTCTTTTCTTTCATTTCCTTCCGGATAGACAAAGAGATCATTGGCAGGATTGATATTGATATAAAATGTGACAACCGCATAGTTGTCCGGATCATTGACATCGGACACGCGGCAGAAGATCGTACGGGATTCCTGAATATCAAACAGAGTATAATCATTCCACCCATTATCCTGGAGCACCTGATTGTCTTCATCATACCAGACGATGGAAGGATCCAGGCCTTCACTGGTGAAGGAGACAGAAAGAGACGGCGAACTGCCGCGTTCAATAAATAACATGCTGGATCTCGAATCAGGCGCGCCTCCTTCCGGCCAGGCAGAGATAACACCGTTTACATAAAGATTAAAGAAAACGGTTTCCCCGGTCCCGTCCGGGTAACCGACATCACAGCAGATCTGTGTATAGGACTGCACATTCTGTACTGAGCAGATATTGGGGATACCGGTGTCATATGAAAGCCCGCTTCCGTCTGATTTGTGCCAGCGGAAGGTGACCTCTTCCCCTTCGGGCGCTCCGGTTTCTACCTTGAGAGTCTGGCCGCCGCCCCGTTCAAGATGAAAATCGGTGATCCCCTCCGCTGCCCTGGCATAATACGGCAGTTTTTCAAAATGCACCTGATATTCGGCCTGTTCATCAAAGCAGTAAGCCTGAATGTAATATCCGGCATCTCCCTCCAAAAATGTCGTATATTCGAAATCCATGCCGCTATCATCATCGGAGGCACCGATTTCATTATAGTCGTCATCATACAGGATCATGGCGGGGTTACATCCGGAGCTGGTGGAGTAGATCACATATTTTCCGTTATACTCAGGGCTTAAATAGAAAAACGCAGGGGCATCGCCGGTGATATTGACATCAACAGCACCTCCGACAGGAATCTCTATTGCGCCCTCAAAGTCCTGGGAAACGACCTCCACTGCATCGCCTGCAGCATTTTCACTGACTGCTTCGTCTTCCTGCAGGCCGCCTTCCTCTGTGACCGTCTCGAAACCGTCCTGAGCCTGGTCCTGTGCATCGTCCTGAGCCTGGTCTTCAGCCTGATCCTGTGCATCTTCCTGAGCGATGTCACCGCCATCGAAAAGAGTTTCCTCCTCCTCACCGGCAGGGACTTCCTCCTGAACAGCTGTCCCTTCATCAGGGGAGGCCTCCTCCTGACCGGCGGTCCCGCTGTCTGCAGGATCTGCGTCCCCGGCTTCACCTTCGGAAACCGCTTCCGCGTCTGCTGCGGCTTTATCGGCGGATTCTGTTTCCGCTTCTGCAGCCGTCTCTCCCCCATCGGCTTCCCCGACAGGATCTGTTTCGGACGGGATCTCCCCTGACAATGTATCAAAGGCTTCCTCCGAATTGTCCTGGGCTGACTCGCCGGCCTGCTCTGCATAATCTTCAGGCAGACCGTCAACAGTCTCTTCCGCGTTGTCCCGGGCAGATTCGCCCGCCTGCCCTGCAGCTTCTGTCATTTCATCGCTGCCGCCGGCTTCTACAGTCTCTTCAGCGGAAAAACCCGGACTTGTGTCATTTTCCGCGGCGTACACGCCAATCCCTGTTGCAGGGAAACAAGCAGAAAAAGACAGGATCGCTGACAGCGCAACAGCAGCCAATTGTCTTCGTTTCATTTCCGTCCTCCTATTTTTTTAAAAAACTATGCTGCAAGACAGAGCGTCGCGGAATGCTCTTTTCCCCTGTTCTCAAAGCTCCCGTGATCCTTCACCGTTTTCGCCTATGCGAAAACGCCTCAGGCTGCCGCTCTTACGAGCGGCATGGTCGGTAGAGTGAAAGATCATGCTGACGCATCGAATCCTTTCTCCGAAAAAAGACCAGAGGACAGGTATACTCTGTTACATGAAAGCACTTTTGCCGAATTCCTTTGGTTCTTCCGCATTTATTCGCAATCTGCTTTCATTGAACCGGGTTTATCCGGGAAAGCACAGGATGATACGGAAGATCCATTCATTTCCCGGCAGCTGCGCTTTCAAAACGCGTGTCTGCAAAGCGTGTTTATCGCTTACATTATGCTTTGTAAACACACAGTTATTATAGCACTTTTCTTCCTCTCTTACCTCACTCTCTGATAAGAATACGGATATCAGAGAAAAAAATGGTTACTGTTCACACTCCACTGAATTCGAGGCGTTTTTGCGCGGTTTTCAGCGCAAAAACCCGAGTTTTACGGCGAAAATCCCATCGCGAAGCGATTTGGAATGGGATTTTCGCAAGTTACTGTTCACGCCCTCGATAGGGCGTGAACAGTAACAAAAAATGTTACAGGAACACGCCCCCTCGAAGGACGTGTTCCTGTAACGCTGCGCGCGGCGATAACACTGCTTCGCATTATCAATAGCCTTTGCTGTACGCAACACACTTGCCTGTTTACAATTATTTGTGGAAAACGAAAAATAGTCTTTATTTTGTCGTTTTCTCCGCGCCGGCCGCGTGCGGCATAAACCGCAGCATACCTTACGCGTCCTTGTGCATCCATTATAGTGAACGTCAATGGATATTTGTCGTTCACTATACAATCGCTGCGCCAGGATCTCATCCTCGCAGTCCTGCATAGCGGTCAGGGTCTTCTGCAGCAGCTCGTTCAGGTCCCAGCCCAGCATCTCCGCACCCCTGGCGATGACCTCACGGGAGCAGCCAGCCGCAAAGCCCTTACTCTTGTATTTCTTCTTCAGGGACTTCAGTTCCATGTCCTTTGTACTCTTGGAGGGGCGCATGAGAGCCGCCGCCCAGATCAGGCCTGTCAGCTCATCGCTGGCAAAGAGGATCTTTTCCATCTGATGCTCAGGCTTCACATCCACCGTAATCCCGTAGCCGTGGCTCACCACTCCGTGAATGATGTCCTCCGGCACACCGCCTGCCCGCAGAAGCTCCGGAGCCTTGATGCAGTGCTGGTCCGGATACAGCTCAAAATCGATATCGTGAAGGAGACCGACCAGCCCCCAGTAATCTGCCTCATCACCGTATCCCTGATCCTTTGCGAACCACTTCATCACCGCCTCCACTGTAATGGCGTGGCGGATATGAAAGGGATCACTGTTATATTTTTTCAAAAGTTCAAATGCTTCTTCTCTGGTCATGATAAATATTTTTCCTCCAATACTCCTTCCATCCCTGCGAGATCGCCTGCGGTAATCCCTGCAGAAAATCCTGCGACAGTCCCTGCAAAAAAACCTGCAGGAATGCCTGCACAAAGGCATGCAAAAAAGCATGCAAAAGGTCTGCGGTAATCCCCGCATGAATGGATACATTAATGTTTACACTAATGATTGCAAATATTCGCAATCACGATCGCTTTAACAATTTCAAGCGCATCCGTAATATTATACAATAATAGGCGTGATAGTACATGTGCTAAATTAAGGCACTGCATAAAGACGCTGCATAACCGCTGCATAAAACAATCTGGCAATCAGGAAGACAGTCAGGAAAATAGTCAGGAAGAAAGGACAAAGATATGAAAATAAGCCCTGATTCAAATAAATCGATGGAATACGCGGACCGGATCGATTATCTGCTGGAAACACCCTGCCATCTGATCGACATCTATCCGATTCAGGTTCCGGAGAACTCTCCGGGCTCTTATTTTCGCATCAACGACTGGATCCTGGACAATGAATATGAAGAGCTGGCGGGGAAGTATTTCCACATTCTGCTGAAGCTGAACTGCTACCACGACCTCACCATTTATCATGAAGATCATATCATAAAAAATCCCGCTCCGGATATTCTCCGCAAGCGGGTCAGAAAGTGCTTTGCCGCTAAGCAGCGTAAGCGCGGTTACATGAATATTTTTGTGGATGAGGACAGGGCCATGCTGGTCCTGAACGGCGACGATCCCTGGGCCGCAGTGTACAACGCCGACGAGAAGCTGCAGCAGCTTTTAGGAATGCTGGCGGTCTCGGAGGGCATGTTTTTCAGGAAGGCTCCGCAGTGAGTGTCCATTCACATATCCTGTTGCCGGCGATAGGATATGGTAAAGACAAAGAAACATAAATAATTACAGCCGCATCCTCTCTTATAACATAAAATACAAACCCGGCAGAATGCATTTTCATACACTCTGCCGGGTTTTTTAATCATATGATTTTGCAGTTACAGTTACGCTGCTTTCCGCCTCCTCTTCATGGCCAGACCTGCAGCGGCAAGGCAGATCAGAGCCATGCCGAAGAGGTATATCATGCAAGTGCCGGGGCCGCCGGAGTTGGGAAGTTCCGCGCCCGGGATGTTACCATAGGTAAACATGAGGACGTTTTCCATTACCGGTTCCGTCTCTTCGCCGCTTCCACTGTCAGAACCCGAGCCGCTTCCACCGTCGCCCTCGTTACCGGATCCACTGTCACCTGCGTTTCCGGATCCGCCATCACCTTCATCTCCGGTTCCGCTGTCACCCCCGTCTCCGGTATCCGTCTGGACAGGCCTCTGGATCGTCTCGATCTTCACATTTTCGTCTCTGTTGTTCCCGGCCTCTACAAGTTGTCCGTTGTCATTGTATACAAGAAGCTTCATCTCGAACTTACCGGAATCCCTGTTAAAGACCACCTGTATCATAGGATCCGTTTTCTGCTTCACGTATCCATCGGGCCAGGCTGTCTCTATAAGCTTATAATATCCCTCCTTAAGTCCTTCGAAATAGAATCTGCCGGGATTCTCCGCTGTTTCCGCCGCAGTCTTCGAGCCGCGGTTTCCCCAGGTGGTATCCACGAACCTGAAAGAATGATTCGTATACTTTTCCAGCTTGAAAGCAGCACCTGCCAGCGGATCGGCATCCTCATTGTCCAGGTCAAGCACGTCAACCTTGGTGATCTCAAACTCAAGCCTCTGCTCGTTTTTGAACACGACCTCCTTGGTGGTATTGAGCCCGATCGCGCCGGAGATGACCGGATCTTCCGGACTCTCAACCTTGATCAGGGGATTGCTGTCGACCTCCACCGCGTCTACAAACTCATAGCCTTTGGTCACAGCCTCCTCGATCTGGTATGTAGTTCCGCTGGGAATGTTGGTGATGTTCCACACATCAGTCGCCTGAATTCTGATATCTGCCCAGACCACGTTCCGGGGGGTTTCTTCGTCCTGATTCATTCTGTTGCCGTCATAACCGGGCAGCAGGCCGTTGAGGTAGTTGCCGCCGACACAGGCATGCAGTTCGTCAGTGTACTCGTAACTGCCGTCCGCATTGGGCTCTATTTTATGATAGTACAGATATTCACCTTCCCCGTTGACCTTGACGCCGTACCAGGGGATGTTGTGCTGGTCGGGGTTATGGGGGTCATCCTCGAAGGGTCCCGGATCATCGTTGTTGGTCAGGGTAACCCTGAAATCGAACACTGCATCGCTGTCCGGCACCTGCTCACCGTCCGGACCGATGATGACCTTCCGCATCTTCAGATCACCGCGGAGAATGTTCGTACCCTTGAGAACGGAGTCGGCCTCCGATTCCTCAAGGATGCCGTACCTGCCGTCCCCGTCTTCAAGGTATGTGATCTTGACATTCGAGGGCGTGCCGTTCACCAGCATCGGATGATAGACTTCGGTCTGGAATTCAAATCGATAGTCCAGGGCGGGCTCAGCAATCTTGTAATCATGTCCCGTCTCCAGCACATAGTAGCTGACTGTTTCCGACTGCCTGGCCTCTTCGCTGGTGTAAATCGGAATATATCTGGGATCTCCCAGATACAGGTGGCGCAGGTTGGCAAACTCGGGACTGATCATCTGTCCATAGGAAATATCCAGATTCTTCTCCCAGATCCTGCCCACCTGATGGGGTATTTCATGTACAACGACAAGATGGGTAGTATCTGCCCATCTGTAGTCGCCCAGTGTTTCATCGTAGCCCATGTCTACCCTGGCAAAATCGTTGGGATTGTCGGGATTATCCACCTCCTGTACATTAAACCTGAGATACTTGTGGTCTTCAACGGGCAGGCCTGTCGTGGCGTCATAAAGGAAGTAGATCATTTCCTCTTCCCTGCTGGCCTGCCACTCCTTCTGGACCTTGAAGAGGCTGTCGTCCAGGACCATGTTCTTGTCCGGCGGTCCAAAGGCGGTCACCACCGTGGTGGTCACATGCTTTGTCCAGGTATCATCATCATTTTTTTCATACCAGGTTTCAGTCCGGACCTGGGGCCAGTCACCCTGCTGCGAAGTGACAACAACCGGATCGTCCGGTTCTGTTGAAGCGCCTTCCGGAAGTTCACTGACGACATCAGACTGATTTTTCACATAGTCGATCCTGTTGGTCACTTCATTATTATTGTCAGGGTCGGGACCGCTCTCGGGGTTGGTCCTCACCTCGTATTTCCCGGTCGTTTCATTTTTGAAAAAGCAGGATCTGGCGGCCTCCGGGATATCGTCCATAGTAATGAACCCGTTGTTCAGCTTCGTCACATAGTCAAAAGCTTCCTGGCTTGGCCAGACTGTGAAGCTGACCGTGTAGGTCACACCATTCTCCAGACCATTAGGCAAATCTTCACAATTCGACAGATCCCAGGTGATTTTGCCGAGTTCGTTTCCGCTCTCCTCCGTGTAGGTCACCTGCGGAGCGCCGACCCATTCCTGTCCCTCGCCGTACTTGCCGCCGGAACGTGTATAGGTGAAACCGTGAGCATTGCTTCCCTCATTGGTAGCACCCACGCTGGTAAGTGAAGTGATGCTGTCGTTCATCACCACGTCGTCAAATCCCACGATTTGATTGATCGACCTGAGGATAGATGTGAAGGCTTTATTCAGATCTTCTTTATTAGAGGCATAGTGATAATAGGACCCCTCGAGATCCGCCGTGGTATTATAGCCATACTGGATCGCGTGATGAAGCAGGTCATTACCTTTCTCATTGTGATATGGAGGATTCGGATGCTCCCAATCGATCACATAATTATTGAAAGCATACACGCCGTAAAGACGATGACCCGCCTGAACGATAGCGCGCATCTCATCATTTGCAGCTTCACGTGAGAGGTAATAACTGTACCAATGTGCGTAGCCATTGTTATTAGTTGCCCGACCATGGAAATTTGTATACTGAGAAGGCTCGCCGTCTGTGAAGAACACAATGAAGACTGGCTGATCCGGTTCTTCATCTTTTTTATCGTTTGCAATCTCAAGCGCACGCTTCAGCCCGTCCTCCCAGTCCGTTCCCTGGTGTGTAACCAAGTGTGAATTGGAATCCACACAGTTGGTAAAATCGCTTTTTACATGTACCCAATCCAGCTCATCAGTAACACCACCATCAAACGATATCATTGCCAACTCTACGCTGGGATTCGTTTCCTCTGGCCTGTTTTTATCCAAAAGATGACCTCCCAGTTCCCTGAGTTCAGCCTTGGTATCACTCAGACGAGTACCGGTTGAAGTCTGGCCGGTCATACTGGAAGACGTATCTACCACCAATAAAATATTTGCTTTTGGACGTTCCGCGGTGTTTTTCGCGTGTCCAGTCACGCTCAAAGACAGCGTGTAGGTTCCATCCGGGTTTTTGTCCAGTTGCTTATGGAAGTTGGGATCCTCCACATCCTGTGTATCTCCACCAGTCCCAGAACTGCCTCCCGTTCCACTGCCGGAACTGCTGCCTGAACCTGTGCTTGAAGTTGTCGAATCCAGTATGACATACACATCCTTATCCACCCCTGCCGAAGAATACGCCGTATCATTGCCTGATGAGTCAAACACCCTCAGTTCATTGTTGAAATCATATGTAATCGGTGTTAAATACCCCATATTGCCCAAGCCATTCCGACGGTCGTTTACACCCCTATCGGAATAGTACTCCAGCGAGCTGCCCGTGCTGTGCAGCTTTTCGTCAATGGTGAGGCCGCCTTCTTTCAGTTCAGTCTCCCCTGTACGGGTACCGGCCAGGTGGCTGCTGGCATAAGTATAACCGGATGCGGTAAAATCATCCTTAAGGTTGACGATGGCTTCATCCTGGCTCTTCCAGTTATAGGGAATCTCAAATGTGTTGTCGCCCTTAGCTGTCACCTGGCTGGTGTACTGGCCCTTGTAGGTCACAGTAGCGGGTATCGGATTCCCTTCGCGGTCGACAAAGTGCACTGTGACCTTGTTGAAAATTTCCTCGCCCAGCTCGTAGAGAGTGAAGAATTCATAATCTCTCTGGCCATCATAGGTACCAAAGCCATGGGTATAATTGTTGTCGAACAGATCCAGAGACTGTCCGCTGTCTGTACGGTAAAACCTGTATTCTGAACTATTGTTCCGGGTCTCGATCCTCAGTTCCTGAATCGTACCGTCCACATACGTCCTGCCGGAATTATCTCTCGAGATGTGCAGATAAACAGTATTGCCATTCAATGTTGTGGAGAGCCAATAGACCCATTGCCACGACTGATTATCCCATCGCCTGTTCAATTGCCACACCGGGAGTTCATCCTCCGTGGTGGAAATCTTCCCATCCGCCACCGTTACAGGGATGCCGCGCAGGTTCTGCGTGTAATTCCAGGTCGTATTCTGCTCAGGAGAAACCGCCACCCCGTGGCAGACCAGCACATACTGCTTGTTAAAGATGTTTGCCTCCAGACCGTTACCCTGGGATGCAATGGCATAGACAGAGAAACCATCCGTCACGAAGGACAGCTCGGCAGTATTCTCTCCGCTATCCCGGCTCGTTTCCACCGTCATCAGTTCATCGCCGTCCTCACCGAAATGCACTACCTGCAGATCCGACCGTGCGTCCTCCGGAACATCTGCAAGGGAAATCTGCACAGATACACTGGCCTTCGGCTCTACCTTCCTGCCGTCTGCCTGAATCTCGATATCGAAGAAACGGGTGTATGCGGGACCGGCTTGCCCGGATACCTGTTCCGCCGACCAGATGTTGGCCTCACTCTCCGGAATATCTCCCGGTTCCTGATCTTCGCCGTCATCTTCTTCCACGGCTTCTACTTCGGCGTCTTCTTCATTGGCATATCCTTCGCCGGCTCCTTCTTCATCGGACGTTCCGGCATCGTCTGATTCTTCGACCTTGGCCATAGCCCGCTGCACATAGTCGTCGAAATACTCGTCCGCATCTGTGATCTCGACGGCTTTCAGCACCGCGCCTTCCGGAATCTGTGCCGATTCGTCATAAGTCACGGTAATGATATAGTCTTTGCCATCTGCCGTGATCACATGAGTGGAAATCTGCGCGTCCGTTACCCGAATCGTGAACACTTCTCCATCCTTCATGGTCACAGTCAGTGTTTCTTCACTGGTAAACGGCTGCACACTGATTACAGCCCAGTCCCCGGCATCCACCGTCTGTGCATTGATCTCCGCAGTCTGCTTTTTTGTCAGATCCGCGCCATATTCAACTTCCAGCCCATTGGCTTCCTTCAGGCCGCCGACTGTAGACTCTTCATCTGCCTTTCCTGTCCAGACAAGTTCCGGACTGCTGAACTCCACGCTCACCACGTCCGCGACAAATTTTTTAGCAGTTTCGCTGACTTTTTCCTCATTCAGCCTGATGGCCTCGTCATACGCGGCAGGGCTGCCTGTCGGAATCTGCGCGTCTTCTCCGGACTTCGAATTTGCAGCTGTATCTTCAACTGTATTTTCGGCTGCATTTTCAGCTGTACTCTCAGCTTCTTCAATCCCGTTTTCAGTATTTGCATCGCTTGTTCCGATACCCAGCATTTCCACCAGGTGTTCAAGGCTGACAAAGCCGCCTCCGGGAATGCTGAATTCATACTCTTTCCCGTCCACTTCCCAGTGGAAGTCCACAGTATACACTACGGCGTAAATCGAGAAGGATTCGGCTTCAAAGCTGAATTCTGTGGCGGTCCCGGCGGGTTCAGACTCTTTGCCTGTGCTCTTCTTGTCCCTATCGCCTTCCTGTTCCTGTACCTGACCTTCTTTGACTTCAGCATCAAGCTGTTCCACGCCTTCCTCGGCAAAATGGAGCACAGCGGGTTCACTCAGGCCGGTTTTCTGATTCGCGGAAGAAGTATCGTTTTCCACTGCCTGGTCATCGATGATCTGGATATTCACGCTGACCGGTGCGGAGGGCTCAATCTTTCTGATTACTTCATTGCCTTCGCTGTCTGTATTCCTTTCAAGAATCTCAATGTCAAAGAAACGTGACGCCTTGCGGTCCACGCTGGTTTTCTCGTCTGCAGCGATCTGCTGCCCGGCCTGTTCAAGGCATGCCTCATAAGCCTCCCTGTCTGTCTCAGCCGTGATCTCGCGGACAGAAAGCTCGGCATTTTCGGGAATCTCTGCTTTTTCCGTATATTCAAGTGTGATTTTGTATCCGTCGCCTTCGGCGATAAGGGTGCCTGATTTGAAGGAAGCATCCTCTGCGCCTTTCAACTCCTGCGCAGCGGCAGCTGTCCCCTGGCCGGAAGTTGTTGAAGCGGCTGTGGAAGCGGCAGCTGCGGCGTCTTCCGAAGCCGCCTCCCCGGATGTATCCCCTGCAGGGGCAGTGACTGTTTCATCTGCGGAGACATTTTCCGAAGCGGTCTCTGAACCAGCGCCGCCCGGGACATTTTCTCCTGAGACAGCTTCTCCTGCCTCAAATCCTTCAGCTCCTTCAAGTCCTTCAGGGGCAGCTGCTCCTGAAGCTCCTTCCTCTGCATCAACTCCCTCTGCGCCAGATCCCTCAGGAGCATTTTTATCAACATCGGTTTCCTCCGCGGAAGGCTGTCCAGAGACAGATTCTCCGGAAGCGGATCCCTCCATACCTTCTTCGCCGGCAGCGGAGCCGTCTGTTACAAGGGCATCGGGATCATAGTCACTGTCATCTGTTCCGTACAGGACATCCGACTGGCCGGCAGCCCCCGATTCAGTAGATACAACCTCCCCGCCGTCTGCGAAAGTCAGTACCCTGCCGCCCTGCTGATAGCACTCCGGGCTGTGTATATGTACTTCTCTCTCACAGACAAGGATCTTCTCATAGCATGACGCATCATGGTGATGTCCCTGGCCTTCCGGGATCCCGCATACCAGCCTCTCCTCATAACAGCCATCAGTATGCTGATGTTCCTCAATACCGCATGGCGCATTCTGTTCCATTGTGATTGCGGGCAGCACCAGGGCATAAGTTGTTATAAACACAACAACAGCCGCAACAACACTGACAGATCTGGCTAGCACCTGTCTGTTTTTGCGGCTTCTGAGAATATTTCTTATTTTTTCAAGTAACGCTTTCATAAATATTGTCCTTCTGACGTCCTCCGCGAATGTAAAGTCATTCCGAAACACGGGTAAACATGAATACTGTATCTGCAGTAGTTGGTATTAAAAGAATATATTCCATTGTCAGTATACAAGCCCATCCTCTAAAAAAGCGTCAAAAACCCTTATTATTACGCTTTATAAACACAATTTTTTCTATGAGCCTCCTCGTGCCTCTCTTGCAATTCTTGCAACATGTCCGATGCCAGACGTTCCAGCAAGTCATATGGAGGTCACGGCAGTATACTTCTGGAACTGTCAATATAAGTATAGTATCTAAACCCCCAAATATTATCAGGCTACATCTGCTTCCTCCAGCTGAGAGTTTCTATAGGCAACGGGAGGGAGTCCATCCGGGTTTGAGGTATGGATCCTGACCTTGTTATAGTAAGTGAATACATACCTGAATATGATCGTCTCCACCTCGGACTTTTTCATCCGGTAGGTCGGGATCCGGTACAACAGTTCCTTCTTAAGCACAGCAAAGAAGCTCTCCATACGTGCGTTATCGTAACAATGGTCTACGCGGGTATTTGACACCCCAAAACTCTGAAAGGCGCATGGCGCCTGTTTTTTTGCGTCAAATTGAAATTTCCTACTATTCTTAAACTCCTAAATGGTGTATAATAGTATTATAAGATCACCATATATAGGAGCGATGGCTATGAGTTTACATGCTGTTCAGGTAAAAGGCAGATTCTATA
>CACYTU010000023.1:39471-77493 GCA_902777355.1 uncultured Lachnospiraceae bacterium | reverse complement strand
AGCTGACGCGTACTAATAGGTCGGTTGCTTATCCTCAAGTTCAGGCACAACGGCCGCGAGGCTGTGAGCCGGTCTTGTGTAAGCGACACTGCTCAGCTGCGAGATGTGTCACTTCTCTTATTCAGTTTTGAAGGTATGAACGATTATAGATGCTGAATGATAGGTATAGAAGAGAGAAGCCCGTTTCAGGCTTCTTAATCTATATAATCAGATAGTTCTGTAATCATTTATATATGCCTTGATAGCTCAATGGTAGAGCACGCGGCTGTTAACCGCGGTGTTGCAGGTTCGAGCCCTGCTCGAGGCGCTGGAGAAAACCGCTGCTGCGGGGATCTTCAAAATGACAATGCACATCTGCAGGTATTCGGCTCCGTGGTCAAGAGGTTAAGACATCGCCCTTTCACGGCGGTAACACGGGTTCGATTCCCGTCGGAGTCATTCATATGGTGCCATAGCCAAGCGGTAAGGCAAAGGTCTGCAACACCTTGATCACCAGTTCAAATCTGGTTGGCACCTCTGAAAACCGGAATTCTTGAGAAATCAGGAATTCCGTTTTTTTTGTTTGTCTGCAATACCATACTGATGCTATCATCATTAGAGCGGGACCCGTTATGCCGGTTCTTCCAGATTAGTGCGTGACCGCACCAGGGACTTTTACAGGCCCTGATCTGCCTGACAGCCTAAACAATTTTTAACCTAAACAATTTTACCTAAACAATTTTTCATCTGAAATCAGTCCTGTGGAGATAATCATCATGAGAGCATATGAGCGTTTATTGAAATATGTCTTGATCAATACGACCAGCTATGAAGACGGGGATATGACCCCTACCGGCCAGGGGGAGTTTGAACTGGCTTTTCTCCTGGCGGAGGAGATGAAGGATTTGGGACTCTCCGATGTTTCTGTGGATGAGCACGCCTATACATACGGATTTCTGCCTGCTTCACCGGGCTATGAAAAGTGCAGGGCAATCGGTTTTATCGCTCACCTGGATACTGTTGATGACTGCGGTGGTACTGACACTCATCCCCAGTTGATTGAAAAATACGATGGCGGCAGGATCGCATTGGGCGATTCCGGACGTGTTCTGGATCCGGATCTTTTTCCTCATTTAAAGGACTGCGTGGGAAAGACGATCATTACGACAGATGGTACATCTGTATTGGGGGCTGATGATAAGGCCGGAATTGCCGCGATTATGACATTATGCCAGCGCCTGATCCGGGAAAAAATTCCTCACGGAAGAATCAGCGTTTGTTTTACCCCCGATGAGGAAATCGGCCACGGCGCCGCCCTTCTGGATTTGAAGCGGTTTGGGGCGGATCTTGCTTACACTGTGGACGGCTCTGTGCCGGCAGAACTGGAATATGAGACTTTTAACGCAGCTGCGGCACATCTGACTGCCCACGGTATTTCAGTACACCCCGGCTGCGCTAAAGGAAAGATGATCAACGCCATGAAAGTGATCATGGAAGCAGATTCAATGCTTCCCACCGATCAGGTACCGGAGAAAACAGATGGCAGGGAGGGGTTCTATCATCTGACCGGTATGCGGGGAAATGTGAGTGAGGCTTCTTCCGACTATATCCTCCGGGATCATGACGCGGAACTGTTCGAAAAAAGAAAGCAGAAAATGCTTGGCATTGTCCAGGCTCTCAACAGTAAGTACGGTGAGGGGACAATCAGCTGCCGGATTATGGACCAGTACCGTAACATGGCTGAGGTGATCGCAAAGCACCCCGAAGTTGTGGAGGCTGCTGAAAGCGCGATCCGCAAAGCCGGCCTTGAACCTTTCTCTGAACCGGTGAGAGGCGGGACCGACGGAGCCCAGCTTTCCTTCCGCGGACTTCCCTGTCCAAATCTCGGAACAGGCGTATATGCCTATCACGGCTTCTATGAACACGCAGTCGCGGAAGAGATGGACACATGTGTGGACATTCTGATCCATCTGGTCAGTATTTTTTCGGGGATGCGCGAAGCAGAGGGCAGTTTCAATAATACTTAATTTGTGGAACGAAGCATGGTACGGAAGTTATGAAAAAATCAGGTCCTTTTTCCAGAGAAAAACTATTCAGGATGGTCTCAGTCGGCGTTGTCGATGAGCCCGTCAATCAGGCTTATGATGTGATCAGCACAGGTGCGCTGATTCTCAATCTGGCCGCGAGTATCCTGATGACTTTTGATAATATTACCGCCGTATATGGCGGCCTGCTGTTGACGATTGAACAGGTTACGGTTCTGTTTTTCGGAATTGACTATGTGCTGAGGCTGATCACTGCCAATTATCTCTATCCTGAGTCCAATGAAAGGGATTCACTTATCCGCTATATCTTTTCGGCGGCCGGCATTATCGACCTCCTGTCTTTCCTGCCCTACTACCTGCCCTGGTTTTTCCCGTCGGGGCTGGCGGTCTTCCGTATGTTCCGGGTGGCCAGGATCTTCAGGCTGTTCAGGATCAATGCCTATTATGATTCCCTGAATGTCATCACGGAAGTCATTGTCAGTAAAAAACAGCAGCTGCTTTCGTCGGTGTTCATTATCCTCACCCTGATGCTTGCCTCCAGCCTGTGCATGTACAGTCTGGAGCACGAGGCACAGCCGGAGGTCTTTCAGAACGCTTTTTCCGGAATCTGGTGGTCAGCCTCTACACTGCTGACTGTTGGATATGGTGATATTTATCCGGTCACCACGCTGGGACGGGTTTTCAGCATTATCATAACTTTCCTTGGCGTCGGCATGGTCGCTATTCCAACAGGTATTATTTCCGCGGGATTTGTCGAGCAGTATTCCCAGTTTAAAAAGCTGGGGGATTACGGCGTAGAGCAGAACATCCGCTTCGTGCGCTTTATTCTTAACCGGCACGATTCCTGGGTCGGTAAAGCTTTGAGAAATCTGGGTCTTCCCCAGGGATGTTTGGTCGCAGCCATTCAGAGAGGAGACAAGCTGATTATACCCAACGGAGATGTGGTGCTCATTGCAGGGGACCTGATCACGCTGGGAGCGGAAACGGCAGGAAATGAGATGCCGGTCACTGTCAGGGAAATCACCCTCCGCAAAAATCATCCCTGGAACGGCACAAAGATAGGCGATATCGACATATCGCGTCAGAGCTATTTTGTTATGATCAAGCGGGCAGGCGCGGTGATGAGCCCCTGGGATGACCTTGTCCTGAAAGAGGGAGACAGGGCCTTCCTGCTCTCCAAGGGGAGAAAATATACAAAAGATACAGGCGGCGGGACAGATTAAAAACAGGAATGGTATCCGGCGGGGAATAAAATACCCTCTGCCCGTCTGAAGGTTTGCACATCAGGAAATCAGGCGAAAATAAGGAACAACAGCTCGGTCAGGCAGAACCGGAAAGATGTTCAAATGCGTTCTTTGCAGTAATGAGGAAAGGAAATTCAATGCTTCGAGCTGTGATTTTTGATATGGACGGAACACTTCTGGATTCAGAAGTCATTCACTATATTGTGATAAATGATATTTTAAAAAGAGAACTCGGGTGGGAGCAGACTCCGGAGGAGTATCTGAAGTACTGCGGAATACCGGATCAGAAGATGTGGCCCATGATGATGGACGAAATGGACAGCGGAAATCTGATGTCCCTTGCCCGGAAATGGGGAATGGCATCCGACGAGGTGCTGCCGTCTGTAGAGGATTCGGGAGCAAAGCCGCAGGGAAATATCGGAGAGGAGTCGAGGCGGCACGGGCTTTCCGGGCAGGATAGCTCAGGAGAGGGATGCTCTGAACAGGATGGCTCAGGACAGGGCTGCTTTGAACAGGGCAGCTCAGAACAGGACCGCTCAGGCAAGAGCAGCTCAAGCTCAGAACAGGACCGCTCAGGCAAGAGCAGCTCAAGCTCAGAGCAGGGCTGCTCAGGCAAGAGCAGCTCAAGCTCAGAACAGAACCGCTCAGGCAAGAGCAGCTCAAGCTCAGAGCAGGGCCGCTCAGGACGGGAGGTGCCGGAACAGGTGAAGTCCGCTTTGTCTGCCGAACTGGAGCGTCTCCACTGGGCGGAATATGATTTGTATATTGAAAAAAACGGTGTCAAGGCATTTCCCGGAGTGAGGGAACTGATGGGGGCGCTGAGGACGGAGAATATCAGAATCGCAGTGGCAACCGGATCTCTGGTCAGGATCGTGCGGGAAAACCTAAAACTGCTGGGAATCGAAGAATTCGTCGAGGAGATCGCGACATCAGAGGACTGTGACAACGGAAAGCCGGCTCCGGATGTCTTTTTGCTGGCAGCAAAGAAACTGGGGATTGCCCCCGCGGACTGCCTGGTCGTCGAAGATGCCGGAAACGGGCTGCAGGGAGCACTCAGCGCGGGTATGGCCTGCGCGGGTTTTGACGGGTCGGAGCTTCCGTCGGAGCTTTCGCTGGCCCCAATCGTTTTTTCCGATTACCGCAAGGTGAAGCCCGCGGACATGCGCGAGTGGCACAGACAGCAGAAGGGTTCGGACGGCGGCCTGGAGTGAGCGGCATATTGTAAGCGTCCTTTGGCAAGCCGCCTTGGAAGAGCAGCTTTGGGAGAGCAGCATTCAGTGGCCGGCTGTAGATGGCAATTTTTATTGAGGGGCATATTGTAAGTACCCTTTGCCAAGCCGCCTTGGGCGGGCGGCATACTGTAAGCACCTTTCAGTGAGCGGCTGTGGAAGGTTAATATTAATAAGGTGGATCAAAAAAGCACGAAGAGACTGCCAAGGCAGATCTGCTTCGTGCTTTTTGGTTTTATGACACCAGTGATAAGCAGTGATAAGAAGTAAAAACCAGTAATAAGCAGTTAATAACCAGTAATAAGCAGTTAATAACCAGTAATAAGCAGTAATAACCAGTAATAATCTGCAGTGATCAAGCGGTCAATAGTTGAAGGTGTTAAAGGTGTTGCTGAGCACGCCGGTGTCCAGGGTATCAATCAGCTTCTGCTGCTGCGGTGTGAGGCTGTCATACTCCCCTGTTGGGATTTTGGAGAGGTCCAGGGGTTCCAGCCAGCAGCCTTTCTTTTTCAAAAAGTCAATCGTGTGGCTGTAGGAGGAATAGACACTGTAGCTGACTGCCGGGATGTCATCCCGTTCACTGATCATGGATGCGCTGACCCCCAGGCTTCCGATCGGGCGGTTCTGCCTTGCAAAGCTGAAGGAATACTGTTCCAGATCCAGGGTATAGGCATTGCGGAATTCTTCATAATCCTTTTCGTCTATGAAGGGACCGGACAGGAAATCGCTGCCATTGGTGTAGGAAAGCTGAATCTTCGCGGATTCGCCCAGGGCTTCCAGCATATATTTGTCGTGATAGATGTTGGAAGTACCCTCGCGGTATTCTTTTGTACCGGTCACGGCATCCATCATGGCGGGATCGACATCGGAAGGAATCATAAAAGCGCGGGATATTGTTTTCCCGTTTTTCATCCTGTAGAGGACCTTGAAATTCCAGGAAGTCTTTACATTGTTCCCGGCCTGGCCGGCAGGAAGACCGGTGCCATTTTCAGGAAGGCCGCTGCCATCGGCAGGAATATCGCTGCTGCCATCTTCAATGCCGCCGTTTGCGCCTTCATAGCTGTCTCTGCCGCCGGACAGCTTTCCGGAGGGGAAGAGGGCGGGATTTCCTTTTGTGATCCTGGTGTATTCCTGGCCGTATTTTGCGAGGGCGATGACATCTTCGACATTGGTCAGATGCATATATTTTTCAGGGAAAGAATTGTTGTCATCGTATTTGCCTTCGTCGCTGATATGCACGATATCGTCATTGGTGCAGTACAGCGCAGCGTCCTCTACTTTGTCCGGATCGGGGACGAACCTGTCGTAACCGGCAGCGTCGAAGAGGAAGAGGAGGAAGATCAGCAGGACGATCGCCATGGATGCCAGGATCTCCAGAGGCCTGCGGAACAGAGCCCGGAAATCCAGGTCGTAAATGATCTGCATGATGCAGGCGGTGATCACAGTAAAAAGGAATATCCACACCAGAATGATAAAGATTGTATTCCTCACGGCAGTGAAGAAGAGTCCGATCACAAGTCCCACGATCACGGACATGGCAATCCGCACGACAGTCCTCACAGGACCAAACACCACAGGGATTCCGGCCTGTTCGTTTTTCCGCATGCCGTAGCTCAGCCAGGCCAGGGCAAAATGCAGAGCGGCGATTCCGGCCAGCAGCAGGGGCATTTTCAGATCATAGGGAGCCGAATCGAAGTACCGGACGACCGGGTTCAGGAAATCGACGCAGGACAGCCCGTCGGGGGTTCCGCCGTAAGTCGTCAGGTACTCGCTGCAGTATCCGCCCAGTACTGCTTTGAAAATGGGACCGTACAGGATCATTACCAGGAAGGCAAGCCAGGTGACGATCATGTTTCCGGTCAGCATGGAAGCCAGGACCCCCAGGCTGTACACTGACAGAAACAGGGCGGCGGTACAGACAGCATTCCATACTATCTCAGCAAGGACAGCCCTTGTAAGCGCGTGGAAAATTCCCGCGATGACAAGGCCGGCTTCCAGTGTGATCACGTAGGAGAAAAAGAAATACAGGAAGCTGCTGACGCAGATATCCAGGAATCTTTTCCCCCGGGAGAGGGGCTGGCTCTCATAAAAATCCACCTGCCGCCGGCTGTCCATCCAAGAAAATCCCTCGACCGCCAGTACAGCTGCAACAGGGATCAGGATGATCATAACAGAGACGTTCGTGTATCCCAGCATACCTTTCAGCACATCATGGAAGAGGACAGTCCGTTCCGCGGCGGACATGCGCTCTCCGATCGCGTCCTGATTTGCGGCGGACAGGGCAGTAGCAAGCCCGATCACATTGTAGAGAAGGAAACCCAGAAAGGTGAGGGCGGCCGGCCAGAGCCTGCGCTTGAACAGCTCCCGCTGTCTGGCGAAAAAGCCGGTATTGTTCGTATAAAAATTTGTATTGCCTGTATCGGCGCCTGCGGTCTGCTGAGTGTCAGCCGAGAATGATGTTCTTGATGTCATATCCAGCCACCTCCGTTTCACTGATAAAGATCTCCTCCAGGGTGAGAGGAAGAATTTCAAAAAAGACGGTGTCTATTTTTTCAAAACAGGACAGTACCTCCTCGCGGGACGCCCTCACGGTCAGCATATGCAGCCTGCCGCGGGTGTTGCTGTTGAGGACTTCCAGTCCGGCCAGAGCCAGAGCCTCGCCGTCGTCTTTCGCGAAGACGCACTGGATCCGCTGCAGTCCCAGTCTCATGTCCTCCAGATCGCGCGAGAGGATCAGCCCGCCCTTGTGCAGAAGGCCGACATGGTCGCAGATGTCCTCCAGCTCCCGCAGGTTGTGGGAGGCGATCACCGGTGTCAGGCCCCGGCGGGACATGTGGTCGGCGAAGATGCTCTTCACGGCCTGACGCATCACCGGATCCAGACCGTCGAAGGTCTCATCGCACAGCAGGTACCGGGCGCCGGAGCAGATCCCGCAGAGGATGGCCAGCTGCTTCTTCATACCGCGGGAATAGTTGCGGACGGGCCTTTTGGGATCCAGACTGAAATCCCCGAGCATTTTTTCAAAGAGGACTGGATTGAAGTACAGGTAGGCGGTTCTGTAATAACTGCACATATCCGCGGCGTTTCCGTTTGGGAAAAAATAGGGGTCGTCCGGGATGAAGAAAATCTGCTGCTTGACATCCGGACGGTTGTAGACCGGCCGTCCGTCCAGGGTAATCTCGCCGGAATCCTGGCGCAGGACACCGCTGATCATGCGCAGGAGAGTGCTCTTGCCCGCGCCGTTCGTGCCGACCAGCCCGAAGACCTGGCTGTCTTCGATATTCAGGGAAACATCTTTTATGGCGGGATATTTCCCGAAGGTTTTATGAATGTTTTCAAGTTTGATCATGGGATTGATCTCCTTATTAATAGTCGTAAAAATGAGGCTGTCTTTCTGTCCGCTTCCGCAGGGGAAAAAGGAAACCGGCTTCCGGAACGAACCTGCAGCTGACAGTATCGGCTGTAGTTATTTTTTCGACTGACAGCAATCCGTCCAGCCGCTTTCTTTCAGCAGTTCTGTAGGATTCAGTCCGATTTCCTCTGCCTCCCTCAGAAGGTCTGTCAGTTTTTTCTTTATTTCCTCCCGCTTTTGAGCGTGGAGCCCCGCTCCGCCTCTGACAAAGCTTCCCCGTCCCCGGACAGAATAGAGAAAGCCCTGGCGTTCCAGCTCTGCATAAGCTCTCTGCACGGTGTTTGGGTTTGTGGAAAGCTCCATGGAAAGCTTGCGGACAGAGGGCATCTGTTCATCCGGAGACATGACGCCCTTTAGAATGAGCAGTTTGTAGCGCTCCATGATCTGCTCATAGATTGGACGTCCGTCCTGGTAATTGATGAAGTTCAATCGAGGCCTCCTCTCTCAAAGCCGGGCTGCCCTCTGCGCCATGCCTGCCGGGAGCGGAGATTTTCCGTCCGGCGCTTTAGGGAATAAAGTAAACTTCGTGTCCTGTAAGCCGGAAGCAGAGAGCAATCTGATAATCTGCGTCAGTTTGATTGTGAATGATGATTGTATTAACTGTATTAAGCATATTAATACAGTTGGGTCGGACTGTCAATATCGATTATCAGGGATAAGGAAGTGTATATCGATTATCAGGGATGAGGAAGTGTATATCGATTATCGGGAATGGGAAAGTGTATATTGATTATCAGGGATGAGGAAGTGTATATCGATTATCAGGCATGGGGAAGTGTATGATTGAAACGGCCTGTAAAGCCCCGGAAGACCGAGGCTGTCTGCCGGCTCATTGCATTTGTCCAATATAATCGGTGTAAAAAACAGGACGTTTACACTTTTTTCACACCGATTTTTTAGAATGTCTGTCGGAAAAAGTATGGAATAGTGGTATACTGATTTTTACAAAAGTTTAGGTACACAGACGGTTCAGCTGCACTGAATTTTCAAAACAGTGCGTAAAGCCCTGGACGGTCAGGCAGTCCGCGGGCACACCGCGTTGGATAACGTCGATTTGTATTGGATCATGTTGGTTTGAACTTTATAACGTCGATTTGCATCGGATAATGTTGATTTGAACTTGATAACGTTGATTTGCATAAGGAATAAGGAGAGAGATATGCTGAAAAATCCTGAACAGACAAAAGATAAAATTGTGCAGTGGATCCGCGACTATTTTGCGGCAAACGGACCGACCTGCAGCGCGGTGATCGGCATTTCCGGAGGCAAGGATTCCAGCGTGGCGGCAGCCCTTTGCGTTGAGGCGCTGGGAAGAGACCGTGTCGTGGGTGTTCTGATGCCCCGCGGCGTGCAGCCGGATATTTCGGACAGCCAGCTTCTGGTCGACACTCTGCAGATCCCTTATGTGGAGATCAATATCGGCGCGGCAGCGGACGCGCTGGAAAAAACTCTTGAGGAGAACGAGAAGCTTCAGCAGATCTGCGGCAAGACAGAGATGGCCCGCGAGGCCAAGATCAATATGCCGCCCAGGATCCGCATGACGACTCTTTATGCGGTCGCGCAGAATCTGCCCAACGGCGGACGTGTTGTCAATACCTGCAATGCCTCGGAGGACTATGTGGGCTACTCGACCAAATACGGCGATGCAGCCGGTGATTTCAGCCCTCTTTCCGAGCTCCTGGTGCATGAAGTCCTGCAGGTGGGCGATTGTCTGGGTCTGCCCGGGCAGCTTGTCAGGAAGACACCTTCGGACGGCCTGAGCGGAATGAGCGACGAGGATAAGCTGGGCTTCACCTACAAAATGCTGGACCACTATGTCCTGACCGGCGAGTGCGACGATCCGGAAAAGAAAGCCCGCATCGACCGTCTGCATATGCTGAATCTGCACAAGCTCCGCCTGATGCCCAAATTTGAGATGGAGAGCGGAGAGCGCACGCAGTAATTGCTTTTCAGCCGGGACCGGCGGACCGCCGGGATTTCTTCCCGGAGTGTAATGCCTTGAGGAATCGGGCGGAATAAAACGGGACGTAGGATCTGCAGGACCGGCGAAATGGTATATATTGACCTGAGAGTAAGAAAAACAGCTGTATTTTGACGCTTTCTTAGACGGGCATTGCTTTATACTAAGGTTAACGTGATGATACTGTCTTAAAGTGTTTTTCCGCTGAAACAGCAGAACAGGTACCGGGATTCCGGGCCGGCTGCCGGGTTTAAAAATGGAGCGGGGCATATTTATATCTGCTTCAACACGCAGAAAAAGCGCGGGCAGACCCTGGCTTGACAGGAATGGATAAGCGCAGAAAGGAAAGCGCGGATGGGAACAGAGAATAATACAACTGAAAAGAATACATCTGAAAAGAATGCCACTGAAAAGAATTCATCCTTCGGAAAGCTGTTCGGCGGGGTCAGGAAAGCCCCTAAGGAAAAGACGGAAAACAAGCGCAATTCCGAAGATGATATTAAAAAACTGACAAGGACGGAGCTTCTGGAACTTCTGATTGATGAAACGAAGGAGGCGGATCGTCTCCGGGCGGAGAACGAACGGCTGAGTCAGGAATTGAAGAGATGCCATGAAGACCTTGACCGCATAGCGTCTTTTGAGGCGGTCATAGCGCGTCTGGAATCAATCGTGAACGGAAGATGAGGAGTAATATATGGGCGAAACTGATAACAAAGACACTGTAACTCAGACAGCATTTGATTCCCTGAAAGAGACAGAACTGAATAATGTAGAGGGAGCAGAGGCAGTCGGGGAGGCAGATCAGAGCGCTCATGCTGAAGCCGGCAGCAGGGAATCCGCCGGGAGCGGCTCCGGAAAGCAGGCGAAGGCGAGGAAAGCACAGAAATCCCAGAAGCCGCTGCAGCGCCCTCCGCTGAAAGAACTGGAGGGAGAACTTCAGAGGGAGCGCCACAAGATCCGCTACAGACGTGTCCTGCGGAGCACCGTATTTACTCTGGTCACTGTGGCAGCGGTCGCTATCCTGGTCGCTACGCTCTGGATGCCCGTGCTTCAGATTTATGGAGCCTCGATGACTCCGACACTGACGGACGGCGACATAGTGATCTCCCGTAAAGTGAAAAACCTGAAGCAGGGAGACATCGTTGCTTTCTATTACAACAACCGAATCCTGGTCAAGCGCTACATTGCCAATGCGGGCGACTGGGTGGACATTGACGAGGAAGGCAATGTCTATGTAAACGGTGAGCTTCTCGATGAGCCTTATGTTTTTGAAAAGGCGCTGGGAGAGTGCACCATAGAACTGCCATACCAGGTGCCGGAGAATCGTATTTTTGTTCTGGGAGACCACCGCAGCGTCTCGGTGGATTCGCGAAGCGCTTCTGTAGGATGCGTGGCGGAGGACCAGATCGTCGGAGAACTTGTTTTCTGCGTCTGGCCGTTCAGCAATCTGGGAATAGTCAAATAGCCGGACGCGAAATATAAAGACATTTAGCAGTAATAGTTAAACAGTAAAATGAGTGATAAGGTCAGCTGCCATATGCCGCCGTCAGGCCGTGCATGGTGGCTGCCTTTTTTTGCCTCCGCCGGAGCAATGACCGTGCGCAGGCGGCGGAAAGACCGCGCATAGCCGGCAAAAAGAAGCTGAAAGACATGAGAAACCGCAAAGTTGCTGTTCACGCCCTCGAAAAGGCGTGGACAGTAACACCGCGAAAAAAGCTGTGAACAGCAGTAAAAAAGCCGCGGGCAGCAATAAAAAAGCTGTGAAAAGCAGTAAAAACATTGTTTCTGCATTTTCTCTTTTATGATATAATGGCGGTTGCGTATGTTTTGGGAGCAGAAAGCGGTTTATCAATACATCGCGTATCCCCCCGGCCGACCCTGGTCGTCCGCGGGCACATCACTTGTCGGGCGGTGCGAAAACCGGCGGACAAGGAGAGGCGCTGTCCGCTGATACATTCCAAAACAAATATCAAAACAGCGCGAAAAAACCGGCAGGCGAAGCCGCCTGCGGGCACATCATTATCGTAAATTTTTTTGTAACATGAGTTTTTATATGTAAACGGAGGAAGAGACCAGAATGTCCAACACGGTCAAAATCAAAAACAAAAAGAAAAAAAGTGAATTGAAGATCAACTATAAGCTCTGGGCAATTGTTTTTGCAATCTTTGTTGCTATCATAGTAGGTTTAGCAGTCTGGGCTTCTTTTCATTGGGGAGTAGGAATGGGAACGATCGGTGTCGAGCCCGTGGAACCCGAAGTGGCTGACCTGGGAGCGACAGATATGGCATCCGGCTTTTCCACCGATAGTGTTATGACTCTGACCCCCGAGCAGCTGCAGATGCTTCAGCAGCAGCAGGCGGCCCAGGAAGGCGCAGGCGCAGTTGAAGATGCACTCACCGGTACAGTTGAAGATGCAGACAACGGCGCGGCTGAGGAAGCGGCGGATGATGCAGCAGAGGCCGGCCAGGCTGACGGCAAGGACGCCGGGGAAAAGAAATAATATTTCTGCGGCCTGATGCCGTAGACGGCCGTAATAAAAGAGACAGATAAAATAACCCCGACAAGCTGAAACAAAAGAGATAACAGGGACAGAAAAGGCTGCAGGGACGGAAGAAACTTTGCGAAAGATTCTGAAACGGAAGAGGCAGAGGCAAGTCTATGATTATTGATGAGATCAGAGAGGAGCTGTTCCGGCTCTGCGATACAGAATACCGTGACTTTCAGGTAAAGCTGATCCCGACTGTCGCCCCGGAACTGGTGATCGGAGTCAGGACTCCTGTGCTGCGCAAGTATGCCGGGCAGCTCTTGAAAAGAGAGGACGCGGGTGAGTTCCTGCGGGATCTCCCTCACCGGTATTTTGACGAAAATCAGCTGCACGCCTTTATGATTTCCGGAATAAAAGACTACGGAACCTGCCTGGAGCAGGTTGAGAGCTTTCTTCCCTATGTGGACAACTGGGCAACCTGTGATCAGCTGTCTCCGCGTGTCTTCAGGCGGCACAGGCAGGAGCTGCTGGGAGAAATCCGCAGGTGGATCGCTTCAGACAGGACATACACGGTCCGTTTCGGCCTGGGTATGCTCATGAGCCATTTTCTGGACGAGGATTTTGACCCCGCCTTTCTTGATCTGGCGGCAGGGGTTCGATCTGAGGAATACTATATCCGGATGATGGCTGCCTGGTATTTTGCCACGGCTCTGGCAAAGCAGTATGACGCTGCCCTGCCTTATATCGAGGACCGCCGTCTGGATTCCTGGACTCACAACAGGACGATTCAGAAGGCAGTGGAAAGCTTCCGGGTCAGTCCCGAACAGAAACAGTACCTGAGAAGCCTCAGGATCCCTAAAAAGAAATGATAAAAAATGCCCGTGCGGAAGCGATTTATTGATTCCGCCGGGCATATTTTTTTTTCATCAGAAACAGGACGTGGGTCAGCCTGCCCTGCTTCCCCCGTCAACAGCCGTCAGTATGTGCTTTTTGCGGTAGGAGTGGTAGATCAGCCAGGACAGGAATGCCACAATGACATCACTTATCAACTGAGACCAGGCCAGTCCGTAGAGGCCGAAGAGCAGATCCATGAGGAAGAGCATGGGGATATTGATCATGAGCCAGCGCATGATCACCAGGAACAGCGCGATGCGTCCCCGTCCAAGGGCCTGGAAAAAGTATACGTAAATGAAACTGAGGAACATCATGATGGTAGCCAGTACGCGGATCCGGAGAAAATCGGAACCCAGGGCCACGGTAGCCGTGTCATCGATGAAAAACCGCATCAGGAAGGGTGCAAAAAGCTCGTAGATCGCAATGCTGCCGATGCTGATGGCGATGCCCGCGTTGCGGGCAGCTCTCAGGACAGCGTCCATCCGGGGCAGGTTTCCCGCGGAATAATTGTAGGCGGCAAGAGGCACCATTCCCAGGCAGAGGCCGATGCCGACGTTGAGAGGGAGGCGCTCCACCTTGAGCACGATGCCGATCGCTGCCAGAGCTATGTCGCTGTGGGCGGCCATCAGGCGGTCCAGCACGATGTAATCCAGATCAAAGAGGAATGGTCCCATGGCGGCGGGAATGCCGACCCCGAAAAAGGAAGCCATGAGCGCAGCCTCCGGCAGGCCTTCCAGCAGCGAAAAATGCAGGATCGGGTTTTTCAGGCGGATGATCAGGATAATGAAATAGGTGCAGGTGATCGTATTGGCCAGTGTGGTGGCGATCCCGGCGCCGAGAATTTCGTTTCCGGGCGGCAGCAGGACGAACATAAAGATCGGATCCAGAATGATATTGATCACTGCCCCCATCGAGATCGCGAACCCGGCCTGTTTCGAGCATCCTGTGTTGCGCAGCAGATTGCCCATGGTCATTGCCGCGATCGTAGGTGTCGCCCCGATCACGATGACAGTGGTGCAGTACTGACGCGCGAATTCAAAGGTCTGGTCACTGGCACCCAGGACTGTCAGGAGAGGGCGCATGAAAATCCCGGTCAGGACCGCGAACAGGAGCCCTGTGAAGACGGAAAACCAGACGCTGAAAGAAGCTACCCTGCGGGCCTTTGCCGGCTGGTCTGCGCCCATCAGCCTGGCGATCAGGGTGCCTCCCCCTGTCCCGGCGATGTTGGCGACCGCTATGCAGACATTGAAAATGGGAAGGATCAGGGCGGCGCCCGCCACCATATAGGGATTGTTTGTCCGCCCGATATAAAAAGTGTCTGCCATGTTGTGGACCAGTACGATTAGCTGCGAGATCACGGTGGGCACGGCCATAACGGCGAGGGCTTTTGCGACCGGCATCTCCTCAAAAAGCTGCCGGCTTTTGGCCTCCTCCTGCTCCAGGGCTTCCTGGAGCAGCTCCTCAGCCTGCATTGTATCCGGGCCTTCCCCGGCCATTTCGTCCGGCTGCACGGCATCCATGGTCTCCCAGAACAGCCCGTCTGTCTGCCCTGTATCCGTGGTGTCCGCGGCATCCCCGGGCAGCCCGTCTGCCCGGGCTGTGTCCGCGGCTTCCCGAAGCAGCCCGTCTGCCCGGGCTGTATCCGCGGCTTCCCGAAGCAGCCCGTCTGTCCGGGCTGTGTCCGCGGCTTCCCGAAGCAGCCCGTCTGCCCGGGCTGTATCCGCATCTTCCCGAAGCCGGGTGTCCGGCGCCCCTTCGGTTTGTCCGGACGGATTTTTTTTATTTTTCATAACCATATCCTGCCTCCGGTTAGTACTTGCTTTTCAGAAAAAGATAATTTTATTTTACCATAATTGCGGCTTTGAAAATATCTCACAGACTCGCATGGGCAGGTAAGATTAAAGCTGTGGGCGGCTTCGTACGGTAAAGTGAAGAATGCATGCTCAATAGTGCAAAATCAGACCGCTTAAACGTCATAAATGCTTTATGCAATTTATTTTACATAGTAAAATACTTACAGGTGTTTCCCGCACCGGAATCGATTGGCTTCATGGCTGACTCATTGGGCGGACGCTGAATTTTTTGGCACTTTTTTGAGATTCATGGCTGACTTATTGAGCGGGCACTGACAATCACTTCTTTTTTTGAATTTGCAGAAGAACGCTTCAGTAGGGGGAGCAGATGAATCGATATGAAGAGATAGAACTTCAACAGGATTTGGAGCAGGTGGAAAAATATCTGTCAGGCTATCTGCGCGATCCCGGATACGGGAGTGCTGCCGGGCAGATTCTCCGCGACATGGAGATGTCCAGGGGCAAGCGTCTCCGTCCCCGTCTTCTATTGATGGCAAGCCGCTACGGGAGTGAGTTCCAGGGAAGCCGCAGCCGTCTCTGCCGCCTGGGGGCACTGGTGGAGCTGGTCCATATGGCTTCGCTGATTCATGACGATATCGTCGATGACGCTCCGCTGCGCCGGGGGATGCCGACTACACAGTCCAAATACGGCAAGGATATGGCTGTCTATGCGGGCGACCTGATTCTGAGCCGGATTGTCCAGAGCCTCTTCCGGGATGGATTTATGCGGGTCGGCGCTTATTTCGGGGACACTGTCGAGGCTATGTGTCTGGGAGAACTCGGACAGATGGAATACCGCGGGCGCGAAGACATCACAGTGGATCAATATATGAGCAATATCTATGGAAAGACGGCGGCCCTGTGCAGGCTGGCCTGTGTGGCGGGCGCGGTCGAGAGCGGCTGCAGCGAAGAGGTGACGTCACAGCTTGAGCAGCTGGGCCTCAACTTCGGATATATGTTCCAGATTCGCGATGACCTGCTGGATTTTATTTCCACTTCCGCCGAAGAAGGAAAACCCACACAGGTGGATTTCCGGGAAGGAATCTATACCCTTCCGGTGATCTATGCCATGCAGGACGGGCAGTACCGTCCCCGGATCATCCGTCTCATGCAGCTGGCCAAAAAAGGCGGCTTCGGAGCCGCGGAGGAAGAGGAACTGAAGGCTCTTGTAGTTGATTCCGGAGGCCTGGCCCACGCTTCGACAGATATGAAGATATACGCGCAAAAAGCCATGCGGGCGGTTGAAAACCTGCCTGATCATGGAGTCAGCACTGTGTTCCGTGAGCTTCTGCACAAAAACATGTGATGCCCGCGGGCTTCCGCACAAAAACATGTGGTGCTCCGTGAGCTTCCGCACAAAAACATGTGGTGCTCCTTGAGCTTCTGCACAAAAACATGTGATGTTCCGTGAGCTTCTGCCCAAAAACATGTGATGTTCCGTGAGCTTCTGCCCGAAAGTATGTGATTTTCCGCGGGCTTCTGCTCAGACATTTATAAGATGATAAAATTATAAGATAAGAAAAACAGACGCTGTGAAAGCCATGATCCCGCCTGCGGGATGCGGCCTTCAGCGTCTGTTTTGCTGTCTCTTTTTTTATTGTTTTAGGAGTAAAAAGCTATGCGGGCGGATGCTCCGTCCGCAGGTACAGATGCATATATTTGCGGAGAGCGGGATCCCTGTTCCGGGCGGGAACAGAGAAACAGAAGTGTCGGAAGACGGCCTTATTCTTTCGTCTACCTGGAGGAAGGGTCTCCCTTTTCGCAGATCTCCTGCATGTTCCCGGCTATGATATCGAGGCAGTGGTACATATTGTCCCGCATCTCTTCCGAGATTCCCCGCCCGGCCTCTTCAATGACTTCAGCGGCGCGCTGCCTGATCTGGGCGGTAAGCTTTTTCCCCTCCTCTGTGAGGGTCAGGGAAGCGCGGTACCTGGAATCACCATATGGCTTCAGTATTCCCTTTTCCTGAAAAGAGGCGATGGCACGGGAGACATCGGCTTTGTCCCGCCGGCATAATTCCGCCAGCTTCGCGGCAGTGATCTGCCCGTCGCTGCTGCCGATGACCATCAGATACAGGGCATAGGCGCCCCGAAGCCCGTATTTTTTCATTTCGCCGTTAGCAAGCCGGTTCCATGACCTGGAAATGCTGAAAATATCCATTGTAAAATGCTCGAATCTTCCGATCATGATTCAGATCCTTTTGTATGAGATGACGTTGTATGGACGTTGTATAAAACTATGTTGTATTAAATGACGTTGTATGAAACTGTGTTGTATTAAATGACGCTGTATGGACGTTGTATGAAACTGTGGTGTATCAAATGACGTTGCATGAAATCACATTGGCGCCTGATACAGGGAGCTGCTTTTTACTGTGCGGTGTCAGACGACCGGAAGAAGGCGACTGCTACTCCGCCGGGGCCGGCATGTGTGCCGATGACGCTGCAGAGCTGCTCGCAGCAGAGCCGGTCAACCTTTCCTTCCCAGAGATCGCGGCTCTCGGAGATATACTCACGGAGCATCCCGTCGGAAGTGCCGGTGTAGCCCAGCAGGACAGGCTTTGCGTAATCGATGCCGTTGAGATTGATCTGCTCGACCAGGAAATTGTTGGCCTTGCGGGATCCCCTGGCTTTTCCGAGAAAAACGACATCGCCGTCTTTGACGGTCACAACGGGTTTAATGTTGAGGACACCTCCCGCGAAAGCAGTTGTCTTGGAGATCCTTCCTCCCTTTTTAAGATACTCCAGCGTGTCAAGACGGGCCAGCAGGCAGACATCGTCTCTCTTGCGGATCAGATGTTGTGTCAGCTCGTCCAGTCCCATTCCCTGCTCGACGCACTGCTGCGCGTACTCGGCAAGGACGCCGGACCCGATCGATACGTTGCGGCTGTCGACGACCCTTACATTGGGGAAGTCCTCTGCCGCGATCAGGGCGCTCTGGAAGGTGCCGGACAGCCTGGAGGAGACTGTGATCACGATGGCCTCATCGCCTTTGTCGCGCAGTTCCCGGTAGATTCGGGCGAATGTGTCAGGCGGAGCCTGGCTGGTCTTGGGGAGCACATCGCCGGTCTCCAGCATTCTGTAAAAATCCTGCTTGCTGAGATCGACACCGTCACTGTAATCCTTCTCCCCGAAAGAGACCGTGAGCGGCACGACGGAAAACTTATTTGTATAAGACGCGTCGGCGTCAACCGTAGAGTCTGTAATGATTCGAATGGACATATTTACCTCCATCTCAAAGCGCAGTCCGCGCTTTTTTTAGAAAAATGTTTGTTGATTTATCAACGTTTGCCAATCATAGCGCCATCTAGTTGATTTGTCAACATTATTTTTAGGCTCTTTTTAGCTGTTTTTGGGTTCTTTTTAGCTGTTTTTGCATATGACTATGTATATGACGCTGCAGGATGAAAAAAATTTAAAATAATTAGCACTCACCTCTTGACAGTGCTAACAAGAAGTGTTATAACACATATAGAACAAAGGAAACAGAGAAGAAAAAGTGATGCGGGTGCTCGGAGAGAGTGAAAGAGCAGCAGAGCAAAGATCCGGAAACGGAGATCTTCCCGATCGCTTCCGTTTGTTCCGACAGTATTTGTACATTAACTATTTTGTTTGTATATAGGAGGTAAAGATCATGTTATATCCTAGTATTTTTGGTGAGAACCTTTTTGATGACTTTATGGACTTCCGTTTCCCGACATTCAGGGACTTCGGTTTCGACGATGTCAACAGGAAGCTGTACGGCAAGAATGCCGCGCGCCTGATGAAGACGGATGTACATGAGAAAGATAACCAGTTCGAGATCGACATTGACCTCCCCGGCTTCAAGAAAGATGAGATCACGCTGACCCTCGAGAAGGGCACGCTGACCGTCGCGGCAACCAAGGGCCTGGACAAGGACGAGAAGAATGACAAGGGCAGAGTGATCCGCCAGGAGCGCTATGCCGGCTCCATGCAGAGAAGCTTCTTCGTCGGCAACAATGTCACAGAGGAGGAGATCAAGGCGAAATTCGAGGATGGTGTCCTCAGACTGCAGGTTCCGAAGAAGGAGGCAGCCAAGATTCCTGAGAAGAAGACCATCACAATCGAGGGCTGATCATAAGACGGTCTGCAACCGTCAAATGCCCGCCCGGCGGGCTGCCCGACAATAAAAGAAGACAGGAGGCGCACAGAGGCGAAAACGCAGCTGTGCGCCTCTTTTATGACACAGCCCGCGTAATGTTTTTTCCGCCTTGCGGCGGACGCAGGCCGGTCGGGGGAGGGTAGAGGGCGGCGTGGCCGCCTCTGCCCTGTTTTCCATGAATCCCTTAAAAATTTTTCCATTAATCCCTTAAAAGCCTTAAAAGTCTTGTGTCGATTGTGTTTTAAACAAAAACATTGCCTTGTCTGTGGTTCTTCTTTATAATATAGACGGCTTTTTGTCTCTTCTCAGCAGTAAAAGAGGCGCCTGCCTGCCCCTCATATGCGGGAGCGGGAGAAAATAATTGTGAAAAACACATAGTGGAAAGAAAATACAAGGTCACACATATGATAAAAAGAAACACAGAATATCAGGAAAAAGGCCTGATCCGCCGGTTTGATCTTTTCGGAAGCGGAGAGAATGATGAATCCGACGGAAGGAGAAACGGTGATAACAGGAAAGGAAACGGCGGAAACAAGGGAGATGACCAGGGAGACGAGAAGGGCAGCGGACAGCCCAGACAGAATCTCTTCATTCTTTTGCTGGTGACAGTCATTGCCTTTGCCGCTGTCAGCTATTTTCTGCGCGACAACAGTGAATCCCGCAAGATCTCCTACAATGAATTTATCAAATATGTCCAGCAGGATAAGGTGACGGAGGTCGACATGAAGTCCGACCGTCTGGAGATCCATCTGAAGGATTCGGATGCCACGCTCTATACGGGAATGGCGGAGTCGGAGGATGCCCTTACAAAGCGTCTTATGGATGCCAAGGTCACTTACAATCCCTATGTGCCCGACAGTTCGGGCATGGTCATGTCCTTCCTGCTGTCCTATGTGCTCCCCATCCTTCTGATGTGGGGGCTGCTCAGTGTGCTCTTCCGCCGCATGGGCGGCCGGGGCGGCATCATGGGGGTCGGCAAGAGCACGGCCAAGGAATATGTGCAGAAAGAGACCGGTGTCACCTTCAAGGATGTAGCCGGTGAGGATGAGGCCAAGGAGTCCCTTGTCGAGGTCGTCGATTTCCTTCACAATCCGGGACGCTATGTCAAGATCGGCGCCAAGCTGCCCAAGGGAGCCCTGCTGGTAGGACCTCCCGGCACCGGAAAAACCCTGCTCGCCAAAGCCGTGGCGGGCGAGGCCCATGTGCCCTTTTTCTCGCTGACGGGCTCGGATTTCATCGAGCTCTATGTCGGCGTGGGTGCATCCCGTGTCCGCGACCTGTTTAAGGAGGCAAATAAAAACGCGCCCTGCATTATTTTCATCGATGAGATCGATGCCATTGGCCGCAGCCGTGATTCCCGTTACGGCGGCGGAAACGAGGAGCGAGAGCAGACTCTGAACCAGCTTTTGTCGGAGATGGACGGTTTTGAGGCGTCCAAGGGAATCCTGATCATCGGCGCGACCAACCGCCCCGAGATTCTGGACAAGGCCCTGCTGCGTCCCGGCCGTTTCGACAGGCGGATCATCGTGGACCGCCCCGACCTCAAGGGCAGGATCGCCATCCTCAAAGTGCACGCCAAGAATGTCAAGATGGATGAGACTGTGGATCTGGAGGAGATCGCGCTCGCTACCAGCGGCGCGGTGGGTTCCGATCTGGCCAATATGATCAACGAGGCGGCCATCAACGCCGTCAAGGCTCACCGCCAGTATGTCTGCCAGAAAGATCTCTTTGAGGCGGTCGAGCAGGTTCTGGTCGGCAAGGAGAAAAAAGACCGCATCATGAGCAAGGAGGAGCGCCGGATCGTGTCCTACCACGAGGTCGGCCATGCCCTGATCAGCGCGGTGCAGAAAAATTCCGAGCCTGTTCAGAAGATCACCATTGTGCCCCGTACAATGGGTGCTCTGGGCTATGTCATGCAGGTTCCGGAGGAGGAGAAATACCTCAACAGCAAGGCAGAACTCGAGGCCATTATCATCGGCCTTTTGGGTGGACGCGCCGCGGAAGAACTCAAATTTGAGAGTGTCACCACAGGTGCCTCCAACGATATCGAGCGCGCGACCGCGCTCGCCCGCAATATGGTCACCCAGTACGGAATGAGTGACCGCTTCGGCCTCATGGGTCTGGCTACGGTTGAGAGCCAGTATCTTGAGGGGCGCGCCGTCCTCAACTGCAGCGATGTCACGGCTGCGGCTGTGGACGAGGAAGTCCGTCTGATCCTTGAGAGAAGTTATGCCGAGGCAAAACGCATTCTCTCTGAAAATATGGACGCGCTCGATAAGATTGCCGACTTCCTGATCCGTCAGGAGACCATCACCGGCAAGGAATTCATGAAGATGTTTGATGAGGTGCGCTCAAAGAGAAACGGCGGCGGAATTGAGAACAGTTCCGAAGCGGCCGTGACAGAGGAAGTGCCTGAACAGGCAGAAACAGCTCCCGCACAGTCAGAAGAGCCTGCCCAGGCCATAACGGAAGAGCCTGCCCGGGTCTTAACGGAAACTCCGGCCCAGGAGGAAGCTCCTGCACAGGCCGAAGAGCCTGCCCAGGTCTTAATGGAAGAGTCGGCTCAGGAGGAAGCTCCTGCACAGGCAGAAGAGCCTGCCCAGGTCTTAACGGAAGAGCCGGCTCAGGAAGAAGCCCCTGTACAAGAAGAGTCTCCCGCTCAGGCGGAAGAACCGGTCCGGACTGAAGATTCGGACGGTCAGGATTCTGACTCCGGAAAGAATATGAGCGGCGCCGGTGATGGCGGTCCCGTAAAAGAGATACAGGAATTCCCTATGGGAAGAACAAAATATTCTCAGGATCCGACACCGGAAAACTCTTTGCTGAGTCAGAAGAGACAGCCGGAAGAAGAGCCGGAAGAGGGCTTCCCCGAGGAAGACGGCCAGGAGCCGGAAGAGGAAGAGAAAATCTCCCCGGAGGAGCTGGTAAAAAATAATAAAGAGGGACGGGGGAGATACTCACAGGTCTCGCTGGAGGATATGGATTTCTTTCAATGAATATTTATATGTCCTTTGGACCCGAGTGTTCTTCGCAAAGATGTACTAAGACTCGCACATGTTCAGTGCGGGCACCATCCAAACTGGTAATCTGAAAATATGTCCTTTGGACCCGAGTGTTCTTCGCAAAGATGTACTAAGACTCGCACATGTTCAGTGCGGGCACCATCCAAACTCGTAATCCGGCCGATGCCGGATTACTCGGACAGGTGGATGTTAAATGCCCGTCCCTGAAAGACGGGCATTTAGCCCGCCCTTCTCATGTGCTTCGTCAAGTACATCTAGATGCTCATCTCAACCGGGTCCGCCAGGACATATTGGGAGCAATTCGAAAGAGCAACGAGGCTTTAAAAGGGCATATTGATTTTACCTCCGTTTACCCCTGGCATCATTGTGTAGGGCTGTGAGCTATGCACAGGCTGCCGGGCTGAGAAAGCAACCGGGTCCGCCAGGACATATTGGGAGCAATTCGAAAGAGCAACAGGGCTTTAAAAGGGCATATAGGGAGCAATTCGAGAAAGCGAGCAGGGCTGCCAGGACATATTGGGAGAAGTTCGAGAAAGCAACATGGTACGGTGATGGGAAACCACTGTGTGGTTTGTGTTGAGCGTACAAAGCCCTGACTTAATGATGTAAAGGTCAAAAGTCAGGAGAAGGCTCTGAGTAGCGCCAATATGTACAAACAACCGCAGGACCATTGCGCAGCTCCGAAGGAGATGCTGCGTGCCTGGTACTTGGGCGCTGGTTTTTTTACCTCCGTTTACCCCTGGCATCATTGTGTAGGGCTGTGAGCTATGCACAGGCTGCCGGGCTGAGAAAGCAACCGGGTCCGCCAGGACATATTGGGAACAATTCGAAAGAGCAGCAGGGCTTTAAAAGGGCATATTGGGAGCAATTCGAAAGAGCAGCATAGTCATGCTCATAACCACAAATATGAAAGATTTTTCTGAGGATTTGAAAAAGCTGCCGGTTCAGCCCGGGGTATATATTATGCGCGATGAACAGGATGCGATTATTTATGTGGGCAAGGCCGTAAACCTTCACAATCGCGTCCGTTCTTATTTTCGCAAGATTGTCGGGCGGGGGCCGCAGATTGACAGGATGGTCAAACAGATTGACCGTTTTGAGTATATAGTGACGGATTCGGAGCTGGAGGCTCTGATTCTGGAGAATAATCTGATCAAGGAGCATCGGCCCAAGTACAATACGATGCTCAAGGATGATAAAACATATCCCTATATCAAGGTCACGGTGGGGGAGGAGTATCCGCGGGTTCTTTTTTCGCGTCAGATGAAGAAGGATAAGTCCCGCTATTTCGGGCCTTTTTCCAGCTCTCAGGCTGTGCGCAGTACGATCGAGCTGATCAACCGCATGTACGGGCTGAGGGATTGCAGCAGGGTGCTGCCCAGGGATTTCGGCAAGGACCGGCCCTGTCTGAATTTTCATATGAACCGCTGCTGCGGGCCATGTACCGGGGAGGTCCCGGCTGAGGAATACCGCAGGAAGATCGATATGGCGCTGGAGTTTCTGGCGGGAAATTACAAGCCGGTCATAAGGGATCTCACGGAAAAAATGCAGCAGGCCTCGGAGGACATGCGTTTTGAGGAGGCGATCCGGTGGAGGGACCTCCTGAACAGTGTGCAGCAGGTCGCACAGAAGCAGAAGATGTCCGAGGGCGTTGGAGAGAACAGGGATGTTCTGGGAATCGCTGTGGAGAAGGAGAACGCGGACGCGGACGGAGTCATCCAGGTCTTTTTTGTCCGCGAAGGAAAGCTTATGGGGCGTGAGCACCATTACATGGTGCATGTCGGAGGAAAGCCGGAGAGCGAGATCCTGTCTGAGTTTATCAAGCAGTTTTACGCGGCGACTCCTTTTGTTCCCAAGGAGATTTTCCTTCCGGTGGAGCCGGAGGACCATCAGCTGCTGGAGGACTGGCTGAGTGCCCGCCGGGGCAGTAAGGTCACGCTTTTTGTCCCGAAAAAAGGGCAAAAAGAGAAGCTGGTGGAGCTTGCGGGGCAGAATGCCCTGATCGTTCTGCAGAGGGACCGGGAGCGTCTGCGCAGGGAGGAGGGCCGCACGATCGGGGCGGCCAAAGAGATCGCCGATCTGCTGGGTCTGCCTTCTGTCCGACGTATGGAAGCCTATGATATTTCGGATATCAGCGGTTTTGCCAATGTGGGATCCATGGTCGTCTATGAAAACGGGAAGCCCAAGCGGAGCGATTACCGCAAGTTCCGGATCAAGTCGGTCGCAGGACCCAATGACTATGCCTGCATGCGCGAGGTCCTGACGCGGCGCTTCCGCCACGGTATGGAAGAGCAGCGGGTGATGGAGGAAAAAAACCTTGACGCCGAGCTGGGCAGCTTTACCCGTTTTCCGGATCTGATCATGATGGACGGCGGAAGGGGACAGGTCAATATTGCGACCTCAGTCCTGGAGGAACTGGGACTGGACATTCCCGTGTGCGGTATGGTCAAGGATGACAATCACCGGACGCGAGGTCTTTTTTATAAAAATGTGGAGCTGCCGATCGACACTTCGGGGGAGGGGTTCAAGCTCATTACCCGGATTCAGGACGAGGCGCACCGCTTCGCGATCGAGTATCACCGTTCCCTGAGGGGAAAGGCTCAGGTGACGTCCCGTCTGGACGCGATTCCCGGAGTCGGTCCCGCGCGCAAAAAGGCTCTGATGCGGCATTTCAAATCGATAGACGATATTATTGCGGCTTCGCAGGAGGAACTGGCGGCTGTGCCGGGAATTCCGGAACGCCAGGCCAGGGAGATATGGGAGTATTTCCATAACTGAACCCGGGGAGGGCTGAACACAGATATGAAGATGACTGTAACTCAAGAACCCCGTCAGCTGGTGGAGCGGGATTTTGCCGCCCATGCGGCTTCCGGCAGGGAGCAGGTCGGGGAGATGCGCCGGGGGACGGCGACTTATAAGGGAGTGCCGATCAAGTTCGGATATCTGCCCAAGTATTTTTCGGAAGAAGGATTCGGGAAGCTGAAGGAGGAACTGGAGCACGGGTGGCGTATCCTGGAGAGGGTGATCGAGGAGTATCTGGTCAGCCCCGATTACAGGGCGCTGTTCGGGTTTCCGGAGGAACTGGAGGAGATGATCCTCAGGCGGCCCACATACACGACACTGCTGCCTGTCTGCCGGCTGGATATTTTTTTGAATGAGGAGACCGGGGAATTCCGCTTCTGTGAGTTCAATGCCGACGGAAGCAGCGCTATGAACGAGAATGCCGAGCTCTGCCGCACTTACCGGAATACGCTCCTTTACAGCGAGATGGACCGGAAGTACGAGCAGGTCATGTTCGAGCTGTTTGACTCCTGGGTGGAGACTTTTCTGGAAATCTGGAGAGATGCGCAGCAGGCTGATGACTGGCCCGGGAGTCTTTCCGGACGCGGCCCGCTTCCGGCAGTTGCCATTGTGGATTTTCTGGAAAAAGGTTCTTCCTCTGCGGAATTCGAGGCCTTCAGAGAGGCCTTTCAGCGGGCGGGGTGTCCGGCTTATGTCGCGGAGATTCGTACCCTGCGCTATGAGGGCGGAAATCTGCTGACAGAGGACGGGCATGTGATCGATGCGGTCTATCGCCGCGCGGTCACGAGTGATATTATGGCCAATATGGAAAAAGTGCAGCCCTTTCTGGCAGCAGTGCGGGATCACAATGTCTGCCTCATTGGAGATTTCTGCACTCAGGTCGTGCACGACAAGGTGCTTTTCAGGATCCTGCATGACCCGCGTACGGCGGCTTTTCTGAGGGAAGAAGACAATGCCTATATCGCGGCGCATGTGCCTTACACGGCGATCCTGACAAGGGAGGAGGCCGACCGGCCGCAGGTGCGCCGGGACAGGGACAGGTGGATCCTGAAGCCGCGCGATTCCTACGGCGCCCATGGAATCTATCCGGGCCGTCTGATGAGCCTGGAGGAGTGGCAGGCCCAGCTCGACGCGAGGGCGGACACGGACTACATTCTGCAGGAATTTGTGACGCCTTACCGGACGGAAAACATTTTCTTCGGAGAGGAAGAGCCCGCGTGGAAGTCCTTCAGCAACATGACGGGCGTCTATCTTTACGGCGGCCGCCTGGCGGGAATCTATTCCAGGGCATCGGTGACCCCGATTATTTCCGTCGAGGGAGATGAGCACGAGATGACGTCGGTCGTTTTAATAGAAAGACATTTATAAAAAACAGTCGTAAAATAAAGAAAAGGGGAGGATCCGGGATGGCCTATGTAAAAATCGCGGAAGTTGCTGAAAAAATGAATCTGCTGAATCTGACTCCGGAGATCGATGTCTCCAGGCGCAAGGTCCGGCAGTCGGAAGTCAACCGGCCTGCACTGGAACTGACGGGATATTTTGACCATTTTGCGGCGGGAAGAATTCAGCTCATCGGACTGGTCGAGCATTCTTATATTGACCAGATGAGCGAGGAGGATAAGAGGAAAATATTTACAAAGCTCTTCTCGCTGGATGTTCCCATGGTTATTTTTACGAGGGACCTGCAGCCGGATGCTCTGATTCTGGAGCTTGCCCACTCAATGGGTATGCCCATGTATCTGACAAGTCAGGCGACCAGCCCCTTTATGGCGGAGATGCTCAGATGGCTCAACGTCAAGCTGGCTCCCTGCATCTCTGTCCATGGTGTTCTGGTGGACGTCTACGGGATCGGGCTGCTGCTGACCGGAGACAGTGGCATAGGAAAATCGGAGGCGGCCCTGGAACTGATCAAGAGAGGACACCGTCTGGTCTCGGATGATGTCGTCGAGATCCGCAGGGTCAGCGAGGTGACCCTGATCGGGTCGGCGCCTGAGATCACCAAGCATTTTATCGAGCTTAGGGGAATCGGGATCATTGACGTCAAGACCCTGTACGGTGTCTGTAGCGTGAGGGAGAGCCAGAGTATTGACCTGGAGATCCATCTTGAGGAATGGGACAAAAACAGGGAGTATGACAGGCTGGGGCTTGAGGATTCCTTCTCGGAATATCTCGGCAATAAAGTGATCTGCCACCGCGTGCCGGTCAGGCCGGGCAGAAATGTCGCGATCATCTGCGAGTCCGCCGCCGCTAATCACAGGCAGAAACTGATGGGGTATAATGCCGCGCAGGAGCTCTATCAGCGCTTTCAGAAAAACCTGATGCGAAGTCGGGAAGAAAGGGAAGACGAAGAGGACTGACACAAATCACAGATGAGCCTGCTATGGCGGAAAGAACCGGTAAAACAGGTCATCAGTCGCTGCGGGAACCGGAAAACAGGTTCATTTTTTGCCGCGGAAAGAACCGGAAAAGCAGGTTCACTATTCGCTGCGGAAAGAACCGGAAAAGCAGGTCATCAGCCGCTGCGGGAAGAATCGGAAAAGCAGGTCATCAGTTGCTGCGGGAAGAACCGGAAAAGCAGGTCATCAGTCGCTGCGGGAAGAAAATGGTGAGAAAGTGACTCAAAAAACATTGCGGGAAAGAATGGAGGAGATCCTTCCATTTTTACAAATAAAATATGATGAGCCTATGGACAGACACTGTTCGTTTCACACGGGGGGAAGGGCGGATGCGCTCACTTTTGTGAGGACGGAACAGGAAATGGCGGAGCTTTTGGAACTGCTGCGGGCAGAGGGAGAGGATTTTTTTATACTGGGAAAAGGAACCAACCTTCTGATCGGTGACGGCGGTTACAGGGGCGTGATCGTCACGGCTGTCGGGCAGGACAGGCAGGACGGAACAGACGGATCCCGGGGAACAGATGAATCCCGGGGAACAGATGAATCCCGGGGAACAGACGGATCCCGGGGAACAGACGGATCCCGGGGAACGGGCGGATTCCACGGAGCGGAAGCGCAGCGTAAAGGACTGAAGTCCCGGGATGAATCTCCTGTACTGGATGAGATCCGCGTGCAGGGAAACAGGATTATTGCGGGAGCCGGTGCCACTCTCAAGGCTGTGGCGCTGGCTGCCAGGGACCACGGGCTGAGGGGGCTTGAGTTTGCCGCGGGGATTCCCGGTACTGTCGGCGGCGGCCTTGTCATGAATGCCGGCGCCTATAACGGGGAGATGAAGCAGGTAGTGTCCTCGGTCCGCATTCTGATGCCGGACGGAAGCCTTCGTGTATTCAGCGGAGAGGAGATGCAGTTCGATTACAGGACCAGCATCCTCAGGAAGACTCCGGCGATCGCGCTGGGGGCTGAGTTTGTGCTGGAGGAAGGAGACCCCGAGGACATTCGCCGGAGGATCCTGGAGCTGTCCGCGCTGCGCCGCGAGAAACAGCCCCTTGAATATCCCAGTGCGGGCAGTACATTCAAGCGCCCCAAGGGATATTTTGCCGGAAAGCTGATCATGGACGCGGGGCTTAGGGGCTACAGCGTCGGGGGAGCCCAGGTTTCAGAGAAGCACTGCGGGTTTGTGATCAACAGAGGCGGAGCGACATCCGCGCAGATCCGCCGGCTGATCGAGGACGTCCAGGCCAGGGTTTTCGAGGAGTCCGGAATAAAACTGGAGCGCGAAGTGATTTTCCTGGGTGAATTCTGAGCGGCCGCGCTAATGCGACAGGAAGGGGGAGACAGATGCGTTTTGTCGTAGTGACCGGCATGAGCGGAGGCGGTAAGGCGACCGCGATCAAGATCCTCGAAGATGAGGGCTATTATTGCGTCGATAATCTTCCGGTCAGGCTTATTGATACATTTATGGAACTGGTTTTCAAACCCCGGAGCGGCGTGGACAAGGTTGTACTGGGGCTGGATGTCCGCGCGGACAGGCCTTTTGTCTATGTTGAGGAGGTGCTGGCTGCCCTCAGGGAGAAGGGATACAAATACGAGATCGTATTTATGGACGCCAGCGATGAGACCCTGATCCGCCGCTATAAAGAGACCAGGCGCGCCCATCCCTGTGAGCCGCACGGAAGTGTGGAGACGGGGATCAGCAAGGAGAGGGAGATCCTCCGCCAGATCAAGAGCAAGGCGGATTATGTATTTGACACATCCAACCTTCTGGTGAGGGAACTAAGGGAGGAGCTCGTCAAAGTATTTGTCGATGACCGGAAATATAATTCCCTCCTGGTCTCGATTGTGTCCTTCGGATTTAAAAACGGAATTCCTCTGGACGCGGATCTTGTCTTCGATGTCAGGTTCCTCCCCAATCCTTATTACGTGGAAGGACTCAAAGAGCTGACCGGAAATGACAAACCGGTGCAGGATTTCGTCCTGTCCTATTCGCAGACGACGGAGTTCAGAAAAAAACTGACGGATATGATCAGCTTTCTGATCCCTCATTATGTCGAGGAGGGAAAAAACCAGCTGGTGATCTGCATCGGCTGCACGGGCGGACAGCACAGGAGCGTGACGATCGCCAACTGTCTGTACGAGGACCTGAAAGATCAGGGCGATTACGCGCTGAAGATCTATCACAGGGATGTCGAAAAAAAGACCCCGCAGGGGGATGAGGGCAAATAATTTGATCAGCATTGCTTTTTCGGCAATACTTTTTCCGGTGAGGATTTTCCAAAAGAGCCGTTTTCGGACTGCACATGTCTGTGAACGTATGTCTGCGGGCAGAGGCAGGATATGTCTGTGAGCGTATGTCCGCGGCGAGGGCAGGATATGTCTGTGAGCGTATGTCTGCGGCCGGGGGCAGGATATGTCTGTGAGCACAGATCTGCGGCGAGAGGCAGGAAAGGAGAAATCATGTCGTTTTCCGGCGATTTGCGGAAGGAACTCTCGAAGATCATACCGCCGCGGAGACAGGCAAGAGAGACGGCGGCGGCAGCTCTTCTGATCAATATAGGGAAGGTTTCCCGGTCGGACAAAGGGGGGATTTTCCTGACTTTGTCGGGGGGAAACCCGATGGCTCTAAGAAAATACTTTACATTGATAAAAAAAAACGTTAATATAAGCACTGATTTGTTTGCGCCCTGGCTCTCCGGCTGTTTTGCTAAGTCAGGAGAGAGAAGGAAGGACGCAGGGGGGGAACAAGCCGGGACAAAAGAAGTCGGAAAAGATCGTGAAAAAGAAGGTAATAAAATAAAAAACGGTCAGAATACATCTATTCCTGACGCAGTTTTTCAGCTTTCCGGCACAGAAATGATGCCGGGCGGGGAGACGGAAGATTCCGGGACGGGACTTCAGATTCTACCGCGGCAGTACACTGCGTTTGCGGAAAGGGTGGGGATGATCGGACGGGATGGAAGTGTCCGTGATAATGACGGAACGCTTCCGGCAGAGTTTGTGAAAGGAACAGCGGGAAGGGCGTATCTGCGCGAGATGTTTCTCTGCATGGGATTTATGAATGATCCGAAGAAGAGATATCATCTGGAATTCCGGTGTTTTTCACAGCCTCAGGCAGACCAGCTCCGGGCGGTACTCGGGGAACAGGGTATTCATGCGGGACTTACGCTCCGTAAAAAATACTTTGTCGTCTATCTGAAGGACTCGGAGGATATTGTCATGCTTCTGCAGTTGATGGGGGCTTCTGTCAGCCTTATGGCGATGGAAAACGCCCGCATTTACAAGGAAGTGCGGAATAATGTTAACCGGCGAGTGAACTGCGAAACAGCAAACATAGGAAAAACAGTAGAATCTGCCGTGCGGCAGCTGGAGGATATCCGCCTGCTCCGCGACAAGGGGATTCTGCAGGAACTGCCGGCTCAGATTCGTGAGGCGGCAGCGTTAAGGGAAGAATATCCGGGAGCGTCCCTCTCCGAACTGGGGGAATTGGCAGATCCTCCGGTCGGAAGGTCGGGGATGAATCACCGGATGAGAAAAATCGCTTCCCTGGCTAAGAAAGTTCAGAAAATGCAGTGAGCATATTTTAGCGGGATCCGGAAAGGGAGAGCGCGCTTGCTGCGGTGATCCACATTTTTACGGAAGAAAAGCCGTAGGATAGGAGTTTGTGTATGCTGACAAAATCAATCGTGGTAAATCGCCCACAGGGACTGGAGGCCCGCCCGATTGCCGAACTGGTACAGGTTGCGAGCAGATATGAGAGCCGTGTCTATCTGAAACATGGTTCCAAAAGAGTGAATGCCAAGAGCATTATGGGGATGATGTCCCTGGAAGCACCCGCAGGTGAGACAGTTGAAGTGACAGTCGAAGGACTTGACGAGCAGACCGCGATGAAAGAAATAGAGGCATTTCTTTGCAACGGACGCGTGAGTGTCTGTGCGGTGTGATGTGAAAAACAGCTGCGGTTCCTGATCTGACAGGTCTGAGACAGCAGCCTTATGATGATGAATGAGAGGGCATTTCCGCAGGTTCCTGTGGAAATGCCTTTTTTTCGCTTATGACACGGCTGCTGTAATGAATTTCTCCGCCATACAGATTTTCGGGCAAAAAAAAACTCCCCTGAAAAGGGAGGATGCCAGGCACCTGAGTGCCTGGCATAGTTATGAAAAAGTTATTCGTAAGCCTGCTGCATTGGCGACGATAGTTATAAGCTTTTGAGTATTACTGCTGTTCAGCTTATGAATAGAGTATATTGTTCAAAAATGGACGGAGAATGAGAAGCTGTTTAAAAAACATTTAATAAAATATGAACAATTTTTTAACAAGGAATTCCAGCCTCTTTTCCTTCCGTTTTTCCTGGCTTTCTCCATCTCCGGCTCTGTTTTTTCCCCTATTCTTTCTCTGTCCTTTTCCTTGTCCTTTTCCCTGTTCTTTCCCCTTTTCCATCCTCTTTCTGTTCTGATTTTAGTTCTGACGGTTTTCCTGCTTCCTTGTATTTCTTCTTTACACCGGCATCTTTCAATCGCTATAATAACAACTATGTTAAACAGAGTGTTATTTGTGATAAATACAGAATCAGGATGTACCGGTACCGGAGCGGCCGCTGAGGAAGCGGGGCGCGCGGTCCGGGCTCTGGAGGCTGAGGGAATCGAAAGCGGGATCATCCGGGGGAGGCCCATCCGGCTGCTGGCGGAAGCGGAGCGCGAAGACCGGGCATCGAAGCATACTCTTTTTTTATGCGATACGGGTGAGGACCTCCGGGCTTTTCAGCAGAAAGGCTTCTATGCTGTCGGATATGCGCATGCGGAAAATGCGTCTGAGCATTTCCCGGGAGCATCCTACATTATCCAGGAACCGGATCTGGTGGACATTGACAGCTATGTGAAGATTTATGAGAGAGAGGCCGGGCTTCCCTGGACCATTCTCAGGACTCCCCGCTGCCTTGTGAGAGAATTTACGGTAGATGACCTGGACGGGATCTATGCGCTTTATGACGGACAGGCGCGGCAGTATCTGGAGCCGCCTTCCGCCGACCGTGCCCGCGAGAGAGAGGTCCTGGAGGCTTATATCGACCGGATTTACGGTCTGTATGGATTCGGTCACTGGGCGGTCCTGGCTCTGGATCCTGAGAAGAATCCCCAAAAGAGCCCGGAGAGAGATCCGGAGAAGAATCAAAAGAAGGACTCAGAGACAAATCCAGAGAAGAATGCAAAGAAGGGCGTGGAGAGAGAGCCGGAGACGAATCCGGAGAAGGATCTTGAGAGAGATCCGGAGCAGACAGCGCCGGGAACTTTCAGGCCCCTGCCGGTCAGGCCGGGAACCCTGATCGGGCGCATCGGCTTTTCCGCGGTCACTTCGGAGAGAGAGGCGGAGGCCTCCGCCCTGGGCGTCAGGGATATCGACGCGGACTTCGGATTTCTGGTCGCGGCATCCTGCCGGGGTACCGGCGCGGCGGAAGAGGTCTGTTCGGCTATTTTACGCTATGGCTTTGAAGAACTCGGATTCTCGCGGGTGACTGCGGATGCGGACCCACTCAACCGGGCATCGATCCGGCTTCTGGAAAAACTCGGATTCAGGGAAGCGGGAAAGACCGGAGAAAAGATTTTATATATTCTTTCCGCCAATGCCGCTCTCCGAAGGGCACCCTGAGGCGTTTTCGCGAAGGCGAAAACGGTGAAGGATCACAGGATGTTTGAAGCCGCCCCGCGGCAAAAACATCCGGAGTGAAAAATATCGTATCGACGATATTTTTCACTCTTTCCGCCAATGACTGAAGGCCCTGGCGGGCGTCATGATCGTCATAAATAACATGATTTGAGAAACTGTTTACAGTGTCAATCATTCTGATTGAGATCTGAAAAAAATACAGGAGGTATCTGCTATGATCAATCGGGAATACCTTGCCATGCTTGGAAACAAGTCCGTGATCCGTGAACTGTCGGAATACGCGACTGCGCGCGGAAAAGAGATTGGCTATGACAACGTATTTGATTTCAGCCTGGGAAATCCGTCAGTACCGGCACCGGAAAGCTACAGGGACAATGCGATCCGGCTCCTTCAGGAGGAGGAACCCCTGAAGCTTCACGGGTATAACCCCACACAGGGCGACCCCAGAGTAAAGGAAAAGGTGGCCGCTTCCCTCAATGCCCGCTTCGGGATGTCCTATACCGGAAACCTGATTTTCCCTACATCCGGAGCCGCGGGAGCCATTGCGCACGCGATCCGCTGCGTGACCGAGCCCGGCGAGGAAGTCATCGTATTCGCGCCATACTTTTCTGAATACGATCAGTATGTAGGAGGCGCGGGAGCAAAGATCCGCGTGGTCCCCATGAAGGCGGACGATTTCCAGATTAATTTCGAGGCTGCGGAAGGTTTTTTCAATGAAAAGACCGCGGCGGTCCTGATCAATACACCCAACAATCCCTCCGGAGCGGTCTACACAGAGGAGACTCTCAGCCGCCTGGCAGGATTGATGGCACAGAAGTCGGAACAGCTGGGACACACGATTTTCCTGATTTCGGATGAACCCTACCGCGAGATCGTCTTTGACGGCAAAAAGCAGCCCTATCCCGCCAAATTCTATCCGCACACCCTGACCTGCTACTCATTCTCCAAGTCGCTCTCCGTTCCGGGCGAGCGTATCGGCTATGTGGCTGTCTCGCCGGATTGCGAGCAGGCGGACAAGATGGTCCCCATGATGGGACAGATTTCCCGCGGAACCGGCCACAACTGTCCTTCATCGCTGCCCATGCTGGCGGCGGCCTTCTGCCTGGAGGATACATCCGATCTCTCCGTCTATGAGACCAATATGAACCTTCTCTATGACACATTCAAAGAGCTCGGATTTACGGTTCCCCGCCCCGGCGGCACATTCTATATCATGCCCAAAGCACTTGAAGAGGACGCGGTCGCTTTTTGTAAAAAGGCTCTGAAATATGATCTTGTCTTCGTCCCCGGAGACGGATTCAAGGCACCGGGCTTCTTCCGCGTCGCGTATTGCGTGGATACTGAAAAAGTGGAGCGCTCCCTCGCGGCGATCAGGCGTTTTGTGGAGACAGAATATCCGAACCGGTAAAAATACGGAGGGACGAGCCGTGACAGCCGGGCTGAACAGAAGCTGGCATATGAAACGGCTGGACAGGCCATGACAGCCGGGCTGAACGGAGGCCGGCATTTGAAACGGCTGGACAGACCGTGACAGCCGGGCTGAACAGGGGCCGGCATATGAAACGGCTGGACAGACCATGACAGCCGGGCTGAACAGGAACCGGCATCTGCATCAAGGAGAAGAAGCGAATGATTGAACTGTTAAAGGCCGCGCTCTACGGCGTGGTGGAAGGGATTACTGAATGGCTGCCGGTCAGCAGTACCGGCCACATGATTCTCCTGTCAGAATTCGTGACGCTGCGTGTTTCAGACCTTTTCTGGCAGGTCTTTCTGGTAGTGATCCAGCTGGGTGCGATCCTGGCAGTCGTGATTCTGTACTGGAAGACCATCTGGCCGATCCGGCGCAGCGAAGCGACCGGAAAGCTGACAATAGACAGAGATACCATATCGCTCTGGTGCAAGGCCATCGTCGCCTGCCTGCCCGCTGCAGTAGTGGGAATCCTGGCCGATGACTGGCTGGACGCGCATTTTTACAACTGGGTCGTTGTCTCGATCATGCTCATACTGGTCGGCGTCGCATTCATTTTGATCGAAAACAGGAATGCCGGGAAAAAACCGGCCACCCGCAGGCTCCGGGACCTGACCTACAGGGAAGCCCTCATTATCGGACTTTTCCAGCTGATCGCGGCAATCTTTCCCGGAACATCCCGCTCAGGGGCGACCATTCTGGGAGGAATCATGACGGGAGTGTCCCGCACAGTTGCCGCTCAGTTTACTTTTATACTGGCGATCCCTGTCATGTTCGGGGCCAGCCTGCTCAAGATCATCAAATACGGTCTCTATTTTTCGGGGATGGAATACGCGATCCTGGCAGTCGGAATGATCGTCGCCTTTTTTGTCTCGGTGCTGGTCATCCGCTTCCTGATGAGCTATATCAGGAGACATGATTTCAAGGTCTTCGGCTGGTACAGAATCCTGCTGGGCGCGGTTGTGATCCTTTACTTTGTCTTCGTGAGGAGATAAAGCGATAAAGCCGTTTTACAGGCGAAAATGTTCATGAGAGTCCCGGAGGCGCGGAGCAACGCAAAGGCGCGGGAGACGCCTGCAGCGGAGCGGGGTGCGAATGTGTGGGGCGATAACAAACCACTACGTGGTTTGCGAGAGCGCGGGACGCGCGGAGCAGCGGAAAAAACTGTCAAAAATCCTTTAAAAACAAGCAATATATGGGAAAACAGGTAGTACTCCCTACAGGGTTTTATGTTACAATAGAAAACAGTGGCGCAAAGTAAAATAATCCGGCGCTGCATCCGGAGAACAATGCGCAGTGAAAAAGTTTCTGTAGGCATATGTACGGCGGAACATTGGCCAATAGGAGGAAGAAAATGGCTAACAACAAAAGAAAAAGATCAAATAGTCGGAAGCCTGAACCGGCAAAGGCTCAGAAAGCCGTTGTCAATGAGGTGAAAGAGATGGATGAAATCGATGCCGTTGAAGAGGAGGACATTGTAGAGGATGAAGTTCCCGCAATGTCATCAGCCGAGCGTGACAAGCAGCGCAAAGAGAACCGCCAGAACGCTCTTCTTTTAATCGGAGCGATTGCAATTCTCGCAATTGTAGGTCTTGTAATCTGGATCACTTCCGGTTCCGGAGATGAGGAGCAGACAGCCGCCGTTGCAACTACAACGGCAGTCGCGGCTGCGGACCAGGAAGCTGTGACAGAGGAAGACAAAAAGGAAGCTGATGCCGCAGAGGATGTCGAAGGCGCAGAGGCAGTCGAGGGAAAAGAGGAAGTCGAAGGCACAGAGGCAGTCGAAGGAACTGAGGCAGTCGAAGGCACAGAGGCAGTCGAGGGAACTGAGGCAGTCGAAGGCACAGAGGCAGCTGAAGGAACAGAGGCAGTCGAAGGCGCAGAGGCAGTCGAAGGCGCAGAGGCAGTCGAGGGAACAGAGGCAGTTGAAGGCGCAGAGGCAGTCGAGGGCACAGAGGCAGTCGAAGGCGCAGAGGCAGTTGAAGGCGCAGAGGCAGCTGAGGGAACAGAGGCAGTCGAAGGCACAGAGACAGCTGAAGGCACAGAGGCGGCTCCTGCGGGCCAGGACGAGATCCAGTCCACCACTGTTATGAATAAAGGCGAAACCTATTCGATCACTCAGGATATGAAGATGTACGCAGAGCCCTCCACAGCTTCGGAAGTAGTCCTGGATATTTCCGGCAGCGCAGGCTGGTCGGTTGGAATTGAAGAGCCCGCAGAGCAGGGCAACGGCTGGCACAGAGTGTCTATATGGCTTCAGGAACTGCCTGAATATCCTACATATGGATACATCCAGATTCCGTAATCATGGTTTTATTCGGTTCCGCTGAGCGGGGGCACAATATATTCTGAGAGCCCTCCTCCGGGACCTGGTTTCGGGTCCGCTTTGAGAATGGATTACCGGCGTGTGCCGGAATCCGGTAAGGACCTTTATGAAAGGGGAAAGTTATGGAAACAATGAATGATTTCAGGGAAGAGCTGGAAGCCTCCTTACGTGAACTCCATGTGGGAGATATCGTTGATGGCACCGTGATCGGCGTCAATGAAGAAGGCGTCACAGTGGACCTGAAGTCTTATACTCAGGGATTCATCCGTCCTCAGGACATGAGCAATGATCCTTCCTTCAGCCTGACACAGGACGTCCATGAGGGCGACGAGATCAAGGCAAAGATCATCAAAATGGACAACGGCAGCGGAAGCATCGCTCTGTCCCGCAAGGCTGCGATCGATGTTCTGGCCTGGGACAAGCTCAAAGAGATGATGGACAATAAAGAAGTCATCAAGGTGCAGATCCTTGAGACCGTCAAGGCAGGCGTGGTGACTTATGTCGAGGGCATCCGCGCGTTTATCCCCGCGTCCCAGCTCAGCGACGCCTATGTTGAAAATACGTCCGAGTGGATCGACAAAGATGTCGATGTCAGGATCATCACCTGTGATCCCGAGAAAAAACGCCTTGTCCTTTCCGGCAGAGAGGTCGCCCGCGACCGCCGCAGAGAAGAGCGCAGGCGCAGAATCGACGCCATGCAGGTCGGAACTGTCCTCGAGGGCACTGTCGAGACCATCAAGCCCTACGGTGCATTCGTTGATCTTGGCGACGGAATCAGCGGCCTGGTCCATGTCTCCCAGATGAGCCAGAAACGTGTGGAAAATCCCGCGGAAGTGGTCAAGGAAGGCGAGAAAGTCAAAGTCAAAATCACCAAGGTGGCGGACGGCAAGATCAGCCTGAGCATGAAGGCTCTCGAAGATGCTCCCGTACAGGAGAAGGAAGAAGCCATGGATATCTCCCTCTACACGACAAAAGAAAACGCGACCACAAACCTGGGCGAACTCCTCAAGGGTTTAAAGTTTGATTAAAGCAGCGAGGAAAGCGGTCGCAAATGCCGAGCTCGCTCGGGCATTTGCGGACATTTTCCGAGCGCACACACATGAGCATGAAGGGATTTTTGCGAAGA
>CACYTU010000023.1:0-39401 GCA_902777355.1 uncultured Lachnospiraceae bacterium | reverse complement strand
CTCGGGCATTTGCGGACATTTTCCGAGCGCACACACATGAGCATGAAGGGATTTTTGCGAAGAATGAGCAAAAAGACCGGGAATGCGAATGTGTGGAGCGATGCGAGAGCGCGGTACGCGCAAAGCAGCGCGGGCTTTAATCATTTAATAAACTAAAGCAGCGAGTAGCTTTAATCAAACATGTTTGTGAACACGCAGTCATAGCCATAAACCTGACTATGCTGATGTGACAGGAAAAAGACCTGAGCGACAGGGAAAATCGAATAATTAAAGAGACAGGAGCGGGATTCCATTTCGTGTGGGATCCCGCTTTTCATGCCCGAACAGATGTGATATACTGTAAAGCCAGACGCAACATATGTTCGAGAAAGTGACATGGAAATGCCGGAGAAGGAGGCCTGCGGGAGCGCCCGATGAGGAGAGCATTCGCAGCCAAAGTGACTGCCCGCGGCAAAGATGCTGCAGCCCCCCCGATGAGGAGAAGAGATATGGATCATTTCGTATTGCATTCAGAATATGCGCCGACCGGCGACCAGCCCAAAGCGATCGAGGAACTGGTAAAAGGATTTAAAGAAGGAAATCAGTTTGAGACTCTGCTGGGTGTGACGGGATCCGGCAAGACTTTTACAATGGCCAATGTCATTCAGGCTCTCAACAAGCCCACGCTTATTATTTCGCACAACAAGACACTGGCCGGCCAGCTCTACGGCGAGATGAAGGAGTTTTTTCCGGAGAATGCAGTCGAGTATTTTGTCAGTTACTACGATTACTATCAGCCGGAGGCCTACATTCCCCAGAGTGACACCTATATTGCCAAGGACTCCATGATCAACGACGAGATCGACAAGCTGCGTCTGTCCGCGACGGCCTCGCTGGCGGAGCGCAGGGACGTCATAGTCGTCGCCTCCGTCTCCTGCATCTATGGCCTGGGCAGCCCCGACGAATTCAAGGGAATGTCCATCTCCCTCCGCCCCGGCATGGAAAAAGACCGGGACGAAGTCCTGCAGGAGCTTGTGGCGATCCAGTACACCCGCAACGACATGGCCCTGGAGCGCTGTAATTTCCGGGTCCGCGGCGACACGCTGGAGATCTTCCCCGCCCAGGGGAGCGATTTCATCCTCCGCGTAGAGTGGTTCGGCGATGAGATCGACCGCATCTGCGAGGTGGACCAGCTGACCGGCCGCGTCCACAGACAGCTCGAACACGTGATGATCTATCCCGCCTCCCACTACGTCGTCCCCCAGGAAAAGATCAACGCCGCCTGCGACAACATTGAGGAGGAACTGCGGGAACGGGTCAAATATTTCAAGGGAGAAGACATGCTGCTCGAGGCCCAGCGGATCGCCGAGAGAACCAATTTTGACGTCGAGATGATGCGGGAGACCGGCTTCTGCTCCGGCATTGAAAACTACTCCCGCCACCTGAATTTCATGAAGGAGGGCGAACCGCCCATGACCCTCATGGACTTCTATGACAATGATTTTCTGATTATTATCGATGAGTCCCACATGACCATTCCCCAGATCGGGGCCATGTACCGGGGAGACCGGTCGCGCAAGGAGACCCTGGTGCGCTACGGCTTCCGCCTGCCCTCCGCGCTGGACAACCGCCCGCTGGAGTTCACGGAATTCGAGACTCATATAGATCAGATGCTGTTTGTCTCCGCCACCCCCGGCCCCTACGAGGAAGAGCACGAGCTTCTGCGCACCGAGCAGGTCATACGCCCCACGGGCCTTCTGGATCCGGAGATCGACGTGCGCCCCGTGGAGGGACAGATCGACGACCTGATCAGTGAGATCCGCAAGGAGACTGACAGAAACAACAAGGTGCTGGTCACCACCCTGACCAAAAAGATGGCGGAGGATCTGACCGACTACCTGGCCGAGGCCGGGATCCGGGTCAAATACCTCCACTCTGACATAGATACTCTCGAAAGGACCCAGATCATCCGCGACATGCGCCTGGACGTCTTTGACGTTCTGGTCGGAATCAACCTTCTGAGGGAGGGCCTGGACATACCCGAGATCGCCCTGGTCGCCATTATCGATGCCGACAAGGAGGGCTTCCTGCGGTCCGAGACCTCTCTGGTCCAGACCATTGGCCGTGCCGCCCGAAACGCCGACGGCCATGTCATCATGTACGCGGACAACATGACGGATTCCATGCGCCGCGCCATCGAGGAGACAGAGAGACGCCGCGCTATCCAGCAGAAATACAACGAGGAACACGGAATCACACCCCAGACCATCCGCAAGGCCGTCCGCGACCTCATTTCCATCTCCAGGGAGATTTCCAAAGAGGAGGTCCGCTTCGAGAAGGATCCCGAGTCCATGGACGCTAAAGAACTCACCCGTCTCATCGCCGATGTGGAAAAACAGATGCGCAAGGCGGCTGCCGACCTCAATTTCGAGGCGGCGGCGGAACTCAGGGACCGCATGGTCGAACTCAAAAAGCACCTGCTGGAGGTCGAAAACGGCACTGCTTCCGGCAGAGAGTCCGAAACCGGCTCCGGCAGCGGCTCCAAGGCTTTTTTGGCCGGGGATTCGGGCGTGGCAGCTGCCCCTTCCGGGGACAAGCCGGCCAATATGCACGATACCGTCCGGCGCGCGGAGAAGGCAGCGCGGCGGGGCACCCGCAGGAAGACTGCCGGCAGAACAGAACACCGGACCAAATAAGCCTGCGGACAGTGCAGCGCACAAAATGAGCCTGCCTTAAAGGACCCGCAGGGCTGAATAACGGACAAAAGAAACAGAAAGCAGAATCCCCGGAAAGGATCCCGGGGAAAGAATCCGGGTGACTTATTGCGCAAAAGGGAAATAATATAAAGAATTCAGAGACAGAGAAAGAAAAATATTTTTACTTTAAAGGATGAAATACATGGCAAATAATACGGATTCGTCAGCAGCTGCGGGCAAGGCCGCAAAAATGCGGAAGCGGGACTACTGGCCTGCACTTGTGGAAAATGAAAAGAAGGCACTGGCTCAGCAGGAGATCGATGCGGAGCGCCGCAAGCAGATTTACGCGGAGGACTGCATCAAGATCAGGGGAGCCAACGAGCACAACCTCAAGGGAATCAGTCTGTCCATCCCCCGCAATCAGCTGGTCGTCCTGACCGGCCTGTCGGGCTCGGGCAAATCCTCACTGGCATTCGATACGATCTACGCGGAAGGGCAGCGGCGCTACATGGAGTCGCTGTCCTCTTACGCGCGACAGTTCCTGGGCCAGATGGAGAAGCCGGATGTCGAGAACATAGAGGGACTCTCGCCCGCCATCTCCATCGACCAGAAATCCACCAACCGCAATCCCCGTTCCACGGTGGGTACAGTGACGGAGATCTACGACTATTTCAGGCTCCTCTACGCCAGGATCGGTACCCCCCACTGCCCCAACTGCGGACGTGAGATCGCCAAGCAGACAGTCGACCAGATGGTGGACCGCCTGATGGAACTGCCGGAGGGCACCCGGGTCCAGCTGTTGGCTCCGGTCGTCCGCGGGCGCAAGGGCCGGCACGAAAAGGTCATCGACCGGGCCAGGAGGGCCGGTTATGTCCGCCTGCGTGTCGACGGAAATATGTATGATGTCTCCGAGGACATTACGCTGGACAAAAATATCAAGCACAATATAGAGATCGTGGTTGACCGTCTGGTCATCCGCCCCGGCACTGAGCGCCGCATGACGGATTCCCTGGAGAACGCCCTCGCCCTCTCCGACGGACTGGCTCAGGCAGACGTTGTGGGCGGTGAGCTTTTGCAGTTCAGCCAGAGTTTTGCCTGCCCCGACTGCGGGATCAGTGTACAGGAGATCGAGCCCCGCAGCTTTTCCTTCAACAATCCCTTCGGCGCATGCCCCGACTGCGCAGGTCTGGGCTACCGCATGGAATTTGATCCCCGCCTGCTGGTGCCGGACGACCGCCTCTCGATCAACGGCGGAGCCATCGCCGTCCTGGGCTGGCAGTCCTGTATGAACAAGGGCAGCTTTGCCAATGCCATTCTGGTCGCCCTCAGCAGGGAGTACGGCTTTGACATGTCGACCCCCTGGCGGGAGCTGCCCGAAAATATCCGTCATATGCTCATGTACGGGGCCGACCGCAGCGTGGACGTCCACTACGAGGGACAGCGCGGCAAGGGAATCTACCCTGTCGTCTTCGAGGGCATTCTGGAAAACACCCGCCGCCGCTACCGAGAGACGGCCTCCGAGAGTTCCCGAGCGGAGTACGAGACCTTCATGCAGATCACGCCCTGCGAGACCTGCGGCGGAAAGCGCCTGAAAAAGGAGTCCCTGGCGGTCACCGTGGGAGATATCAATATTTATGATCTGACATGCATGTCTGTAAAAAAACTGCAGACCTTCATGGAGAATCTGCAGCTCACAAAGACACAGGAAATGATCGGAAAGCAGGTGCTCAAGGAGATCCGCGCCCGCGTCCGCTTCCTCAATGATGTCGGCCTGGACTATCTGACTCTGGCCCGCGCGACCGCGACCCTCTCCGGCGGAGAGGCCCAGCGGATCCGCCTGGCTACCCAGATCGGTTCCGGCCTGGTCGGCGTGTGCTATATCCTGGACGAGCCCAGCATAGGCCTGCACCAGAGGGACAATGACAAACTTCTGCACACCCTCAAAAATCTGCGCGACCTGTGGAACACCGTGATCGTGGTCGAACACGACGAGGATACCATGCGTGCCGCTGACTATATCGTGGACATAGGTCCCGGCGCCGGCTCCAACGGCGGAGAGATCGTCGCCTGCGGAACGGCCGAGGAGATTATGGCGGTTCCGGAATCTATTACCGGACAGTATCTGAGCGGGAAAAAATCCATCCCCGTCCCTGCGGAGCGCCGCACACCCACCGGCTGGCTCCATATACGGGGCGCCGAGGTCAACAACCTCAAGCATATCGATGTGGATATTCCCACAGGCGTTCTCACGGTCGTCACCGGCGTATCCGGTTCCGGCAAGAGTTCCCTGGTCAATGAAATCCTGTACAAGAGGCTGGCCCGCGACCTGAACCGGGCGCGCACCATTCCCGGACAGCACGACGATATCGAGGGGATCGACCAGCTGGACAAGGTTATCAACATAGACCAGTCCCCGATCGGGCGGACACCCCGCTCCAATCCCGCGACTTACACCGGCGTCTTTGACCTGATCAGAACCCTTTTCGCGGGGACCCAGGACGCCCGCGCCCGCGGCTACGCCAAGGGACGCTTTTCCTTCAACGTGAAGGGCGGACGCTGTGAAGCCTGCTCGGGCGACGGTATCATCAAGATCGAGATGCATTTCCTTCCCGATGTATATGTGCCCTGCGAAGTTTGCCACGGAAAGCGCTACAACCGTGAGACGCTCGAGGTCCGCTATAAAGGGAAAAATATCTCTGACGTTCTGGAAATGACCGTTGAGGAGGCGGTGGTATTTTTTGAAAATATACCCAGCATCCGGCGCAAGATCCAGACCCTCTACGATGTCGGACTGGGCTATATCAAGCTCGGACAGCCTTCCACAGAGCTCTCGGGCGGCGAGGCGCAGAGGATTAAGCTGGCGACAGAGCTGTCCAGAAAGAGCACCGGAAAGACCATCTATATCCTCGATGAGCCCACGACCGGCCTGCATTTTGACGATGTCGCCAAGCTGACGAAGATCCTCCGCGAGCTGGTGGAGGGCGGCAATACGGCTGTGGTCATCGAGCACAACCTGGACGTCATCAAGACTGCCGATTACATCATCGACATGGGCCCTGAGGGCGGGGACGGAGGCGGAACCGTGGTCGCCTGCGGGACACCGGAGGAGATCGCGGAGAGGCATGATTCCTATACGGGGTATTATGTGAATAAGATGTTGAAAAAATAAGAAGGTTGTCGTGCGGAGGGCGGGCCTTCGCGGGACTCATCCTTTGGACAGAAGACCTCTTCGCGCGCATGTACTAAGGCTCGTATCTGTTTCGGGCGGGCAACGTCCGAAACTCGCATTTCGTTTTGAAGAAACGAAATGCTCAGACATGCGGACGACATTTTCCCGTCTGTGAGAGACGGGAAAATGACCCGCCTTCCACAGATACTTCGCCAAGTACATGCAGCGCTCATCGCATTCTGTCCGCCAGGATGATGTCCCGCTCCGGCCCGGACTTCCGCTCCGCCGGCAAAGTGGGGAAAATAAAGCGCGAAAATTTGGAATTTTCGCATACCCATGCACCTATGCGGTGCATGAGTGAAGACCTCATGCTTCGCATGGGTGAAGGCGAGACAGTACCCCGTGCGAAGCATTGGCGAGGGCAGGACAATACCTCATGCGAAGCATTGGCGAAGGCAGGACAATACCTCATGCGAAGCATAGGCGAAGAGTTTTTGAGCGGTTTTTTTAATGCACCCTGGTATTTTCGCCGGGTGAGGGTTCTCTGCGGGGCGGTTTGGCAGGCTGGGTATTTTGTAACATGGCAGACGGGTAATGCGTCGATTAGTGTTGGACGGTTATCTTGAGTTGTTTCAAAAGCCTTCTCAAAAGCTGTCTTAAAAGGAATGGGTAGTGGACGGTTATTCTGAGTTGAGTCAGAAGGAATGGATGGAGCACAGGGACGGGTGATGGCTGATTTTAAGGGCTTTGTTTCTCATATCATTTATCGCAGTGAGGAGAGTGGATACACTGTTTTTGAAGTGACTCTCACGGATGTGGGACATGATCAGGCCCTTGATGGGGCCGAAGCAGTCTCTGGTGACTGGGGATCGAGAGAATCGGATGGAAATCACGGAGGACCTAAAGGAAAAAAGGGCGAAGCGGTCTCCGGTGACAGAGAATCGGGAGGATCGGATGGGAAGGCCGAAGGCTCCCAAAAAAGGGACGGAGGTTCCAAAGGAAAGGGTGAAGGCTCTAAGGGGAAGGCCGGTGGTTCCAAGGGGAAGGCTGAAGTTTCCAAAGGAGAGGCTGAAAGCTCTAAGGGGAAGGCCGGTGGTTCCAAGGGGAAGGCTGAAGGTTTCGGGAAGAAGGCCAGGGAGTCGGCTGTAGTTGACCCTGGTGATCTGTTTGGTGATGTGATCACTTGTGTGGGGTATCCTGTCTCGATCAGCGAGGGGGAGAGCTGCGCGGTTTCGGGTGAGTATGTCACGCATCCTGTTTACGGAGAGCAGCTCCGTGTGAAGAATTACAGGGTGATTGCGCCGGAGAATGCACAGGCCATGTACCGCTATCTGGCGGCCGGGAGTATCAAGGGAATAGGCCAGGCCATGGCGGCAAAGATTGTCAGGCGGTTTGGTGATGATACGCTCAGGATAATGGAGGAGGAGCCGGAGAAGCTTGCGGAGATCAAGGGAATCAGTATGCGTATTGCCCGTGAGATCGGGGCGCAGATGGAGGACAAAAAAGATCTGCGCGATGCCATGATTTTTCTGCAGAAATACGGAATCGGGAGCGCACACGCGGCGAGGATCTGGCAGGCTTACGGGATTGAGCTCTATGAGATTATGAAGGTCAATCCTTACCGGTTGGCGGAAGATATCCGGGGAATCGGATTTGCGACGGCTGACGAGATTGCCCGCAGGATTGGCATTCGCGCGGATTCGGAATACAGGATCCGCAGTGGCCTGCTCTATATTCTCACGCAGGCGGCAGGTGAGGGGCACAGTTTTCTGCCCCGGGAACTGCTGATCCGGAGGACTTGTACCCTGCTTCGTATTTCTGAGGAGGAAATTGCAGTCCAGCTTGAGAATCTGGCTGTTGAGCGAAGGGTCCGGATCCTTCACAGGCGCAGTCCGATGGCGGATCAGGGGAATTTTGAGGAAGGGTTTACGGAAGATGCAGAAGCTTTTTCCGCAGAAGATTTTAACGGAGATGGTTTTTCAGGAGGAGGTTTTTCCGCGGAAGGATTAAATGGAGATGGGGGTTCTGCGGAAGGCTTAAACGGAGGTGGTTCTGCCGGAAGAGGTTTTTCCGCGGAAGGATTTTCTGCAGATGATTTTTCCATGCAGGGTTTTTCTGCGCCGGGGGTTCCCGCGGGCAATTATGAACAGAGAGCCGGCGGCGGTCCGGCGAGGGAGCAGGAGTCTGTCGAGGTGTATCTTTCCGGATTTTTCCGGAGGGAACAGGAAATAGCCAGAATGCTGCTGGATCTGGATGTCAGTGTTCACAGGCATTCCGGAGGCCGCGGGGCCGGAGAAAGGATGAAAAAGAAGATCGCCGCTCTGGAAAGGGAGGAGCAGATTACTCTGGATCCTCTGCAGCGTAAGGCGGTTCAGGAGGCGGCGGAAAACGCGATCCTGATGATTTCGGGCGGTCCCGGTACGGGCAAGACGACTACCATCAATACTATTATCCGTTTTTTCGAAGAGGATGGTCTGGATGTGCTTCTGGCTGCTCCGACAGGGAGGGCTGCGAGGCGCATGACGGAGGCCACCGGAAAGCCGGCTATGACCATTCATCGTCTTCTGGGCATTCGGACGATCTCGGATGACACAGAGAGGGAAGGTCTTTTCGACGGGGAGGATATGTCCGCGCCCGGCGGCAGAGGAGGAGATAAAAAAGAGAGAAACTACAGGTTCGAGCGGGGGGAGGATAATCCTCTGGAGGCGGATGTCATCATCATTGACGAGATGTCCATGGTGGACATGAACCTTTTTCACGCTCTTTTGAAGGCTGTGCCTCAGGGAGCCCGCCTGGTTCTGGTGGGGGATGTGAATCAGCTTCCCAGTGTGGGGCCGGGCTGTGTCCTGCAGGATCTGATCGAGTCGAGGGCCTTTCACACGATCATGCTGCAGCATGTGTTCAGGCAGGCCAGCGAGAGCGACATTGTCATGAATGCCCACAGGATTCTGGAAGGGCATTCTCTGCCTATGGACAATAAGAGCCGCGATTTCTTTTTCCTTGAGCGTGATCAGGCGCCCGTGATCTATAAGCACACGGTGCAGCTGATCCGGGAGATGCTTCCCGGCTACGCCGGCTGCAGGCCGGAGGATATCCAGGTCCTGACTCCCATGAGGAGAGGCAGTCTGGGAGTTGACCGTCTGAACGAGGTTCTGCAGAGTGTTCTCAATCCTCCTGCGGACTCAAAGCGCGAATATGTGCGGCAGGAGACTGTTTTCCGCGAGGGCGACAAGGTCATGCAGACCCGCAATAATTACAATATAGAGTGGGAAAAACGCGGCAATTTCAATATGCCCATCGATCGGGGCATGGGTATTTTTAATGGTGATTTCGGCAGGATCGAGGAGATCGACACGCGCAGCGCGACTATGACAGTGTGTTTTGACGACGCAAGGACAGTGGAGTATCCTTTCACAGAGCTGGAGGATCTGGAGCTTGCCTACGCGATCACGGTGCATAAATCGCAAGGGTCTGAGTATCCGGCGGTCATTCTGCCGATCCTGACAGGACCTTCGGGTCTGTTCAACCGCAATCTGCTGTACACAGCGGTTACCCGGGCCAGAAATTGTGTCGTGATCCTTGGCAGCAGAGACGGTGTGGACCGGATGATCGCCAATGTCAGGCGCACAAGGCGTTACACAGGCCTGCGGGAACGTATTTTAGAAATTTCCGGAATGGCGGGAACGGGACTGGAATATTCCGAATAGAACGTAAAAGAATATAAAAAAATATAAAAGAGCAGGGAAGAATAGAAAAGAGCGGGAAAGGACCGGGGAGAACGGAAAGAACGGAAAAGAACAGAAAAGAGCGGGGAAGAACAGGAAAGAGAAGGAAAGAGCAGTAAAGAGCGGGGAAGAACAGGAAAGAGAAGGAAAGAGCAGTAAAGAGCGGGGAAGAACAGGAAAGAGAAGGAAAGAGAAGGAAAGAGCAGGAAAGATCAGGAAAAAGAAAGAGGGTGCTGCAGTTCAGAAGAATGGATAGAGTAAGAAGATCACGTTCAGGTGATAACATGTTATCAGGGGGAAGACCCCGGGTGGATTCCAGTGTTGCCGGGTCTGCTGCCGGGGTTTCTGCCGGGTCTGCTGCCGGGGTTTCTGCCGGGGGTGCTGCCGGGGGTTCTGCCGGGTCTGCTGCCGGGGGTGCTGCCGGGGCTACTGTCAGGTTTGCTGCCAGGGTTTTCGACGGAGTCAGGGAACTCGTTTATCCCAGACGGTGTCCGGTGTGCGACAGGCCGGTGAATCCGGCAGGAGCGTTGATTTGTCCGGAGTGCGAGAAACTCCTGAAGAGGACGGAAGGGCCGGTCTGCCGCCGCTGCGGCAAGCCCCTGCGTTCTCCTTTGTCTGTACCGATGCATTTGTGCCATGACTGCCGCATGCATCCGCATGTATATGAGCGGGGCTGCGCGGTTTTCACTTATCACAGCGTGGCGGGCAGTCTTTTTCGCTTTAAATATAAAGGGAGGCAGGAGTACGGAGCTTACTTCGGCCGGTGTATGGCGGAAAAACTGGCGGAGTTCGCGGCAGGGCCGGGGAGCAGAATATATCGGGAGAGTTTTGCCGGGATGCCCTCTGACGGGAAAAGCACTGCGGGGCAAAACATGGCGAGGCAAAACATGGCGAGGCAAAACTCTGCGAAGAAAATATCCCCGCAGATACCTGTGCGGGGGAGCGCGAGGCCTGATTTTCTGGTGCCGGTGCCGGTGTCGGAGGATCGCCTAAGGAAAAGGGGCTATAATCAGGCCCTGATTCTGGCGCGTGAGATTTCCCGCCTGACTGGAATCCCGGTCCGGGAGGATGTTTTGGGACGTGTCACGGACACTCTTCCCATGAAAAACATGACTCCGGAGGAACGGCAAAATAATTTGAAAAGGGCTTTTCAGTCATTTGGAAATGATGTATCATTAAACTCGATTATGCTCATTGACGACATATATACAACAGGAGCAACGATTGACGCGTGTGCGCATGCCCTTTCCCAAAAGGGCGCGGAGCGCGTATTCTTCATGTCACTGGCTATCGGCGAAGACGCGGAAGCAGGATACTGAAGCCTGTGCTGTTGCGGACAGGAGTGTTTCGGCTATCGGCGAAGACGTGGAAGCCGGGTACTGAAGCCTGTACCGTTGCGGACAGGAGTGTTTCGGCTATCGGCGAAGACGCCGAAGCCGGATACTGAAGTCTGTGCTGCAGGGCGGCAGGGATTTCCGTTGATCCTTCACTGTTTTCGTCCTTGCGAAAACGCCTCAGGATGCCGCTCTGGCGGGCGGTTTGCCGGAAAGAGGGAATATATTAAATGCTGAACGAAGAAAAAATCCGCATCATGACCCGTGTCACCGTCTATGAAGAGGGACGGGGAGTTGAAGATGCGAGAAAGGCCAGATTTTTTCGGACCGATTATGTTTTTTCGGAGATCATAGTCTCTATTATTACAGGAACGCTGGCATGGGGAGTCTGTGCGGCGATTTACTGCGGCTATAATTTTGAAAAGATATTCTTTTCGGTCTATGAAGATGCGCTGGGACCGGTCCTGCGCCTTGCGACATGGTCATATTTCGTGTTTATGGCGGTTTATCTGTTTGCAACGTTCCTGATCTACCAGGGACGCGGTATGGCATATGCAAAACGCCGCATGCTGTATGAACAGGATCTGGATACGCTGACGGATATTTACGAGAAGGAGCGCATGCAGTTATAAAAAAGATTGGGAAACCCGGAAAGATTTTTCGTTACAGTACTGGTGTCCAATCTACCGGGTACAGTTTAGACAGACCCACCTGAATCTCGAGGTGTTTTCGCGCGCAATTTGCGCGAAAACCCGGGTTTACGGCGAAAATCCCATCGCGTAAGCGATTTGGAATGGGATTTGGAATGAGATTTTCGCAAGTTGCTTTCACGCCCTCGATAGCGCGTGAACAGTAACGTTTTCACCAACGGAGGCGTAATGAACGGTACTGCTGGAATATATCAATTACGAGAGAGACTAATATTGTTTTATAAGAGGCAGGAGTATCTGCTGCTCCCGGTTCTCCGGTTTGCAGTGTCACTGGCCCTGCTTTTTCTGCTGCGCACACATCTGGGGGCGCACGGACCCGCAGGGGCCGCGCTGGAGAGTACCCTTCTCAATGTGATCATTGCTCTGGTGTGCTCGATGTTCCCGCCCGGTTATGCGGCAGGCATTATTGCCCTGGTGATGGTCTGGGATCTGTACAGGCTGTCCCTCGAGGCGACAGCAATCTGCGCAGCCCTGCTGCTTCTGTGTATTCTGCTTTATTTCAGGTTTGTGCCAAAGGACACAATGGTCCTTCTGCTGATGCCAATAGCATACGCCTTAAACCTGCATTACGCGGTGCCGGTGATCGCGGGCCTCATTTTCGGTCCCGGGACAGCGGTTCCCGTGGTTTTGGGACTTGTACTTACAAGATTTGCGCTCCTGGTTGAAGAGAAAATACCGACCATGGGGGCTGCCGGCACTCCGCTGACCGGGGACCGGCTGATCACCAATTTCCATAGCCTGATCGATGGCATCATGAAGGACAAGGAATTATTTGTCCTGATCCTGGCGCTTGCACTGACTGCGCTCGTTGTGTGCTTTATCCGCCATCTTGTCATGGCCAATGCCTGGATCGTTGCCATCACTGTCGGCAGCGTGATCGAGCTGGTGGTCCTGCTGGCAGGCGATATGAAATACGACACCAATATAGACCTGGGCAGGGTCTTCGTCGGTATCGCGGTTTCATTTCTGCTGGCACAGATCTTTCGATTTTTTGTTTTTAATGTTGATTATCTCCGTATTGAGAGCACTCAATTTGAGGATGAAGACTATTACTATTATGTAAAAGCAGTTCCGAAAGTCATGGTTCCGGTATCTTCTATGACCGTCCAGAATTTCAGCAATCCCGGATCCGGCGATCCGGAGTATGATGAATTCGCGGAGGAGGAGACACCATCCGGGGACGCGGACGGACAGAACTGAGCCCGAGCAGCTGATTTCGGACATTCATCCGGGGGCTTCTTTGCGGAATTGCCGCTGACTTGCGCGAGAGGATAACTTGAAATTGATATTTCCCGGAGTTGACAATCTTATTTATTTCTTTTCCCAGCTCAGTGTACCTAATATAAGGTGGACAGATTTTGTCGAGATTCTCATCATAGCTTATCTGACATATCATATCCTGCTGTGGGTCAAAGATACGCGCGCGTGGCAGCTTATGAAAGGGATCGCAGTCGTTCTTGTGATCGCTCTCATGGCGGCTGTATTTGACATGACCACAATCCAGTGGATCTTCCGCAATTTTACCGGGGTTGCGGTCACTGCCCTGGTCATTATTCTTCAGCCTGAACTAAGGAACGCCATGGAGGAACTCGGACGCAGAAATATCCTGAGTTCTATTCTGGGATGGGAGCCGCCCAAGACGGAGGAAGGCCGTTTTTCGGACAGAACCATCAACGAACTGGTGAGAGCCTGCACCGAGATGGGACGGGTCCGCACCGGCGCGCTGATCGTGATCGAGCAGACCACTCCGCTGGTTGAGTACACCAGGTCAGGCATTGACATTGACGGTACTGTATCCAGCCAGCTGCTGATCAATATTTTTGAAAAAAATACACCGCTTCACGACGGCGCGGTCATCATCAAGGGAAACCGGATCATTGCCGCGACCTGCTACCTGCCGCTGTCCTCTTCCAAACTGGACAAAAATCTGGGGACCAGACACAGGGCAGGCATGGGAATCTCGGAAGAGACAGATGCGCTGACCCTGATCGTCTCTGAGGAGACGGGCAATATCAGCTATACCTATAAAGGCAGGCTGTGGAGTAATGTGACACCGGAACAACTGCGGGGAGCTCTTTTGAGGCTGCAGAACAAGCTCTCGGAAGAAGATGCCAAGCCTGCATCCCGCATGCCGCTGAGCGGCTTCGGAAAAGGCGCGTCGAAGCTGAAGCGCGTCGGTTCTTCAGCTGTGAAGAAGGTTAAAGTCAAAAAAACGCCGGCGCCTCAGCGGAGTAAAGGCGCGGGGCCTTCAGTAAAAGAAAATCAGAACCGGGTTTCCGGGAATCAGGAAACCGGGGGGAAGGAAGGAGGTGCGCATGATTGAGCGTATCAGAAATCTGGACCCGAATCTGAAGCTGAAGATTCTGTCGGTTGTGCTGGCGATCGCGATCTGGTATATGATCAACGCTTTCAGCGATCCGGCAATTCGCATGACTGTCAATAATGTCAGTGTGGACATTTTGAACGGGGATGTGATCGAGAAGCGCGGAGACGTCTACACTGTGCTGGATAACACAGATGTCATCCCGGTGGTCAACATTCTCGCCAAGAGATCCGTCATCGACAAGCTCGAGTCCAAAAACGTGATCGCGACAGCTGATGTGCGCGATATAGAACAGGACGGGTCCGTCAGGATCGTCCTCACAACGGATAAATACAGCAGCAGCATTGAGCGCATCACGGGCAGCATTTCCCATGTGCAGCTCAGAGTAGAGCCTCTGGAGACCCACGCCTTCAATCTTGAAGTGGAAACGCAGGGCGATCCGGCAGAGGGATATATACTGGATGATGCTTCTGCGGAGCAGAATCAGGTGATGCTCTCCGGTCCCCGGTCCTATGTCAATGAAGTGGGACGCGCGATCGTTTCCGTGGACATCACAGGGGCTGAAAAAAATATAAAAGTCTATCCGGAAATCGTCCTGTATGATAAGGAGAACAATGTCATTTCTCCGGAAGATATGAAGATGCACAAGCTGCATATGAATGTATCTTCCGTGAAGGTGGTCGCCACGGTCTATAAGACCAAGGATATTCCGATCACCTGCGGTTCGGGGGTGCCGATCGCGTATGGCTATGAACTTATATCGGAGCCGACTGTGGAGCCGTCTTCGATCACTGTAGCCGGCGCGGAAGGTATCCTGGAGGATTTCGATTCGATAGAAATCCCGGCTTCGGATGTGACATATGACTATCTGACCGCGACCATGAATAAAACCCTGAATATCGTGAGCTATCTGCCGGAAGGAGTTTTTCTGACAGACGACAGTGATGCGAGTGTGACGGTTTATGTGCGTGTCCGCGAGATTCAGCAAGATGACGGAGGAGATTCCGAAGAATCGACTTCAGGTGAAGCGGAGACTTCCGGATCAGACGAAGAGAACTCCGGCTGATCAGCATGATTCTCAGCCGTTAACTGTCCGGGTCACGGCGACAGGGAGAGAGGAATTCAGGACAATTTCTGAAAAACCGATAATACAGGAAAATACATGAAACACGAGGGAGGGACTGCGGCAGACTGCTGCAGTCCCACAGCCCGCATAAGGAATATTTTCACTGACGGGACCGGGCGGACCGGGGCTTTGCTCCGGCGCGCGGAACTGCGGCGGATCAGGGCCTGTTTTTGCGCACGGACTGTGGCGCATCGGGACTTTGCTCCGGCGCACCGACCTGAGCGGACCGGGGCTTTGCTCCGGCGCATGGGACCGCGGCGGATTATGACTTGCGGGATGATTGGAGGATGAAAAGTGGCAGAACAGAAAAAACTGGTTGCCGAGATTACGGCGATGGATGAGGATTTTACACAATGGTATACAGATGTCTGCATCAAAGCAGGCCTGATCGCGTATTCCAACATTAAGGGCTTCATGGTCTATAAGCCCGCCGGCTATGCCATCTGGGAAGCTGTCCAGAAGCACCTGGACGCCCGCTTCAAGGCAGTGGGAGTAGAGAATGTCTATCTTCCCATGCTGATCCCGGAGCGCCTTCTGAGCAAGGAGAGCGACCTGGTAGAGGGCTTTGCGCCCGAGGTTGCATGGGTCACGCACGGCGGTTCCGAGGAGCTGGATGAGCGCGCCTGCGTGCGCCCCACTTCAGAGTCCCTGTTCAGCGATTTTTACAGAGGAGAGATCCAGTCTTACCGCGACCTTCCCAAGATCTACAACCAGTGGTGCAGCGTTGTCCGCTGGGAGAAGGAGACCCGTCCTTTCCTCCGCTCCAGAGAGTTCATGTGGCAGGAAGGCCACACCGTGCACGCGACAGCCGAAGAGGCTGAGGCCAGGACGCAGCAGATGCTGAACGTCTACGCCGATTTCTGCGCAGAGGATCTGGCCATCCCCACGATCAAGGGCAGAAAGACCGACAAGGAAAAATTTGCCGGCGCAGTGGCGACCTATACCATCGAGGCCCTGATGCACGACGGAAGAGCTCTCCAGTCCGGTACCAGCCACGACTTCGGCGATGATTTCGCGAAGGCGTACGGCATTCTGTTCACCGACAAGGACAACAAGCAGAAGAATGCCTTCCAGACATCCTGGGGCCTGTCCACACGTATTATCGGCGCCCTAATCATGGTGCACGGAGACAACTCCGGTCTGGTATTGCCTCCCCGCATCGCACCCGTCCAGGTCATGATCGTACCCATCCAGCAGCGCAAGGCCGGCGTTCTGGACAAGGCTTATGAGCTGAAAGAGACCCTCAGCAATTTCCGCGTCAAAGTCGACGACAGCGATAAGAGCCCCGGCTTCAAGTTCGCTGATCAGGAGATGCGCGGCATTCCGATCCGCGTGGAGATCGGACCCCGCGACATCCAGAACGGCAAATGCATCATTGCCCGCAGGGACAATGGACAGAAAGAGGAGTGCGCGCTGGAGAACCTCGAAGCCAGGATCACAGAGCTGCTTCCTCAGATTCAGCAGGATATGTACGAACGCGCCAAAAAGCACCTCGAGGAGCACACCTATACAGCGGCGACCCGCGAGGAGTTTGAGAAGACCTTCGCTGAGAAGAGCGGCTTTGTCAAAGCCATGTGGTGCGGCGAGCTCGCCTGTGAAGAAGAGATCAAGGAAAAATACGGCGTGACCAGCCGCTGCATGCCCTTCGAGCAGGAAGAAATCGCGGCGACCTGCGTCTGCTGCGGAAAGCCTGCCAAAAAGATGGTCTACTGGGGCAGGTCCTATTAAGGAACCGGGTTCTGCAGATCCCGGTCCTGAAAATCGGGAGATATACATTTGGAAAATAAAACGACGATCAGGATTCCCGCGGGAGCGGCAGCGATCCTCCGCGTGCTCGAAGACCACGGCTATGAAGCCTTTGTGGTCGGCGGCTGCGTGAGGGACAGCCTCCTGGGAAGGAACCCTAATGACTGGGATATCACTACCTCCGCTCTGCCGGAAGAGGTCAAATCCCTGTTTCACAAAACAATCGATACAGGCCTTAAACACGGGACAGTGACCATACTGTCTCACGGGGAGGCCTATGAAGTCACGACCTACAGGATCGACGGCGAATATCTCGACGGAAGGCATCCCTCGGAGGTCACTTTCACCGCCAGCCTCGAAGAGGACCTCAAGCGCAGGGATTTTACCATCAATGCCATGGCCTACAGCGAGAGCGCAGGCCTGAAGGACTTTTTCGGGGGAGTTACCGACCTGGAAAAGGGTCTGATCCGCGCGGTCGGTGATCCCATGAAGAGGTTCGGGGAAGATGCCCTCAGAATCATGCGGGCGGTGCGCTTTGCTGCCCAGCTGGATTACGATATTGAGCCGGAGACGGTTCAGGCCATGAAAAAACTGGCCCCTACACTGCAGAAGGTCAGCGCCGAGCGGATCGCTGCGGAACTGGAGAAGACCCTTGTGTCGCCCCGGCCGGAGAAGCTTCGCATGGCGTGGGAATGCGGAATCACGGCAGTGATCCTCCCCGAATTCGACAGCTGTATGGAGACTCCGCAGCACAATCCCCATCATCGATATAACGTCGGGGAGCACACGATCCAGTCCATGATGAAGGTCCGCCCGGACAAGATTCTCCGTCTGACTATGCTGCTGCACGATTTCGGGAAACCTGCCTGCTGGAAGAGAGACGATAAGGAAATCGACCATTTCTACGGCCATCCCGCAGTCAGCGCCCAGATCGCGGACGGCATTCTTCGCAGACTGAAGTATGACAATCATACTCGCTACTGCGTCGTGAAGCTGGTTCTCGAGCATGACCGTCTGGCCAGGCTGACAGAGCCGGGGATCCGCAAAGCCATGATTGAGATCGGAGAGGACCTGTTTCCCCTCTGGCTGGAGGTCAAGGAGGCGGACGCGCTGGCGCAGAGCACCTATCGGCGCGAGGAGAAACTGACTTATCTGGAGGATGTCCGCAGGATTTATTCCGTGGTCATGGAGAGGGGGGACTGCATCTCCCTGAAAAACCTGGCGGTGACAGGCGGAGACCTGATTGAAGCCGGCGTTCCGGAAGGCAGAGAGATCGGCCGCATTCTGGGAGAAATGCTGAGAGACGTCGTGGATGTACCTGAGCACAATACAAAAGAGTATCTGATGAAAAAATATCTGCCATCTGCCGCAAACCGGCCGGAAAGTGACAGATAAAGGGCTGTTTTATCGTGCTGTATCAAGCTTCAATTCTTCAATTGATGAAATAAGCCCCGTACTTCTGAGGACGTGTGCTGCAGCCGAATACACATTACAAGATAGGCGGCGCGGTGCCCTAAAGACATATGTTTGTTGACAAAGGATACTTTTAACAAGTACAATAAAGGATACCACATGTGTTGAACCCTGTGGGGAAAGCCGGCAGACGGCAGGGGCTTTTTGGAAGCAGACTTTTGCTGCACCTATTGCCGCCTGAGAACAGTCTGTATGTATGGCAGCCGCATTTTTGATGACCTGATAATAAGGCTGAGGATGATGAAGGAGAGAATATGAATAAAACACAGTTTGTTGAAAAAATGCATGAAAAAACCGGATTTGGAACAGTCAAGGAAACCGAGAAAGCCTATAAGGCATTTATTGAGACTGTGATCGACGCGCTGAAGGAAGGTGAGAAGGTTCAGCTCGTGGGATTCGGCACTTTCGATATCGGTGAGCGCGCTGCCAGAGAGGGCAGAAATCCCCAGACCGGAGAGTCCATCCAGATCGCGGCTTCCAAGTCTCCCAGATTCAAAGCCGGCAAGGCATTCAAGGATGCGGTAAACGACTGATTCGTTACAGGCGGAAAGAGATCGAATAGATTTTAAACACGGGATAATCAGTGCCCGCAGCCCCAAGGCTGCGGGCTTTATCAGATTTGAGAGGGCGGGACGCCCGGATTCGGCGGACGTTCCGGTATAATGGGCGTTCCGGTATGGCGGACGTTCCGGTATGATGGGCGTTTCGGTATGATGAGCGTTCGCAGGAGAGCAGACAGGGCTTATCTGCATTGTTTGCCTGCGGTTCTTCATCACCAGATTATCAAAACGGCGCGTAAAACCCCAGTCGACCATAGTCGTCTGCGGGATACAAGCGCCCTTCAGCCGCGTCAGCGGTGCCTTTTTTTACTGTATCTCCCGGTTTTTTCATATTTGCGCCTGTGCTCCTCTGTCTGCTGGGAATCAATGTATTCCTTAACCTTTTCCATGACGGTCGTGCCTGTCGTCGCCACGAAATAAGAAGGCTGCCACAAAGGCGCGTTTCCATAGATGTATTTCTTTACGTGCGCGTCCATTTCCGGGTCGAGATGGATCTCCTTCGCTGTCTGGGTCTTCAGGACGCGGATCAGGACAGCAGGCGCCAGCTTCGGCGGCATGGAGATCAGGAGATGGATATGGTCCCTGTCCGTTTCCGCCGTCAGCAGTTCCGCGTCAAAGCGGCTGCATAAATAGGAGATATGGTCCTTCAGGAACGCGGATATCCGGTCGTCGATGACCGGCCTGCGGTATTTCGTTACAAAGACGATATGATAAGTCAGAAGGTATACGCTGTGCGAATTCCGGATGTATTCCATGGAGATCCCTCTTAATTTTAATTCAATAAAACATATGTTTGCTTTCTCCTGTTTCTCTGCTATAATAATAGCATATTAGTAAAGAAATGAAAAATTTCAGCTGATGGACGGGAGAACACGGATGAAGACACGGATCAGGACACGGATGAAGACGCGCGCATGCATCATCAGGAGGAAGACGCCGGCCAGCGCATACCTCGGGGAGATCTGCCGCAGGTCGAAGGCGCTGCGGAACACCACGAACTTCTATATCCGCAATACTTATACCGGGATCGTGAAGTCCCCGGAGGAGCGCACGCACAATGAGACGGAAGTCCTGCACTTCGTGTTCACCGGGATCCAGAAATACAACGCGCATAAGCGGGTGCTCCTTTCGCAGGACGTCAGGAAGGCGGGGCAGGCAGGCGGCCTTTCCGGCCACGCGGCAGTGCGCAGGGCCCTGAAGCGCGCGGAACCCGTCCCGTATCCTGCGCGGGACAACCGCATGCTCACCTACGGGGTGCTGGACGCGGTCTTCAAGTTTACGCAAAACCCCGTGTATTACAGCCTCCCCGCACAGGTGAACCAGAATGCCATGCGGAAGACGTTCGAGGCGTGGAAAGGATATTTTTCCGCCCTGAAGGACTGGAGGAAGCATCCGGGGAAGTATGCGGCAAAGCCCCGGATCCCGGGATACATCAGGTCTGCCGAAACAACAGCCTGGTTCACAAACCAGACGGCGAAGCTCAAAGACACGGGGAAGGGCCATGTCCTTTCCTTCATCAACACGAAAGTGACAGTGGGATGCGGGCACATCCCCGGGACTTATGTCAAAACAGAAGTACAGCCTTACCACGGGGATCACAGGCTCCTCATAACGTATAAAGACGGTAAGGCACAGGCCCCGGAAGTGCCGGAGCACCCCTCGCGGGTCTACGGGATCGATACGGGTATAGATAATTTCCTTGCCGTCGCGAACAACTTCGGGCGTACCCCTTTCCTCATAAAGGGAGGAGCCATGAAGTCGTGGAACCAGTGGTACAACAAAAAGAGGGCAGCCCTCATGTCGGAGCTGACAGCCGGCAGGGACAGCACCCGTTCAGCGAAGCACAGCCGCAGGCTGTACGCCCTCTCAAGGAAGAGGGACGAGCGCATGCGGGACTTTTTCTACAAGTGCGCGCACTTCGTCTGCAGAAGGGCGTCGGAGGACAGGGTGGACGTCATCGTATGCGGCCACAATGACAGGATCAAGGACGGGACCTGTCTTTCGAAGAAGGAGAACCAGAACTTCGTATGCATCCCTGAGATGAAGTTCCTGCGGATACTGTCTGGTGTCGGGCCACAGTACGGGATCCCCGTGGTGATCCGCGAGGAAAGCTATACGTCAATGGCGAGCGCGGCGGACCTGGACGCTGTCCCGACATACGGACAGGGGCAGGAGGACGGCAGTATCCCTGTCTTCTCTGGGAAACGGATAAGGCGCGGCCTGTACAGGACGAAGGACGGATACCTCATGAACGCCGACATCAACGGCGCGGCCAACATCCTGCGAAAGGAATACCCGGAGGCATTCGAGAGCATGACGGATCCTTCCTGGCTCTGGAAAACGACGGAGACGATCAGTTACCGTGACATCTACAAAATAAGGCCGGTGAAAGAAAAAACGGATGCCGGCAGGCGGAGCCGTCCGGGCAGGGCGAGCCGGGAGCGCCATTTCGCGCGGGCCGCGCGGAGGAGGGAACTGAAGGAAGCGTTCCCAGGGAATGGAACTCCTGGTAAAAAAGCCTCATAAAAGTGATCCCCGTGACAGGGGGCAGAGGGTATGTGTTGACCCTGCGAGGCTGCTAAGTCTCGCGAAGCCCCGGCCGACACAAAGTGCCGTCCGCGGGTACATCACGGAGAGCATGAAAGGAAGAAGATATGCGGCTGGATAAATACCTGAAGGTGACCAGGCTGATCAAACGCAGGACTGTCGCGAATGAAGCCTGTGATAACGGAAGAGTGACCCTGAACGGAAAAGTCGCAAGAGCCAGTGCGGAGGTGAAGCCCGGAGATATTATCGGGATTTCTTTCGGCGACAGGGAGACCAGGGCGGAAGTCCTCGCTGTCCGTGACAATGTAAGAAAAGAAGAGGCACAGGATTTGTTCCGGTATTGCTGAGACAGACCATATTCGAAGATGAGCAGAGGACAGAGCAGATGAGAACATCCGGCAGAGCGGCCGCAGGGGCTGCAAAAAAACCGAATAGACCCGCGGCAGCGAAGAACGCGAAAAAACGTGCCGGCACTGTGAAAAAAGATCCCGCGACAAGAAGAACCGCAGGGAAAAACTCCGCGGGGAAGGGAGTCCGAAGGAGCGGGGCCGTACGTTACGAGACCGCGGAGAGACAGCGGGAAAGACAGAGAAGGAAGGTCTCCGAAAAGCCTCAGTCAGAATATTCAGAAGAAAGTCTTCTGACACAGGGACGGGAACAGTACAGAATGAGTATGTTCCTGACTTTTCTGGTAGTCATTGTTCTGCTGATCGTAGTTGGAGTGAATGCTATTTCCCTGGGCAGACGCCTTGTGGAAAATAAAAAGAGACTGGCACAGCTCCGGCAGGAAATCAGGATGGAAAAGGAACGCACGGAGGATATCGAAGAATACCGCCGGTATACTCAGACGGATGCCTATATAGAAGAAATCGCCAGGGAGAAACTGGGATTGATCTATGAAGGGGAGACGGTATTTAAAGAGGACAGATGAAGGGTGCGAAGGCGGTCCTTCTACTGTCAGATCCGGCAGCACTGAGCCATTCCCCCTGAGCTGACGGGATGATTCGGACAAAAAGAACGCGAGGAATGAAAACTGATGATCCGCGCCATGCAGAGAATGTATGGCGCGGATTGCTGTCAGAATAAAAAGGCGGAAATAAAAAGTCTTCCGGCAGGATGTGATAAAAGGCGGGAATACATGGATAATCTCTATGAGCGAGTCAGAAAATATGTTTTGGACAGGGAAATGATCAGACCGGGAGAGTCTCTTGTCGCCGGTGTCTCGGGAGGAGCTGATTCTCTGTGCCTTTTCCTGGTGCTGCTCCGCATGTCCCGGGAGGAGGGCTTTTTTCTCCAGGTCGTACATGTTCATCACGGTCTGAGGGAGTCTGCTCAGGGGGATCTCCGCTTTGTGCAGGATCTGTGCAGAAGAGAAAATGTGCCCTGCAGATGTATTATGGCGGATGCAGCCGCCATGGCAGAGAAATGGGGAACCGGCGTGGAGGAAGCCGGACGCAGACTGCGCTATGAGGCCTTCGAGGAGACAAGAAAATCCCTGCAGGAGGACAGGGGAAAGCCCTGCCGGATCGCGGTAGCCCACCACAGGGAGGACCAGGCGGAGACAGTGCTCTTTCATCTGTGCAGGGGCACGGACATCAGAGGAGCAAGGGGAATGCTGCCTGTGAGCGGCTGGATCGTCCGGCCTCTTCTCAGGGAGAGCAGGGCGGAGATAGAGGCATTTCTAAAGTCGCAGGGAATGGCCTGGAGGGAGGACGAGACAAATGAGGACACTTCCTACACGCGCAATTTCCTCCGCAGGGAGATCCTGCCCCGGCTCAAGGAACAGGTAAACCCTTCCGCGTCGGAAAATCTTGCCCGTTTCGCCGCTTCCTGTGCGGAGACCGAGAGATTTCTGGAGGCTCAGACTGAGCAGGCGATGAAACGCTGCCTTCTGCAGATACCCGGCCCCCTGCCTGTAAACGAAGATGGAAGCGGGGACAGAGGAAAGGGAAACGCAAGCGAAAGCAGGACCGGAGAGAGCGCCGGCGGCAGAAATGGAATAAGGGTCGGAGACAGGGATTCCATTCCGGTAACAGTCCTTGGTCTGGAGGCCCTCAGACAGGAGGATCCCCTGCTCCAGAGAAGGATCCTTTACAGGTGTCTTGCGGCAAGTGCCGGAAGGAGAAAGGACCTGACTGCGGTCCATGTGGACGCGATGGAGGAATTGTGCGCCGGCCAAAGAGACGGCAGCCTGTCCCTGCCCGGCAGGGTCACTATGCTCCGGTCCGGAGGACGGCTGTTTTTTTACAGAAAAGACTATCTGCAAAAAGACAGCCTGCAAAAAGACAGCCTGCAAAAGGACAGCCTGCGGAAAGACTATCCGCAAAAAGACAGCCTGCAAAAGGACAGCCTGCGGAAAGACTATCCGCAAAAAGACAGCCTGCAAAAGGACAGCCTGCGGAAAGACTATCCGCAAAAAGGCATCCTGCAAAAAGACAATATACGGGAAGACATCCCGCTTAAAGGCAGTATGCGAAAAGACATCCTGCCGGCCGGCATGCAGAGAAGGTGCGGCGCGGTGGTTCCGCTTTCCCGGGAGGAGTATGAATGCAGAGTTTTCGGGTTTGACGGGGACCTCTCCGCAATTCCTCAAAATGAGTATACGAAATGGTTCGATTATGATAAAATAGGAATGTTTCCTGTTTTCCGTACAAGACAAAATGGAGACAGAATGACTCTGTCGGCAGGCGGAGGCGGACTGATCAGCAAGAAGCTGGCAAGGGTTATGATCGACGGGAAGATTCCCGCCGCGGTCCGTCCGGAGGCAGTGCTTCCCTTCCGCGGGGACGAGGCGCTCTGGATCCCGGGTCTGCGTATGGGAGACGGATACAGGATCACGTCCGGGACCAGAAGGATCCTGGAGATCTCCTGGAGACCGGGTGAACTGTGAAGAGCGGGAACGAACAGGAGCGGACACGAACGCTCTAAACTACTATAATAAAAAAATAAGGAATCACTGACAGTGAAAAGATGTGACCAGGATTAAGAACAGGGGGTATTATGCCGGACAATATTGAAGTTATGATCAGCGAGGAACAGGTAAATGCCAGAATCTGCGAACTGGGAAGGCAGATCACGGAGGAATATAAAGGCAAGAACCTTCATCTTGTGTGTGTTCTCAGAGGCGCAGTGTTTTTTATGTGTGAACTGGCAAAACGTATCGAGCTTCCGGTGACGTTTGACTTTATGTCGGTCTCAAGCTACGGAAGCGGAACCGTTTCCAGCGGAATCGTGCGCATTATCAAGGACCTTGAGGAACCGCTCACCGACAAGGATGTCATTATCGTCGAGGATATCATTGATTCCGGCAGGACCCTGAGCTTCCTGTACGAACTGTTCAACACCCGCGGAGCAGCTTCTGTGCGCACATGCACACTGCTGGACAAGCCTTCCCGCCGCGATCCCGAGATCAGCCTTGAAGTCGACTACAGGGGCTTCGAGGTTGAGGACAAATTTGTGGTCGGATGGGGCATGGACTATGACCAGAGATACCGCAATCTTCCCTTCATCGGTGTTATCAAGGGTTCTGAATCCGGGAATTAAACTGATGACGGTTTTGGAGACTGACAGAGAATATTAGGAGACGAATTTGAATAACAAACCGACGAGAGGCAACAGCAATTTCTTTGGGCTGGTTGTCATGGCAGTATTGATTTTTATGTTCTTTTCTCCTTTCCTGAGAAACACCTTTTCATCGGGCGAAGACGTCTACACGATGGAAAAGTACGCGCAGGATCTGAGAGAGAACAGGATCACACAGGTTGAGATCACACCAAACCGGGACAATGCGACCGGATATGCCACAGTCACACGCAGTGATGGAGACAAGGAAGTACTATATGCCACGGAAATCTCGGTATTAGAGGAAATGGCAAGGGAGAGCGGCGCTGTCACGGTCGTCCGTGATGTCCCGTCAGAAGGGACTTTCATGACCGTCATCCTTCCTATGCTGCTGGTCATGGGAATCTGCTTCTTCTTCTTTTACATGATAACCGGTCAGAGCATGGGCGGCGGAAATTCCAAGATGATGAATTTCGGCAAAAGCAAGGCCAGGCTCTCTACCGGAGAAAACGTGACATTCAAGCAGGTCGCCGGCCTGGATGAGGAAAAAGACGATCTGGTGGAGATCATCGACTTCCTGAAGAATCCGGCCAAGTATACAAAGGTCGGCGCGCGCATCCCCAAGGGCGTCCTTCTGGAGGGTGCGCCCGGCACAGGTAAGACACTCCTGGCAAGGGCCGTTGCAGGAGAGGCCAAAGTGCCCTTTTTCAGCATTTCGGGTTCCGACTTCGTCGAGATGTTCGTCGGTGTCGGCGCCTCCCGTGTCCGCGATATGTTTGAGGACGCGAAAAAGAACTCACCCTGCATCGTTTTTATCGATGAGATCGATGCCGTCGCAAGGCGCAGGGGCACCGGCCTGGGCGGCTCGCATGACGAGCGCGAGCAGACCCTGAACCAGCTGCTGGTCGAGATGGATGGCTTCGGTGTCAACGAAGGGATCATCGTGATGGCGGCCACCAACCGGGTCGATGTCCTGGATCCCGCTATCCTCAGACCCGGTCGTTTTGACCGCAAGGTCTCGGTGGGCAGACCCGACATCAAGGGCCGTGAGGAGATCCTCAAGGTACACGCGGCCAACAAGCCTCTGGGAGATGACGTGGATCTGGAGGAGATTGCCCGCACGACGGCCGGATTTTCCGGAGCAGATCTGGAGAACCTGCTCAACGAGGCTGCAATCGCGGCAGCCAAGGCCAACAAGCCCTACATCACACAGGCGGATATTAAAAACGCTTTCATCAAGATCGGAATCGGCACGGAGAAAAAGAGCCATGTCATCTCCGAGAAGGAAAAGCGTATCACGGCATTCCACGAGACCGGACATGCGATTCTCTTCCACGAGCTGCCCGATGTCGGGGATGTCTACACCATCTCTGTCATACCCACCGGCAACGGAGCAGGCGGCTATACCATGCCGCTCCCGGACAGGGATCAGATGTACTATACCAGGGGACGCATGCTGCAGGAAATCATGGTCAGCCTGGGCGGGCGCATTGCCGAGGAACTGGTTCTTGACGACATTACAACCGGCGCTTCACAGGATATCAAACAAGCGACCAATATCGCCAGGCAGATGGTCACGCGCTACGGAATGTCTTCCGCGATCGGCACGATCAACTATGAGCAGGGAGGCGAAGACGTCTTCCTGGGCTATGACATCGGCCACGAGAAACGAAACAGTGAATACGTGGCGGGAGAGATCGACAAGGAAGTCCGCGCCATTATCGAAGACTGCTACGCAAAGGCCAAAAAGATTATTTCCGACCATAAGGATGTTCTGTACAGCTGTGCGGATCTGCTGATGGAAAAAGAGAAGATCACAGGTGAAGAGTTTGACAGACTGTTCCACACAGAACCTGCTGAGCAGATTTCACCTGATCCCTCGACAGTCTGATCCTCCTGAATCTTCTGGCCCTTTCGAACCTTTTAAGGCTATTGGTACTTTTGATCCGTTTAGTCTTTTGGTCCATTTGACTTTGTTAAGACTTTTGGTCCTTTCGAACCTTTTAAGATTTTTGATCCATTTGACACCTCTGCTTCTGATGCAGCCCGGTTCTTTTATACCGGGACTAATGCAGACAGCAGCATCCGGTATTATACCCGGAGCTATGTCCGGAATGATTATTGGAGTAATGCCCGAAACGGCATCCGGAGTCAGATCCGGACCTGTTACCGGAGCATCTATATAAAAATACAGATATGAGTGATCAAAGAACAGGCTTTGAGCCGGATTTAAGAGCCCTTTTCAGTGATACGACAGAGGAATATCTCATTCCCGCCCAGCCGGATCTTCATGATAAGGTGACGATTCGCCTGCGGACGGGAAAAAACGAAGTGGAGGTCTGCTTTCTCGTCGCGTACGGTTCCCATCTGCGCATGCATCTTTCGGAATCGGATGAGCTTTTTGATTACTACAGTGTCAGGCTTGAAGTGTCGGAAAGTCCGCTCCGATATTATTTTATGTTCATCGCGGGAGGGAAAAAATATCGCTACACCCGCCGCGGAATCCGCAATACCATCCGCCCGGGGGACTGGTGGCACGTGGTGCCGGGATTTCATCCGCCCGAATGGGCAGCCGGGGCTGTCATGTACCAGATTTTTGTGGACCGCTTTTTCAATGGAGACAAATCCAACGATGTTGTTGACGGGGAATATTATTATATGGGGCGTCCGGTTGTAAAAATGAACGACTGGAATCAGCCTCCCTCATCCATCAGCTACTGCGAGTTCTACGGCGGAGACCTCAAGGGGGTCATGGAAAAGCTGGATTATCTGCAGGACCTGGGGGTTGAGGCGATCTACCTGAATCCGATTTTTCTGTCGCCTTCCAGCCACAAATACGACACGCAGGACTACGAACACATTGATCCCCATTTCGGGAAGATCGTGAAGGACATAAAAAACTGGAGCCCTGAACCCGGTCGTCAGAACGGGATTGCAGGATTCAGGCCCCGTTTCCCCAACGCCAGGGCGGAACGTTATCTGGAGCGCGTGACCAATCCCGCCAACCTGGAGGCCAGCGACAAGCTGTTTGCCAAGCTGGTCCGCAAAGCCCACAAGAGAGGAATCCGGGTAATCCTTGACGGCGTGTTCAACCACTGCGGTTCATTCCACCGCTGGATGGATTCCGAAAAGATCTATGAAAAAATGCCGGGTGAAACGAAGGGGGCCAGATCTTCAAAGAAGTCCCCTTACGTGGATTATTTCCGGTTCAGTCACGATGACTGGCCTTCCAACGACAGCTATGATTCCTGGTGGGATTTCGGGACTTTGCCGAAACTCGATTATGAAAAGTCCGAGAACCTCTGCGAGTACATTCTCGACATTGCCCGCAAATGGGTCTCGCCGCCTTACTGTGCGGACGGATGGCGTCTGGACGTCGCGTCTGATCTCAGTTACTCCCAGAGCTTTAACCATGAATTCTGGAAGCGTTTCCGCAAAGCGGTCAAGGAGGCCAATCCCGAGGCTATTATCATAGCAGAAAACTATATGGATTCCTGGAAATGGCTTCAGGGGGACGAATGGGACACCATCATGAACTATGAGTTCTTTATGGAACCCGTGACGTTCTTCCTCACCGGCATGGAGAAGCACAGCGATGCCAGAAATGAAGAGCGCTACGGGGATCCGGAAGTCTTCTGGAGAACAGTCCTGGGCACAGGCCAGGAGGCCCTGCCGGCATCGACTCTCCAGATCAGCATGAATGAGTTGTCCAACCATGACCACTCCCGTTTTCTGACCCGCACCAACCGCGTGATCGGCAGGTCGGAGGACCTGGGACCGGCGGCAGCCATGGAAGATGTGAGCATGGAGATCATGCGTCAGGCGGTTCTGCTGCAGATGACCTGGACGGGCGCGCCCACCATTTATTATGGGGACGAGGCGGGACTTGGAGGATTTACAGATCCCGATAACCGCAGGACCTATCCATGGGGGCGCGAGAACCACGGTCTGATCAGATGCCACAAGGCTCTAGCCGCTTTCCGAAAAAACAGCGCTGCCCTCCGCAGGGGCTCGATCATGCGGCTTTCAGACGAAGACGGCGTCCTGGCCTATGCTAGAACGATTAAGAAAGACGGACGCAGAGAGACAAACATCATCCTGCTGAACATCAACCATATCAAGATTCATTACGAAACCAACGTGTCCTACGCGGGCGTGCCCACCGAGGCCAATCTCGTATGTCTTTTCGCGACGGGTCGCGGATTCTGCCGCGCCCGCTGTGCCGACAGCGTATTCCTGGAGAGACCCGCCAGGGAGGAATCCGGGAAAAAGCGCAGGAAAAAGCGCAAGGCACCCGGATCCGGGGCAGACAATTCATCAGCTGCGGCAGAATCAGCTGCGGCAGAATCCCCTGCGGCAGCTGCGCCTGCGGCGGCAGAACATGCCATGTCAGATACATCCGCATCGGCAGATTTGTCAGCAGAAGCAGACCTCGCGGCAGCAGGCACAACAGCAGCGGAACCTGCAGCAGGTACAACCGCTGGGAAAACAGCTTCTGCAGCAGCAGGTACAACTGCTGAGAAAACAGCTTCTGCAGCAGCAGGTACAACTGCTGAGAAAACAGTCACTGTAACCGCGGAAACAACCGCAGATGCAGAGGCATCCGCCGCCGACTCCGCTGCAGGTGAAAAAACAGACACCGCGGAAACAGCCGCAGATGCAGAGGCATCCGCCACAGACTCTGCTGCAGGTGAAAAAGCAGACACTGCGGGCACAGATGAAAGTGGAAAAGCATCTGCCCGGGCTGCTTCTGTGCCGGGAGAAGATTCCGCCGGAGCGGCAGCGCCCTTAGGTGCGGAAATTTACGCACTCAATAATGATTTTGCAAAGTATCCTCTCCGGGAGCTCCTCGGCAGACGCCGGGACCATTCAAAGAATGCTCATAAAGAGGTTCAGAAGAGAGCCTGGAATAATACTCAGATAAGCTTCCCCGGACAGGGAGGGACGAGAGATGGCGGAGCACAGCCGGACGGTCCTCAGATGGATTCGGACTCCAGCCGGTCCGCAGCGGAGGGATTCTACGCCGGCACCGCATTTTCCGGCCCTGCCCATTCCGCAGCTGCAGGCTTTACCGCCGATGAGACCTTTGCAGCCGATGAGACCTTTGCAGCCGATGCAGGCTTTACAGCCGATGCAGGCTATGCGGCTGATGGGAACAGGGACCGTGACATGGCGGTGGGATTTTCTGCCGACCCCGCCCATTCCGCAGCCCCGGGCTTTACATCCGATGCGGCAGATACGGCAAAAGAGAACAGGGACAGTGGCCGCGAGGGCACTGTGTCAGAGTCGGAGACAGATTATCTGCCTCCTGTCATTTCCGTTCGCGAAGGGATTATGCGCATTACGCTTCCGCCTGAGTCGGGTTTTCTCCTCAGATGGAGCTCTGTCACCGAAGAATAAGAGAACTGAACAACGGTATTTCGTCCAAATCCGCCCGTAACACACGGGCGGATTTGTGCATTTTGCACAAAAAAATGAACGCAACTTCATGGCTTTGCGAATTGAATGGAGTTTATAAATTTTTTATAATATTAAATAGCTGTGAAAACGATTACAAGACGGCGGAATTCAATGACAGATCACAGCACAGTTGGAGCAGGATTGTTGGAGCCGGCCCGATGCAGAAGCCTTCCGAAAAGAGCTTTCAGAAGAGTCTTGCGTAAGATCTTCCGAAAAAAGCTTTCAGGAGAGTCTTGCGTAAGATCTTCCGTAAAAGCTTTCAGGAGAGCCTTGCGAAAGATTTACCGTAAACGCTTTCAGGAGTATTTCGGAAAATTCTTTTTCAGATTGCCTGAATTTTCAGATTGCCTGAATTTTCAGATTGCCTGAATTTTCAGATTGCCTGGATTTTCGGATTGCCTGAATTTTCAGATTGCCTGGATTTTCAGATTGTCTGAACCGGTATGCTTTGTGCACCGCGGCTGTATCCACAAAGATGAGAGGAGGCGAGGAAACTGACTATGTTTGAGGGAAAAAACTGGGAACCCGAGTTTTCTGAGCGCCTGGCAAAACATTATGATGAGCTCAAATGGCTGTACGCCGAGCTTTATCACAATGATCAGCAGGCCTTTGAGTATTTCTGCGATATGCTCTACGAGTATTATTCGCAGAGAAGCCCGATTCTGAAAGAGTGGGATCAGGCCAGAGAGAAAGTGCCGGAGTGGTATAAGGGCAATGAGATGCTGGGCATGCTCATGTACACCAACTGCTTCGCGGGAACGCTGAAGGGTGTAAAGGACCACCTGGACTACCTGAAAGAGTGCGGACTGAATTATCTGCACCTGATGCCCCTGCTGGAGAGCCCCGCAGGACGCAGTGACGGAGGATACGCAGTAGCTGATTTCCGCAAGGTGCAGCCTGAACTGGGCACCATGGAAGACCTCGCCGCCCTCGGCAATGAATGCCACAGCCAGGGCATGTGCCTCTGCCTGGACTTCGTCATGAACCACACCAGCGAAGACCACGAGTGGGCAAAGCGCGCCCGCGCCGGCGAAAAGGAATATCAGGACAGATATTTCTTCTACGATGACTGGACTATTCCCAATGAATTTGAAAAAACAGTCCCTCAGGTCTTCCCGCAGACCGCTCCCGGAAACTTTTCCTGGTGCGAAGAGGCCGGCAAGGTCGTCATGACCACCTTCTATCCCTATCAGTGGGATCTGAACTATGCCAATCCGGTCGTCTTCAATGACATGACCGCAGACATGCTCAACCTGTGCAATCACGGTGTCGACATCATCCGCCTGGATGCGACTCCCTACATCTGGAAAGAGCTCGGCACTGACTGCCGCAACCTTCCCCAGGTCCACACACTTGTCCGCCTGATGCGCATGGCATCTGAAGTCGTATGCCCCGGCACCCTGCTTCTGGGCGAAGTCGTCATGGAGCCCTCCAAGGTCGTTCCTTATTTCGGAACTATCGAGAAGCCTGAGTGCCACATGCTCTATAATGTCACGACCATGGCCAGCACCTGGCACACCGTCGCGACCCATGACGTGCGCCTGCTCCGCCACCAGATGGAGGCGGTTTTCGAGCTTCCGCACGATTACACCTTCCTGAACTACCTCCGCTGTCACGACGATATCGGCTGGGGACTTGACTATAATTTCCTCAAGCAGTTCGGCATGGAAGAGGTCGCTCATAAGAAATATCTCAACGATTATCTGACCGGCAAGGGCTACAACAGCGATGCCCGCGGCGAGCTCTACAATGACGATCCCCGCCTGGGCGATGCCCGTCTGTGCGGAACGACCGCTTCCCTCTGCGGAATCGAAGCAGCCGAGTACGAGGGAGACCAGGATAAGCTGGACAAGGGCATTACCCTTGACATCATGCTCCATGCCTTCCTCTTCACCCAGAGCGGAATTCCGGTCCTCTACAGCGGCGACGAGATCGGTCAGAAAAACGACTACACCTATCACGAGAACGAACTTAAGTGGGATGACAGCCGCTATCTGCACCGCGGAGATTTTGACTGGGAAGCAGCCAAAAAACGCCATGATACATCGACCCGTGAGGGCAGGCTCTTCACCGCTCTTCGCACACTCGAGACCATCCGCTCCGAGTATGAGGTCTTCGACAACGAGGCTGACACCTGGATCATCGAGCCCTACAACGACCACATCCTGGCAATCGGCCGCTACTACAACGGTGAGAAACTCCTTTCCTTCTTCAACTTCAGCGACAGTGTTCAGACTGCATGGGTAAATGAGAGAGAGGATTATTTCGACCTGATCACAGAAGAGCCCCGCGCCGCCAAGGCCGTCGAGCTTCCCCCTTACGGCTTCGCATGGCTGATGACTACATTTAACAAGCCCATGGTCAAAAGACATGCGCCTACCCTGAACGAGAAGCTGTCCTCCGATGAAAAGGAAGCAGCACCTGCGAAAGCTGAGAAGCCTGCCCCCAAAAAACGGACCCGCAAGACCAAGGCTGAAAAGGAAGCCGAAGCGGCTGCAAAGGGAGCTGATGCCGACAAGCCCGCCCCCAAAAAACGGACCCGCAAGACCAAGGCTGAAAAGGAAGCCGAAGCGGCTGCAAAGGGAGCTGACGCCGACAAGCCCGCCCCTAAAAAGCGGACCCGCAAGACCAAGGCCGAAAAAGAGGCCGAGGCTAAAGCAGCTCCTCCGGAAAAGATCACGACGATCATGGGAGCTGTTCCCCCCGGGGAAGAATCTGACGGAGAAGCAGAGGCATAAAACGGACAGCTGACCAGTACCTGAACGGACGGCGCCGGGTTACAAGTCATCCCGGCGGACGCGGATGATCCCGGCCTGTGATGATTTTACGACCTGCCGGACAAAAGTCCGGCAGGCTTGGGCAAGTTTCAGCAGGCTCAACAGGCTTCTGCAGGTTTCGACAGGCTTCTGCAGGTTTCGACAGGCTTCTGCAGGTTTCGACAGGCTTCAGCCTTTCCGGCCTGGGAAGAACTGTCTGCGCGGCCGGGGATAATCCCGAATCAAAAGTTTCTGTTTCAAGATAATAAGTGAAAGAGAACGGAATAATGACGATAAAAGAAGTAGCTAAGCTTGCGGGGGTGTCCCCCGCAGCGGTCAGCCGGTATATCAACGGCGGATCCTTAAGCGAAGAAAAGAGAGAGCGCGTGCGCAGAGCCATCGAGGAGACCGGCTACAGACCCAATCCCATGGCCCGCACCATGCGCACGGGAAGAACGGATCAGATCGGGGTCATAGTACCGCGTATTTATTCGGACTCGGTCAGCCAGATCGTGGCAGGCGCCACACAAAAGCTGTCAGAACACGGCTATATGCCTATTCTGGGCTGTACAGACCACAGCATTGAAAAAGAAGTCGAATATCTGCATATCATGCAGGAAAAACAGGTGTCGGGCATCATTTTGATGGGAACCATGCTGACACCCGAAAACACTGATGCAATTCGGGGATGCAGAGTTCCCGTAGTCATCACCGGACAGAATTATGAGGGACTTCCCTGCGTGTGTCACGATGACTTCCACGCAGTGCGGGAACTCACCCGCCTGATGATCGAAAAGGGAAGGCGCCGAATCGCCATGATCGGGGCGCCCGACGGAGACATCGCCGCGGGACTCAACCGACGCAGGGGCGCGGAGCAGGCGCTTTTGGATGCAGGCTTTGACCCTTCCGCTATGGTTTGTGAAGTCAGTACTTTTGAAGCCAGGGGCGGCAGGGAAGCCATGAACCGCCTCCTGCAGAAATGCCCGGATCTTGACGGAGTGGTCTGTGCCACAGACACCATGGCCATGGGTGCCATGGCCGCCCTGAAGGAAGCCGGCAAAAGGATACCTGAAGATGTCAGCATAGTCGGCGTCGGGGACAGCTGGGTCGACGAGGTTTCGTCACCTTCCCTGACAACAGCCCGTCTCTTTTTCCGCCAGTGCGGAGAAGAGGCTGCGGGACTGATGCTGGATATTATTAATGGCGGAGTTGAAGACATGACTGCGCGGACCATCCGTCTGCGCTACAAGATCATGGAGAGAAATTCCGTGTGAGGCGGGAAATGACAAAAAAACTAATTTTTCTTGATATAGACGGCACATTGACCGAACCCGGTTCCAACACGCCTCCGGACAGCGCCCTGCGGGCAATCCGGGCTGCGCAGAAGAACGGCCATCTGGTCTTCCTCTGCTCCGGAAGGAACTACGCCATGCTTTCCCCCCTGCTCAAATTCGGATTTGACGGGGTCGTGGCGAGCGCGGGCGGCTATGTGACTGTAGAAGATGAGGTGATCTACGATCACCCGATGACGCCGGAACAGACCAAAACCGCGATCGAATCCCTTCACAGCGAAGGTGTCTTCTGTACAGTGGAGACCAGGGACGTCACCTACGGCGACGAGAACCTGGAACAGTTCATCGAGGGAAATGCCGGCGCAGGGGGCAACAGCGAGATCGAGCGCTGGCGTAAACAGCTGGCGGAGAGCCTGGACATCCGCCCCATGTCCGAGTACGACGGGACCAAACCCGTCTACAAGGTCGTGATCATGTGCCTGCGGGATGAACAGCTTCAGCCCGCGCGTGACCTTCTGGAGAAGGACTTCGACTTCGTGATCCAGGAGATCAGCGACCCGGCACATCCCTGTCTGAACGGGGAACTGATCAACCGTGCCTTTGACAAAGGCCGCGGAGTGCTCCGCGTCTGCGAGCATCTGGGAATCCCGGTGGAAGACACCATCGGATTCGGCGACAGCATGAACGACCTTGAGATGATCCGCACAGTGGCTGTCAGCGTCTGCATGGACAATGGCAGCAAAGCCCTGAAAGAGGAGAGCGACATCGTCTGTCCCGCAGTGTCAGAGGACGGCCTCCTGAAGGCCTTCATCGACCTGGGACTGTGCGGCGCCGACACCTGAGTCCGCCAATGTCTGAAGGTGCCGGTGTTTCAGAATGCCGGCGGCCGGAATATTCGGGAAGCTTCAGACAGGCAGCTCCCGGAACCGGGGGCTTTGCCTCGTACATATTTTTGTTTGGAATCGTTTTCAATGAAGTCTAGTATAATGTTGTGAATTGATTTATAGTTTTTGAACAATATGCACAAAAATAAAATATACTATTAGGAAAAAAACCGATTTACAAATAGAAAAAATTAAAATAAAATAAAACTGACTTGAAAACGTTTACAAAAAACAACAAAGAATGCAACTGTTAACGTTTTTGTCATGATACATCGTCAGTCTGCCCGGGATCCGGAGTTTTTCTGTGTTTATCCGCAGATCATTCCCCCTTCCGGCCGGATGGGACGGTGCATCCCAATCATCTCAACTAAAGAGGGAGGAAACTGGTATGGCATTGGATTACCACAAATGTGCGCAAGAAATCGCTGATAATATCGGCGGCGGCGCAAACGTGGTCTCCGCCGCGCACTGCGCGACAAGACTGCGTCTCGTTATCGCGGATAACGGGAAAGTCAACAAGGCGGCTCTCGAGGAGATCGACGGCGTCAAGGGTATGTTCGAATCCAGCGGACAGCTCCAGCTGATCATCGGTACGGGTACCGTCAACAAGGTTTTTGAAGAGTTCGTAGCGATCACCGGCGTTGCAGCCGGCACTAAGGACGACGTCAAGGCAGCTGCAGCGGCTAAGGCTCCTGTATGGAGGCAGGCACTGAAGACCATCGGTGACGTTTTCGTGCCGATTCTTCCTGCCATCGTTGCATCCGGTCTTATGATGGGTCTCGTCGAAGCCCTCGGTAAGATTGAAGCCCTGCATTTTGCGGGAAGTGACTGGTATTCATTCCTGGACACTGTTGCTAATACAGCGTTCGCATACCTGCCTGTTATTGTTGCAATTTCCGCTGCGCGAGTCTTCGGAGGCAACCTGTTCCTGGGCGCTGTCATCGGTCTGCTGATGATTCACGCCGCGTTCCTGAACGGCTGGAACGTTGCTAATGCCGAACAGATTTATAAATTCTTTGGTATGGAGATAGAGGGTGGAAGCCCTTATCTGTTTACCGGAGACTGGACTCAGGTAGCTGCTCCTGCTATTCCACGGTGGAACCTGATAGGCAATGTTGTCTCTATTCAGAGATCCGGCTATCAGGGACATGTTATTCCCGTCATTATTGCAGTCTGGTTCATGAGTACCATTGAGAAATGGCTGCACAAACATGTTCCGGAGATGATCGATCTGTTCGTCACTCCTCTCTGCACGGTTTTTGCTACTGCCCTTGTCACACTCGTCGTGATCGGACCCATCTTCTCCTTCCTTGAGACAAAGGTTCTGCAGGGCGCACAGCTGCTCGTTTCAAATCCTTTTGGTTCCGGTATCATGGGCGCGATCTATCCCTGGACCGTCGTCATGGGCCTGCACCACATGTACAACGTCATCGAGGCCGGTATGCTTTCTGTTGAAGGCGGTCTCAACACCTGGATGCCTATCGCTTCCGCAGCCAACTTCGCACAGTTCGGTGCCTGCCTTGCGGTCGGTCTCAAGGCTAAAAACGCAAAGACAAAATCCGTCGCGATCCCTTCCGCTCTGTCCGCTTCCCTGGGTATCACAGAGCCCGCGATCTTCGGTGTTAACATGCGCTTCTTCAAGCCCTTCATCTCCGGTATGATCGGCGGTGCTGTCGGCGCTCTGGTCGCTGCTTTCATGGGCATTGGTGCTAAGGCATACGGTGTAACAGGTATCCCCGGATACCTTACAATCGACAATCCGCTTCTGTACACCATCGTCCTTCTCATCTCCGGCGGCCTTGCCTTCGTCCTGACCAATGTGCTCTGGAAAGAAGAAGAGAAGAAGAAACCCGCTGCAACTCCTCCTGCTGAGATCAAGGTTCCCGAGAACACAGTCATCAGCTGCTCCGCAGGCATTGTCAAGGCTCCCGCAATGGGCGCTGTCATCGCAAGAGAAGACATTGAGGATGCTACATTCGCAAGCGGCGTCCTTGGCGACGGCGTAGGAATCAAGCCCGCTGCCGGCTACATCGTAGCTCCTTTCGACGGCGAGATCACTTCCGTGGCAGATTCCAAGCACGCAATCGGCCTTTCCACTCCTTCCGGAATGGAACTGCTGATCCACGTCGGTGTTGACACAGTCGCTATGAACGGTGACGGCTTCGATCCCCAGGTCGCTGAAGGCGATCAGGTCAAGGCCGGCCAGCTGCTTCTGAACTTCGATATCGACAAGATCAAAGCCGCCAACCATCCCGACACTGTCGTTGTCCTGCTCACCAATGCGGACGACTATGACGATGTCAAGTGCGGCAATCAGTAAGCACTGATTAAAAAATAAGCACTGAGTGTCGAAAACCGGATGCAGGGAACCGGGTGCTGAGAGATAAGTACTGAGCCGCCGGTTCGGGAAAGCATCAGGCATCAGGCGCTGACAAGTGCTGAACTTTATCAGGAGACTTCCCTGATCTGAATACAGCCGCCGCCCCCGGGGACGGCAGGTGCAGAAAAGGAGTCCTGAATCAAAATGAAGGTCGGGCCGGTTTTTATAAACCGGCCCGATTTTTTGCAGGAAAGGAATCTTTTTTCATCACAGAGACTTCATTTTTTGTCAGGGTGAGAACATTTTTTGTCAGGAAAGCTTCCTTTTTATCACAGAGGCTCATCCTTCATCGCCTGGCCGGATCCGGGAAAACGTTTCCCCCTTTCAGCGCTTATATACAACTGGAAGCACGGGCTTTTGCGGTGAAGGATAAAAAAGTGCCAAAATACCAGACTAAAAACTATAAAAATTTGTTAAAAAGATAAAATTACTGTTTTTTCTTTAACGGTTTCGTAGTATAATACCCATAGTGTTTGGAACACGATACTTGTATTTCGTGACAGGTACATATATTATTTTTTTCAGAGAAGGAGAAAAAACATGAAAGAAATTAAATTCACAGTTACAGATCCGCTCGGAATCCACGCTCGTCCCGCAGGAATCCTTGTTAAAGAGGCGAAGAAATTCAACTCCAAGATCACCGTTTGGAAGGGTGACAAGAGCTGCGATATGAGAAAGCTCCTTGCTCTGATGGGCATGGCTGTTAAGCAGAATGATGAGATTACTGTCCAGGTCGAGGGCGATGACGAGGCTGCTTGCGCAGAGGCAATTGAGAAATTCCTGAAAGAGAACTTCTAATCAGATTGACCGGGGTGCGACTGTTCGGGGTTTCGGACAGACGCACCCCTTTTTGTTATCTTTATAGAATCTTTAAAGACATTTTTGAAGAAATCTTTGGGGTATTAAAATTTTGAAGCCTTTAAAGAAATCTCCGGGGTAACAAAATCTTTGAAGTTTTACCGATAATACGGGAAGTAATAATGCAGGATGGTAATTTAGCAAACAGAATTCAGGAGGAAGCAAGTTATGGTAGTTGCAACTGGCAAAAGCATCTTAAACCGCATTGGTATCGGCAAGATTAAGATCTATAAAGCTCCTACTTATGATATCTATGAAGGCATCGTCGAAGATCCCGCAGCGGAAGTAAAGCGCTTTGAGGAAGCTCTTCAGAAAGCCATCGACCAGCAGGGCGTTCTGTATGAGAAGGCCAAAAAGGACGCAGGCGAAGAGAGCGCTGGAATCTTTGAGGCACATCAGCTCATGCTCGAGGACGAGGATCTGCAGGATTCCACCAAAGAGATCATCACTGAGCAGAAGAGAAGCGCAGAGTACGCAGTCAAGACCGCGTTTGACAACTATGCGCAGATGTTCGCGGAAATGGACGATCCTTACATGAAGGCCAGAAGTGCCGACCTCATCGACGTTGAGACAGACGTTCTTGATTTCCTGATGGGCAACGACGCCAGCAGCATGCAGGGCACAGAGCCCGCTATCCTTGTTGCTGAGGATCTGGCTCCCTCGGAGACAGTCAAGCTCGACAAGTCCCTCCTGCTTGGCATGATCACCCGCGAGGGTTCCTCCAACAGCCACACCGCGATCCTGGCCCGCTCCATGAACCTTCCTTCCCTGATCCAGGTCAAGGATATCGATGACAGCTGGGACGGCAAGATGGCCATCCTG
>CACYTU010000022.1 GCA_902777355.1 uncultured Lachnospiraceae bacterium | reverse complement strand
AGGTAGACCGCACCGGACACAGTATTGACCGTAATGCCTGTTGCATCGCCATCTTTCCGGATCACTCCGGAGGCGTAGTCGGTGAGATACCTTCCGGGACCGGGGGCATAGTCGATATACGCCTTGCAGTTCTCCAGCTCCGCGCCCGGCATGTTCAGGACAGGAAAAATCCCGGGAAGAGATCAGGCGCAAGGGATACCCGGAGACATTCTCCTTTTCGGGGCAGGAATAGTACTTATCCTTATTGCGGTCGGAATAGCTGTACTGCCGCTGTTCGCAGATTCCCCGGAAGGAGGCTTTTCCTCTTTGAATGCTGTCGTTTCATGTCTTCTGGCCGCAGCAGGCGCAGGAGCAGCCATTGCGGGCGCTCTGAAGCATACATCCTCCTCATCCTCATCAGTTTTCCGCCGCAGGGACACTACGGCACTCAGTACCGGAGGAGAAGCAGAAAAGGCCTCCCTGTACGGATCCGGACATAGCATTGGGGAACCTGCTCCTGCAGGCCTGTCGGAAGAAACCGCCCTCCTTTATGAGGAGTATACCCGTCTGGCGAAGAAGGAAGGCAGAGTGGAGCGGATCCATGCGGATTGGGCACAGGCGCGGAAACCGATCCTGCGTTTTCTCAAAGAGCTTGGTTTTTCTCCGGAAAAAGACCTGCATGCGCAGCTGACCTTTATCCGGGATGCCGCAGACGACTATGAAGATGCGTGTACACTGTTCAGAGAATCCGAGGAGGAACTGCGTCTTTTCGATGAAGAACTCCGCAGGTCCGGCCTGACTGCGGAGAGCCTGCAGAGCGCTGGCATAATCAATGAAGACAATCGGCAGGATCAGATCCGGGAGAGCAGACAGAGCCCGGCGGCATTGCGGCGGCGCAGGGAAGAGATACAGGAAGAACTTCTGCAGTGTCGTGCACAGGAAACGGATGTTGAAGACAGACTGGCAGATCTGGTCAGAGAACGCGAAGAGAGAGACGCAATGCGGGAAGAGCTGGATGAGCTATGTGCGCAGCAGAAGAAGGATACTGCCAGCTACCGGCAGATCCGAATGGCTTCTCAACTGCTGCAAAAAGCAAAGGAATCCCTGACATCCCGCTATGCAGATCCAATACGGACAAATTTCTGCAGATACTGGGAAACGATCACGGGATACGCTGCCAATCATGTATATGTGGATGCTAATTCCCATATTACAATAGGAGAAGGCGGGAAACAGAGGGATGCTGCGCTTTTCAGTACAGGATGGAGAGATCTGACAGGCATCTGCCTTCGCGCAGCACCGGCAGACGCCATGTATCCCGCGGAGCGCAGTGAACGGCCTCCGCTGATCCTGGACGACCCCTTTACGAATCTTGACGATGAGAAAATCGAGGGCGCCATGCATTTCCTGGAAGAGACCGGCAGACATTACCAGATTCTATATTTTACCTGCAGCATCACACGATGCTGACAGAGCTGCTGACAGAAAAACAGGGAGCGGACAGCTCCGAAAAAGCTCTGAAAAAAGGCTGATGTTCCGCCAGATCTGGCAGTACATCAGCCTTTTTACTTTTGCATGTAGTATTCATTCTGCAGTATTCAATTTTTAATATCCGCGTACAATTAATATCCATGTACAACATAGAAGAGCTCCTATATTACAGTTCGCGCCCTGTTCCGGACGCGAACTGTAAGCGATCGTCTTCTGCTATGAGGATATTATTATCCATCCCGAACTGTAGATTGCACCTCTTTTTAGAGTTACTTGCTTTAGAGATACTTACTGAATCTGGATATATCCGGTGTGCTCAATACCTTCGCCTGCAAGGTACTATGTTTTTACACAGTGAATTGTTTTGCCATTATCGTTACTTCTTCTTGCGCTTTCCCCACGCAAAAAGGCAGGAAAACGATACCCCAATACCGTCTCCCTGCCTATCTTATTAAATAATCACGCGGTTATGCCTGTCATCGCTTTTTTCTTGATCTCTTCCTGGTATCTCTTTAACCTGTCAAGGACAGAATCCCTGCCCTTTAGTGGAAGTTTGCCCTTTTTTCGTCTTTTCTTCCTGCGCTGTCGTGCTTCTTGTTCTTTCTTCTCTTCCCAGTTGAGTCGGCCTCTTTCAATTGCTGTTTCTCCAGAAGGAAGAATCTCCGTCTTTTCCACTGGTGTAAGTTCCACCTCTGTATTCTCAGTGGTGTTTTTAGACGCCATTGTTGAAGATTTGTTTGCATTAGATCCCTTGTCAGTATTCTCATTCGATTGGCGCGTCGGCGTGCTGCGTCTGTGCATGTATTCCCGAATCTGCTCTATAACCTGATCTGTAAAGCCGTCCATGGTATCTGCCGCCGCTGTTTTTCCATGGCTGTCAAGAACTGCAAAGGCCACTTCATTGCCATATTCGTCACTCTGCATAAGCAGGAAGTTCTGGCCATCGATCCACATCTCTTCTGCTGCGCTCCACAGTCCCTCCCGTCCTTCAATTGCATAGCCGCTTGTGTTTGCATTCAGGACTGTAGATGAAGATGTAACATGGAAGAAGCCACTGAGAGGAATAAGCCTATCAGGATCTACATAATAGGCTTTTGAGATGCCATCTCTGGTGATCGCAAGGATATCTCCGGTTTCAAGGGCTTTTCCAGTTACGCCTCTCGGCAAGTCCTGATCGATACTTTTACGTAGATCTTGCGGTGTAAGTATCAGTGCAGGGTCAAAGCTGGCAAGATAAAGCTGCACATAATCATCTGAATTGATCGTAAAGCCGTATTCCTTAAGATACTGGTAGGACTGGTGGCGCAAGGCACGAATCTCTTTCTTATCACGTCTGAGGCGATAGATCACAAACTGGTTCACCCTGCCGCTCATTTATCTTCCTCCATGCTTTTATCAACATATGCAGAACCAGACTCTGCTTGCTCCTGTGGTTTATCTGTGCCAATCTGCTCCATCTGCTGCCCTTCTTCCTCGGGATCCTCCTTCCCCTCCTCTTCGATAGCCCATTCGATTTCATCACGATATTCCGTGAGATCCATTTTTTTATACTCATCATCAGAGATCCTTTTCAGCTTTTCCATGGCACTTAACAGCAGGTCAAACATATCCTGATCATCTTTCAGTTCAGGAAGGACTTCGCTCATTATATGAATCGTATTGGAACGTGTGTCCGGATTGAAAACGGCAATGACAAACATTTCCTCTTCATCAAAGGTAATCTTCTTCATAAGGATATTTCCCCCTTTCTGTGCTGCCTGGTTGTTTCCCTGCTTCTATGTCCATTATCCTCAGCCCGTGCTTTTTCCTGATGAGCCCTGAGGGCAGCAAGGACTGATTCTTTTCTTCCCACAGGTGCTTTCTCCTCTTTTCTGGCAGGTGCTGTCCTTTGCTCTTCTTTGGCGATGACAGGATGATCCGGGAAGAAAGACTTTGCCTCAGCAATGGCCGCCTGAAGACTGGTATGGTCACGATAATAATCCACGGAGTTGATTGTCTCCTCCCTTACCTGTCCGGATACGACGAGAGGAAAGCTGCCCGCATATTCGCTTCCGTCCTGCAATTCAAAACCAATGCCTTTTCCTCCGTGCATACGGTCATCCGGAATATCCCGGAGTGCTTTTACTGCCTCCTCAAGGGTAAGTCCCCGGTGAACTTCCCCCATGACAGGGAACTCCATACACTCTGCAACGTAAAAGGTAAGGGTTCTTTCTTTGTGATCCTTCTGTTGATCAGAGTCAGAATGATCTGTGCTGTCATCTGAGATATTCGATCTGTTATCTGATGAATGTACTTCCTGTGATTTATCGGGTTCATGGGATACGACTGTTTGATTTACTGGTACAGCCTGATTCGCCTCTTCAAACGGTATTTCTTCTTTTTCCGAGTCTATCTGCTCGAAGGCTTCCTGTTCCTGTACCGGAATGAAAAACTCTGGAAGCTCCTCGAATCCTACGCGATCCACATAATAGGCTTTATCCTTTCCGTCCTGATGAAGAACAATCACATCGCTCATGCTAAGGGAATGCATCTGCCCTGCAGCAGGGCGGTCATCTCGGTTGAATTTCTCATAAAGGCTGTCGAGAGTATCACCGGGACGCAGGTATCCATGATAAACATCCTGGTAGAATTCCATTGCCAGAGGAATTCCTGTCTCCCTGGCATATCCGAGATCCATAAATGAATAGTCTCTTGCGGGACTATCCTTATCGATCTGATAGATTGTGTAGCGGTCCACATCCCGCTCTGCGATATAGGCTTCGACTTCATCGAAGATCTCTGAGGCTGTTTTTCGAATCGTATCCATCGAAGCACGGAGCGCGGACGTATCCTGGCTTCCGCACCACGAAGCCAAATACGGAATCGTATAGCCAGAGGAATCCAGATGATAGTGGGACAGAAGTACATGAGCACAGGCCTCAGCCTCAATTTCCCGAGTGTTCTGGTCTTTTATAACACCTTGTTCTCGCATGGTATCCCGATCATGGAGCCGGGCATGAGCCAGCTCATGCGCTGTGGTTTTCATGGTCTGAATCTCACTCATTCCGCTCTGGATAACAATCTCCTTGCTGGTGCTGTCGTAATAGCCTTTTGACTCTCCCTTGATCTCATCAAACCGGATCGGCACAGGTGAGACTGCACGCATAGCGTCCATAAAGATCTCAAAGTTTTCAGCTGTACCCGTCAGTTCAGGAACATCCAGCTCAGGAAGCGGTTCTCCAACTGTCTGAGAGATATCAAATATCTTTGCGACCTTGTAGCGGGGAACGGTAATCTCAACTTCTTTTGTCTTCGGCTTTCCATCCGGTCCAAGCACTGTCTTTCCCGTTCGTGGATCCTGTATTTCTTGTGATGTCTTTTTCTTATAAGGCGCCGGCGCAATAATGGAGATTCCATGCTGCCCCTTCATGACCTGCCGATTGAAACGCTTCTGCCAGGTGTTGTATGATGCCACCCGTGTAGCTGAGGGCATCTGCATGGCAATCAGAAGTACGTTGTTGGCACTGTAATGATGAAATTTGGCCATCGTATCCAGGACCTTTTTGAACTGCTCGTCTGATGCCATATACTCTTTCAGACCAGCCTCCAGACGTTCTGTGATTTCCTTCATCTGCTCCTTTCTGGCTGCCAGAATCTCTTCATAGCTTTTCTTGCCCTTCATGCCAGAGTCGGAAACATGCTCTGGTACCTTCTCGTTCTTATCCCGGGTCTTCTTTTCCTGCGCTTTTCTATCCCCGACAACATTGACCCTGTTGGGGGCCTTCTCCGAAACGGACACAGACAGCTCCTGTTCCCGAGATACGTAACGATCACTTACATTTTTTTCTGCCATTTATTACTCTCCTTTCCCGGAAGCCTGTCCGTTCCCAAAAGTAACAGACAGGCTCCGAAACTTTATAAACAAATCTAAAGCCAAATGTATCGATGCTTACAAAGCAGGCTCCGGTCTTGCCTTTATCCGTACATCAGTACATCTTGCTGATTCTGCGATTTCTGCTTTTTTGCTCTGCAGGCGTTCAATCAGAGATTCTTTGCCTGTAGTTTTATTCTTTCCGGATACATGTTCTTTCCTCAGAGACTTTTCCTTCAGAGAAGCTGCCTTGTCGGCATAGGTCTCTGATCCTGCTGCCCGGTCGGCAACCGTGGCAGTATATCTTTCTTTGCTGCCTTCGTGAGTTGACTGGTCCGTCTCCTCATCCACGCCCAGAGTCTCCACAGGGGATCGCTCGTCCATGTTGAGCATAGCGTTGAGTTCGGCCAGACGGGCGGATTTCTCCACAAGCTCCGCTTCATGGGCAAAGGGTTTCTGGACTTCCTCTTTTGCGGCGGCGAGCTGTCCCTGCAGGTTCTCCAGTTTCTGCTGAGATTCCGCAAGCTGCCGTTCCACGCCGTAAAGGACATTCTGGATCCTTGTGATATTGCCGGACGGGTCTTTTCCCACCTCTACGGTGTAACTGCACTGGCGCTTCAGAGTCAGCATGTAGGCCTGACGGAAACCGTCGAAGCTGGCGCTCATGGAAAAGCCCGCGTACTCGCCAATGATCCCTTCCGTGCGGACGGCCTTAAGGCCTGCGCAGGCCGCGATAAGAGCGGTCCCTGCCTCCTTCCTGTCCGTGAACTCTTTTCCACCGATGGTCATGGTGAAGCTGTCCGTGTCGCTTTCCTTGTCCTTTTCCTGCTGTGCATGCAGAGTTTTGACAGCAGAAAGGTCGGATTGCAGGCCGCCGATCCGTTCCTTGACGGAAGTGATCTGCATGGGGTAGGTGCGGGCGATATCAGATTCCAGACGATAGTGCTCGTTGGTGTGGTTTGCTTTTAGGAGTTTCAGACGGCTGACCTGGATATCAAGATCCATCTTTTCTTTGATGGCGGGATTTCCAGTAGCCAGGGCCTTGATCTCCGCATAGGAGAGGGCGGTGTCGTCCACATCCTCACAGGAGCGGACAGGGGACTTGGAGGTCATGATCTGGGAGATGAATTTCTGTTTCTGTTCCAGGATCTGCCACATGTAGCTGTCGAAACTTGCCTCCGTGACATAGCGGAAGATCTGAACTTTCGGGTTTCTGTTGCCTTGGCGAAGGATCCTGCCTTCCTGCTGTTCCAGGTCGGAGGGCTTCCAGGGGCAGTCGAGATGGTGCAGGGCGATGAGCCTGTCCTGTACGTTGGTGCCGGCGCCCAGCTTCGGGGTGGATCCCATCAGGATCCGTACCTGGCCGGAGCGGACTTTGGCAAACAATTCCTCCTTTCTGGTCTCTGTGTTGGCCTCATGGATAAAGGCGACTTCCTCCTTCGGGACGCCCTTTGCGACGAGCTTTTCGCGGATGTCATCGTAGACGTTGAAGGATCCGTCGCCCTTGGGTGTGGAGAGGTCACAGAAGCAGAGCTGGGTGGACTGATCCTTTTCCGTGTCCTTCCAGACCCTGAACATGTTCTCGACACAGCGGTTGACCTTGCTCTCCGGATTATCCGGCAGCATGGGATTGATCAGGCGCTGATCCAGAGCGCACTTTCTCCCGTCGTTGGTGATCTTGAGCATGTTGTCCTCTGTGGGCTGGACCTTTCCGGAACGGACGGCCTCCGCACGGTCAGCAAAGGTAGAGACAAGCTCTTTCTGCTCCTCACTGGGCTTTAAAACCTCGTTGATGTACTCCGCTTCCGGAACGGGGAGATCCAGCATGTCCGAAGTCTGGATGTCGGCACACTCCTTGAAAAGGGTGATCAGCTCCGGCAGGTTGTAGAACTTGGCAAAGCGGGTCTTGGCGCGATACCCCGTTCCCTCCGGTGCCAGTTCGATGGCTGTGACGGTCTCGCCAAAGGCGGCTGCCCAGGAGTCAAAATGCCCCATGCCCAGCTTCTGCAGGGTGCCGTACTGCAGATAACGCATGACAGTATATAGCTCCACCATAGAGTTAGAGACCGGTGTGCCTGTTGCGAAGGTGACGCCCTTGCCGCCGGTGATCTCGTCCAAGTACTGACATTTCATGAACATGTCGGAACACTTCTGCGCGTCAGACTGGGCAATACCCGCGACGTTGCGCATCTTGGTGTAGAAAAAGGCATTCTTGTAAAAATGACTTTCATCCACGAACAGCCTGTCTACGCCCAGTTGCTCAAAGGTCACGACATCGTCCTTGCGCTTCTGGTCATTCAGCTTTGCGAGACGTACTTCCAGTGTCCGGCGGGTCTTCTCCATCTGTTTGATGGTGTAGTTTTCTCCACGATCGTATTTCAACTCGGAGATGGCATCCTCGATATCGTCGATCTGGCGCTGGATGGTCGCGACCTGACGCTCCCGTGAGAGCGGGATGCGCTCAAACTGGCTGTGGCCGATGATGACGGCATCGTAGTCCCCAGTTGCGATGCGGGAGCAGAACTTCTTCCTGTTGGCCGGCTCGAAGTCCTTCTTTGTTGCGACAAGGATATTTGCCCCGGGATAGAGCCGCATGAAGTCGCTCCCCCACTGTTCGATCAGGTGGTTGGGAACGACGTAGAGGCATTTCTGGGCAAGACCAAGGCGCTTTGATTCCATGCCTGCGGCGATCATCTGGAAGGTTTTCCCAGCCCCGACACAGTGGGCGAGGAGTGTGTTGTCCCCGTACAGGATGTGGGCGACGGCATTCTTCTGGTGGTCCATCAGGGAGATTTCCGGCGTCATCCCAACAAAGCGGATATGGGAGCCGTCATATTCCCTGGGACGGATGCTGTTGAACAGTTCGTTGTATTTCTCACATAGCTTTTCCCTCCTTTCCAGATCACGGAAGATCCATTCCTTGAAGGCTTCCTTGATCATTTCCTGCTTCTGCTGGGCCAGCATGGTTTCCTTGCGGTTTAGGACACGGCGTACATTTCCTTCAGCATCCTCCACGTTGTCATAGATTTTCGTATCACGCAGATTCAGGGCATCCTCCAGGAGTTTATAAGCGTTGACGCGAGTGGTCCCATAGGTGGAAGTGACGAGCGGGTTGCCGTAGCTGTCCCTGTTCTTTCCGGAGATATTCCACTGTCCGTTGACCTCCGCATAGCGGACGTCAATATCTTTGCCCAGCAGGTACCAGGGAGTCTTGAAGGTCTCGCCCATAAATTCTGTGATATACTCCGGATCCACCCAGGTCGCGCCGAGGCGGACTTCGATCTCCGAAGCGTCGAGGTCCTTGGGCTGGACTCGCTCCAGGGCAGTGACATTGACCTGATATTCAGGATGGTTCTGCGCAAACTCTTTTGCGGTCCGGAGCTTCTCCCTGACATTGCCGGATAGATATTCATCCGCATTTTCATATTGGTCTGTCAGCGGATTTCTGAAGATGACGCCAGTGAGTTCTTCTGTGATCTCGTCCTTTGTTTTGCCAGTGAGCTCTGCCATGTAGCCCAGATCGACCCGTGCTTTCTCGCCGATGGAGAGGGCCAGTGCCTCCACTGCGGTATCCACGCTGGTGACCGGCTCCGAGCGTCGTATGGTGCGTTTGGTGAAAATATCTGCCTTCCGGTCAAACTTTCCTTCCTCATCAAGGATTTCCAGGGAAGCCAGGAGGCAGTAGCTGGAATCCTGGGAAAAGGCCCTGCGATTAGCGTTGCTGCTGATGATCCCGTACTGGGCAGTGAATTCATCGTAGCGGCGGTTCAGGCGTCTCTGGATAGAGGCAACTTCTGCATCACTCTGGTCGTCCAACTGTGCCTGCAGCAATTCCTGAACAGTGTCGCGCAGCTCGATCATGCCGAGCACGCGCTCTGCCGTTGTCGCCGGAAGCTCCATGCGGTTCATACGGGAGTTCTCCCGATAGTAGACATGCCCATCAATATTGGTGTAGCTGAAGTTTTTTACGGACGGGTCTGCAGGGATGGAGAGATCTTCATCCTCCAGTTCGGAATCCGTTACTTCCGGTACGGTGATCTCGCCATGGATATGGCCCATGGCTTCCTGAAGCTGTTCCGCGAGGGCAGCGCCTTCGACGGGCTTCACCGTGACTTCCTGCCTGCCGTACTGGGTACTTTCAGTCGTCAGTTCTCCCAGGACCATTTCCGGATGGTCCTTAAAGTATCTGTTGATCGTATATCCCTCTTTGGTTTCCGCCAGGTGCACCCAGTCGGGTTCTTCCAGGGACATGCGGTCCCTTTTCTGAAAGAAGAGGATGTCCGCCACAACACCAGTGTTTGCATTGCGCATAAAGGCATTGTTGGGCAAGCGGACGGCACCGAGCAGATCAGCCCTGTGAGCAAGATACTTCCTTACAGATTCGTTCTGCTTGTCCATGGTGCCGCTGGAGGTGATGACAGCCACTACGCCGCCGGGACGGACCAGGTCGAGGGATTTTGCAATGAAATAATCATGGATCAGGAAATTGTGCCGGTCATATCTGGCATCGACGACTTTGTACTGGCCGAAGGGCACGTTACCGATCACGGCATCAAAAAAGCTGTCCGGGAAGGAGGTCGTCTCGAATCCCTGAACAGCGATGTTGTTTTTCTGATATAGCTGCTGTGCGATCCTGCCGGAGACAGAATCAAGCTCCACACCGTACATCCGCATGTCGGACATGCTCTCCGGAAGGAGCCCCATGAAGTTGCCGACGCCGCAGGACGGTTCAAGCATATTGCCGGAGGAAAGCCCCATCTGTTCCAGTGCCCCGTAAATGGCCTTGATCACAGTGGGGGAAGTATAAAAAGCGTTCAGCGTGCTTGCCCTGGCTTCGCGGTATTCCTCCGTAGTAAGAGCCGCTTTGAGTTCCGCCACTTCACCATGCCAGTCGCGGCTGTTTTCATCAAATGCCTGGGGGATTCCACCCCATCCTACATAGCGGGAAAGCCTTTCCTGCTCCTCAGGAGTGGCAAGCCGGTTTTCCGCTTCCAGTGTTTTCAGCATATAGATGGCATCCATGTTGGCGCGGAATTTTGCTTTGGGCCCACCGGCTCCGAGGTCGTCATCTGTGATACGGAAGTTGTGGAGTTCGGGAGGCGGTACCTGTATTTCAGTACCAAATTGAGTATGGCTGATCCTTTCCACCTGTCCATCCGGAGTCAGATCAATAACAACGTCGCGAGAACCGGTATCATCCGTGCTTTCCTGTGTCTGTGGATGGCCTGTTTCTGGTAATTGTGGACTTGTTTGAGTCCTTTTTTTCGGATTGTTGGTGCCCTGCAGACTGGTTTCTTCCAAAGGAAGAAGATTAGCGGCTCGGATGGAATTGATCTCGTCGATACTAAGTGCATCCCCTGTGATCTGTCCGATCACTCCCTGGAAATGGGCAATGGTATGGGCTTCCATGCGGGCCTGCATATCCACGATGAGCTGCATCTGCTGGGGCGGATACTGAGGATTGCAGAGAGAAACAAGGTCAAAGCCTTTTTCGGCGGCATCATAAAGGACATCCATCTGCTCTGGGGAGTAATCGCCATAGTCAGTGCCGGATTCCTGAAGGGCATCGAAGACAGCCTGCTCGATCTCTTCCTCGCGGCGCTCGGATACCTGTTTTTGTGGCATTTGTGGGGAGTTTTCAGTATCAGGCACACTCACACGGTTATTTGAAGATTCCGCTTTATGAGTAGAGGCTTCCCGAAGCCCTTCCACCTGCGCAGTTGATGGATCAACGGTTCCCGGTTCCGAAGGACGGTCACCTGTTTGAAGGTCCCTGGATTCTGCAGAATCAATTGCAGCGATATCTGCAGGCTGTGTTTCTTCAAGGACTGATGTTTCTGTTTCAGTCTCAAGATCCGGAATATCCTGATACTGTTCCTCATAGAAGGAGCGGATATATTCAACGGATTCCGTGCGAAAGATGGGATAACGGGCTTCCCTTGCCATGGTCATATCCTGCAGGGATACTGTACCGTTTGCAAAATCGACACTGTCAATCTTATAATCCCTGTCGGAGATCCTGAGCCTTGAGTTGATCGGGAGAAAATCCTCTTTAAAGACGCTCGCAGTTTCATAGTGAGTCCCGTCCTCATTCTCTCCTGCAAGATAAACACTGTTTCCCCTGCTCCATAGATACTGGAGTTCAGGCTTCCAGTGGTCACTTGCAAATCTGATCATGTCCACAGTGCCGCCAGGAAACTCCTTTTTCAAAGGCTCCTCGCCGTAAAGTCCTGCGATGATACGGGCATCCTCACCGTAAAACTCAAAGTTTCCGTTCTGTTCAAAGCCCACCAGAGAGAAGGAATGCTCCTGTTTCAGGGCATTGTATTCTGCTGCAGCTTCTGCAGACAGGGGTGCATCTGTTCCAGCTTCCTGTGTTACGGAATCCCCGGAGGAGGTATCCGGAGCAGCATCCGGCTGCTCTGTTTCGGATGTGTCTATCCCGGATATTTCCGCTTTGTGCTGTTCTGTTGAAGCGTGTTCATACCGTTCCGTTTCAGGCAGCGCTGCCGTAAAGCGTTCGGTCCCTTCCTGAACAGGCAACTGAATCTGTACCGCGTCCTCCGGGACATTCATCTCAAATAAATCTGTCAAGGACATCTGGCGTGCATCGGGAATCGCAAGTTCCTGCCTCCTCTGCGGAAACAGTGTAAAGGTTCCTTCTGCATATGAGTGAAGGTCTGCAAGCGCATCAACCCTCATCTGATACCGCGGGTCTGTTTCTGGGACTCCGGCAAGCGCTGTATCCATCCCAGCTAGCAGCCCGGAGAGTTTTTCAGGATCTTCAATCATAGCGGCGATTTCTTTGCGGGTCTCCGTATCAAAGATACTTCCGGTAAATGGCCACCGGGATACAGGCGGTGTCGCCGTATAAAAACGGATCACACCTGCCGCAAGCTGTTCACGTTCATAAGAAGGCATCCGTATATGGTCCTGTGCCGTAAGAAAACGGTCTTGGCTGATCAGATGATCGACGCGACGGGCAGCCTGCGTATAAGTCATGCTGTAGGAAACAGGATGGTCGTTATCTCCGCGGGTGAGGACAATGCCCTTTGCACTGTAATCCGCGTAGGAATCATCTGCTCCGGATAGAGCGTGGCTGCGCCCGCCGGTTCCGTACTGGTTCTTGAGGAATTCCGTGCGCTCCTGGGTATCCTCATGCCGGAGGAAGAAGGAATAGGTTGCGATCCTTCCATCGGAGTAAGGGCCTCCTGAGGCGAGAAAAGCGTCCGCCTCTTCCTGTGTGATAAAGATGGAATGCTCCTCCCATGCAAAGCCGTCCCTGGCATCAAAAGGAATATACTCCTTTGAAAACTGGCGGAACTGCGCCAGCATCCTGTCAGGGTTGTAGTATGGAAAACGCATGATCTCCGGGGACTCCGCATAGGCGGCTGAAAGCCCCTCCAGGCGTTCCACGAGGTCATCAAGATATGCAGGATCATCCAGACACTCGGATACTTTCTGCACCGCACCCGGGAAACCGCCCTCAAATACCGAAGTGTCATCAAATACAATCTCCGCGATCCCGTCGGCAAGGTCATGTTCCATGTAGACCAGCGCTGTGGCATGTTCATGAAGGGCATTTTCCCTCGCTGCATCGAGGACTGACTGGGGAGCGAATTCTCCCTGTGCAAGAAGCTGGCGAATCCGTCCGGAAACATCCTCCCAGGACAGGTAGGCCTTCTCTGCGAGAGGTTCATCCACAGAGTGTCCGGCAGAGATCTTCATGCCTGCTTCATCAAACCAGACGGAGTAGTCAGTTTCACCTATGGTGAGCCCTTTTCCACCTTTTCCATACTCGCGGCGGACAAACTCTGCTGCTTCCTCAGGAGAGGGATCCGTCATAAAGTGATAGATGATGCGGAGCTGGCTCCTATTGCGGTTGCCTCCGGTCCGCAGGAATTCATCAATGACTTCTGATGGTATGTTGGATTCACCTGCAAAGGCGGCATCCATTCGCTGTTCAATCTGCCTTCTCTGCTGACTGGCAGTTGGAAATGAAGGAAATACGGTGATCGGAGGCATGAAAAAAGCAGGGGATCTTGTGTCCTCTGCTTCGGATGTCTTCTGTATTTCTGCTTCTACTGCTTCTGCTGAACCAGGTCCTGAACCGGAATGTGCACTTGATTCACTGGTAAGATCAATGACTCTATTATCAACGGTTCTATTTTCATCGATGTCTTCCAGGGCTTCCTCCGGGATCAGCTGTACACCAATTCCCTCAGAACGGTCTCTTCCGCGCGGCTCCGGATGCTGTTCATCCGTCGGATCCATTCCATCTGGTCTGCTGCCTTCAGCTTCTCGTCCACGCCTTCTCTCTGTGCCATCTCCGCCGAGATCCTCTCCATCTGCTCGTCCGCTGTCTGGTCGATCTCCTCGAGGTGCCTCTCCAGCTTCCCTGTCAGCAGCATGCTCTGGTACCAGTTCTTTTTGTTCTCCTTCAGGAACGTCCTGCGTAACATCCCGTACTTCCCGATTACTGCCGGCTCTTCTTCGATCGTCAGATCCGGAAACAGGTAATCGCCCTTCCTCGTGTAAGTCACTTCCATGGTCTGTTCCTCCTTCTTCTTTATCCTGTGTGGTTTCTTCTGGCTCTTCAGGCGAGTGCTCTTCACCATTTGCGCTTTCGCGAATTAACGTGTGAAATTCATTATAAGCCACTTCATTTTCATTTTCAACAGAAAACCCTCTCTGCTGTAGTAATTCATCCACTTTTCTTTCAGCTGCAATAGCTCGGTAGCGGAAGATTACTTCCCTGCCGATATCCTTCAAGACCGGCTCTGCGATGTCATGAGCGGCGTTTCCTAGAAAGGACAGGACAGAAAGCCGGTTGAAGTTGGAGAGTCCCAAAAAGTCGTCAGGTGTCAGTTCATCCATGGGATCAAGCCCACAGCGTCTTGCCAGCATGTAGTAGGTACTGTTCTCCAGGAGCCTGCGGAAGTTCTCCTGTATGGCATCTTCCCCAAGTCCCTCCAGGTAAGTACCTTGAATCTCATAGGCGAGTCCGTCCATCGCATCTTTAAGGTTCTCCTCCACTTGTGCTTTTGCCAGAGCCATCAGTACCGTGCTGAGCGAAGCCTCGGGATCATAGTCGAGGCCATAGGTGTCCATCAGGTAGTCCGCCATCTCCGACCGGAGCTGTGTGTCCATCTGCCATAGATAGGGGGTCTTCCCTCCTCGAACCATGTGGGTATCAGAGATGTCAAAAACATAGCGAAGACGCTTGCGGGGGCCACTGTCATCGATCAGGGCGATTCCCTTTGCCCCGCGGTTAACCCATCGCCCCATACGGTTGTTCCAGGTCTCCAGCTCCACACAGGCTGTCGCATCGGGACGTTGGGCGTGGATCAGCAGAGTGTCCGCAAAGTTATAGCGGTAGAGCTGGGACGCCGTGTCAAGGTAGCCGGTCCATGCACGGACGGACCGGGAGATCTCGGACGCGTGGGTCTCTGCCAACGTCCGTATGTCATTGAAGCGTGCCATTTACTTCTCCTTTCACAAAAAAAGCGCCCAGATTTTCGGGCGCAGACAATAAGAATCTATTCAGTTTCGTTATTCATTTACACAGGATATAACTGTGACCTTTCCACAAACAATTTTGTAAAATTCAATATCAAAGACAATCCCACGATCACTAACACCTGTATTTCCATCAGGATTAAACGGGGGATAACAGCAAAAGTCGAAAACCCAGCGGTTATCATAGTCAAAATATGCCGTCACGGTATCAACATCTTCGAATAAGAATGTTGCCACACGTCCATCAAAATTAAGCTTCATCAGGGCATTCTGATCATTGTGTTCAAAGCTCACAAACCTGCTATCATGAAATTGAAAATCCGACAGCAGTTTATAACCGGAAATATGTCGTATTTGATCTTCATAAGGTTCTTTCCGCTTATTGAGTATATACTCCAGTTTGTCTGCCTCATAATAAGAGTATTTCAATTCCTTATCTGAAGGGTTCTGCCCGGCTCTTACAGCAAGGTGATAGGCATCTGCGGCAGGCTTAACATACTTGTGATAGCGATCATAATCAAATTCTTTTCCCCTGCTTTCTGAAGCCATCATAGAAAGAATTCTTGCATAGATCAAATAGTCTTTAGGTTCAGTAGTACGTGCCTGATGATAGGCTTTCCACATGTAATAATGGCCTGTTTCTCCATCACGGGTCCATCCGTTGCAGTGCTTTGGACACCAAAGCGCATGTTTTGCTTTGTTAAAATCTGCAAGGATCTGTCTCCATATCTCGTTCATTTTCATTCCTCATCATTTATAGAATCCACAAGGCCATACTGGTCAATACGCTTTGGCATTTATTACTTTTCTACCATTTTCAATAAACCTTAATATTTTCTATGTATTCCACTTACGCCATATTGGGTATATGCCCCCTTCTTGTATTCAGAAACGAATTCGCGATCATTCTCCCATTTGACAATAGCCTTTTCATATTTGTGCTGTGTTTTCCTCTGATTGATAAAAAAATCAAGATAACTGATGATTTCTGTTTTTGTAAGAATTTTGTAGTCAAGTAGTACAGCAAGTATTTTTTGTCTTCTACTCTCGGACAGATCTTCTTGCTGAGAAACAGTATATCCGTATTGCATTAAGACTGATTCAGGTGCAAGTTGCATTCCGTTTGTGTAAACATTACTTTTCATATATGCTTTTTCGTCACTTATTCTGCACATAGGAGTACCTTTCATCTTCAGACGCTGATAAGTACTCTCCATGATAAAGAATATTTTGCAGTCGGGGCAATATCCTGCGGGAACTGTAGTTTGGATGATATTCCCTTTATTATTGATGATTTCAATAATCCCTTCAATATTCTGCAGGTTATGACCTGCATTCATGCAACGGAATATTGTACGTCTTACCACAAAATCTTTGACCCCTATTCTGTTATCATCCACTTTTCTGGACACTGCTGTTTTTGGCTGCTTAACCGAAGGAGTCTGCTTTTGCGCTTCCTGTTGCAACAGTTTACGTTGTTCACGGAGCATCAGTTCTTTTCTTTGTTGACGTGCCAACTCTCTTTGTCTGCGAATTTCTTCCTGCTGCCGACGACGTTCTGCCTGCAACCTGCTTTTCTCTGCCAGTGCTAAGTCCTCTGCCTGTTCCCTTACTTTACTTTCTGCTTTTTCCTTTTGTTGCTTTTTGTATTCATCCTGTAATTGTTGATAATCTTTGTAATTAAGCATTCTCCAATGCTTTTTGTGTGATTCATAAATAGTAAATCTCAGATAATGTACATCACAATCAGGACAAAACATCGACGCGTATACTGCTTTTCCTGTGGAAACATATCGTTTTCTCAGAGGTGCTTTACATATCCAACATTCTTTTGGCTTATTGTTAATTCTCCCATAAACGTAACATTTGCTCCCGGATTCCAAAGGGTGTGGTGTTTTTAAAAACACTTCGTACCTGGCTTCATCTGCTGCCGGTCGAATATTAGTATATCGCTTTCCCTGGAGAACAAATATGTTCCCATCCTTGCGATTAGGAATAGAAGTATAAAGGCGCTTACACGCAGGACAATAAAACCTGGGCATAATAATCTGCTGTGTACTCGGTTTAAAAACAACTTTCCTTTGATCCAGCTTGAGCAGTTGCCGTCCATCTTTAATACAATGAAATCCGGTTCTTTCAGGTGCCCTCTTTTCACCAGTCTTTTGGGGCAGAGTTTTACTGATCGATTTATTATTCGTCGGCAAACCATCAGGTAACCGTTGTGCTTGTGATTCTGTTGCACCAGGTACTGTCGTAGTTTGTATTTTTGCCATGGAAGCTCCTGCCCCTTGAAAATCTTCCCGACCAGGTTTTTCTTTGGACAGTCCATCAGTGCTTCTCAACATGTCTTTAACATAATTGCTGACAATCTCTTCATATTTAAGATTGCGAAATGCATCAACGCTAATCGCTTCGGCATTTCTTAAAGCGGATTCCTCCTTCTTAAAGAATTCAATCGCTTCTTGTCTGATTTTTCCAGCTTTCTTTAAGGAATTGAAATAGGTCAAATCATAGAAATGGATTTCGATAATCGACTTGCGCCTGTACTTGTGATCTCCGAAATCTGAGAGCAAGTACTCTTTCAGGTCATCCCCGGACATTTTTGATATGTCTACAAAATTTGCCGATGTCTTCCCCATTTTGGTACCGGATGTACAAAGATTCTGAAACATCCATTCCTTTCATTTATTTGCGAGTAGTATATGGAGAGCCTTTAACATCGTAGAGCACTCATATCAATTCGCATATCAGCATAATAGCACATTATTTTTCTAAAGCAAAAAATCCGATTTTCATCAATTTTAGGGTATTTTTGGGGAATTTTCTTTCAAAAATGAATAATTCAATTTAGAAGTAATGCTGGTTGCGGGGGCTTGACATCCGTGGTCCTGATGCTTTATCCCCCGCTTTTCATTCTCTTGTTTGTAGATTTAGGAAACTCGACTCCCAATATCAGTCATTTTGGAAACCCAGGCTATATTTCGCCATTCCATCTTCCCATCTCATCAGCAGATCTGCCGCAAAATACTTATCTTTCTTAACAGAATAAAGGTTCCTCACATGTGTCCTGCCATTTTCCAAGAGATCCTTGACCATTCTCGCGTCAAGGCTTGTGCGCATGCGTTCGAGGTAACGGTTCTGTTTCCAGAGGGTAAAGCGGCAGTTTTTGTCGGAGCAATAAAAATTCTTCCCTCCCTCACATACGGGAGATCCGCAGGCTGGGCACTTGCCGAGACTTTCACGTCCCTGTCGGTTTAAATGATTTCCTCCGCTGTCACTCCCGCCAAACCGCTTCCTCTCGCCTTCATCAACCTGTCTGCAGTCCAGCAGCATGCGATTGATCAGCTGGGATATTCCATTCATAAACTCCTGGCTGCTATACTGTCCGTGCTCAATCTGAAGAAGCCGGTTCTCCCAGTCTGCTGTCATCTGCGCTGATTTCAGATATTCCGGAAGTACAGAGACAAGCTGCTTTCCGGCATCCGTTGCAATGAGCTGACGTTTGTTGCGGGTAATGTAATTGGACGCCACGAGCTTATCAATGATTGCTGCTCTGGTTGCAGGGGTTCCAAGGCCTTTCCGTTCGACGTCATCTGACATCTCAGAGGCTCCGGCTGTCTCCATCGCATGAAGCAGTGTATCCTCCGTGTACTGTTTTGGAGGCTGTGTCCAGTGGTCGGTCACTCTTGTCTGCACAGGCATGAACTGTGCGCCTTTATAAAGGGATGAGAGATCCTGGAAGCCTGTAGAGTCGTTATCAGCGCCAGCGCCTATTCCGCTTTCTTCACCTGCCATTTCTGTGCCGTGTTGTTCCCATTTATCACCTTTCAGTTTCCTGTCGGGAATCCCCGAAGCCGTCTCATTCTTACCCGCATCGGAACCGATTTTGCAATACTGCCGCATAGCAGCATCCACCGCTTTCCAGCCGACTTCCTTCACAGACTGGCCTGTTGCTGTAAAGGTATATCCACCGCAATAGAAAGATGCCTTCACAGACTCGTATACATGGTCCTTGCTGGAAGCACAGATCAGTCTTGTTGCAAGCATGATCAGGATGTATTTCTCCTCCGCGCTGCATTGAGATAAATCCGAATTTCTGATCCGGACTGTCGGTATGATCGCATGGTGATCTGAAACCTTCTTGCTGTTCAAAAGCCTTTGAACATTCGGCCTTTCGTACGTGTTCGCATAGGGATTTGTATAAGGCTCTCCGGATTGCGTATTGCCTGAAGAACCCCTCGATCCTATACTTCCGGAATTTGTTTCCGGCAGGTTGAGAAAAGGGAAGGACTTCCGGCAGGCACTGATCACATCCAATGCAGTCTTCTCCATGTCATCGGTCAGGAACCGGCTGTCCGTCCTTGGATAAGTAATTAATTTGTTTTCATACAGATTCTGTGCACAGGAAAGAGTTTTCGAGGCACTCATTCCAAACAGTCTGTTTGCATCCCGCTGAAGACTTGTCAGATCATATAGCTTCGGGGCTGCGGCTGTTCTTGTCTGCCTGTCAAGGGAAGAAACACTTGCCACCCGGGTATTACAGATACCTGCAAGTCGGTTTGCCTCCTCCCGATCCTGAAAATGTTCGGAAACTGCATCGATCGTATGTCCCATACTGTCCACCATAAGATGTGTGATGAAATACTGGGTTTTCTGAAAACCGGTGATCTCATCCCCACGCTTTACCAGCATCGCCAGAGTCGGTGTCTGCACCCTGCCGACAGTGAGTCTGTAATCATAGACTTTTGTAAAAGCACGGGATGCATTCATTCCAATCAGCCAGTCCGCCTGAGCCCGGCAAACGGATGCCGCCGCAAGATTTCTCAGCTCTGACGAATCCTTCAGATCCAGAAACCCCTGGAAAATTGCATCATCCTCCATAGAGGAAATCCAGAGACGCTTTACCGGAAGCGTACAGCCGGAAAGTTCATATACCCTGTTAAAGATCAGTTCTCCCTCGCGTCCTGCATCACACGCATTCACCACAGTTACCGGCGATCCGGTCCATCCCGGCGCTCTCGTCTGTTCTGCTTTTTTAAGCAGGCTGCAAATTACCCGGAACTGCTTTTCCTTGTCTTTCGGAACAACAAGCTGCCACTTGTCCGGAATGATCGGAAGTGTATCAAGGGACCATTTTTTGAAACGCACATCATAAGCCTCCGGCATGGCATACTCCGCAAGGTGGCCGAGGCACCATGTAACATAACCATCCGGTCCCTCCACATAACCATCTTTCTTCTCTTTGAAACCAAGTACTGCAGCGATGGTTAATGCAACACTTGGCTTTTCCGCAATAATCAGGAATCGCTCTTCAAAAGGATTCTCGTACATGTTTCATTCTCCTGTTCTTTGTAAATCAAGGGGCACACAGCCGGAACTGTTTCCCCTGCTTCTCATATATTCCTGTTTAAAAAAAGCAGGCACCCGTGTAATCGGATGCCTGCCCGCTTTATATTCCTGTTCTTTCGTCAGATTGTCTTCTCCTGAAACGGAAGTTCACAGGGTCAGGCTTTCTTGCCCTTATCTTTCATTCTCCTGACAACAAATGCCATGAGCATCCTGTAATTCTTAAGGCGCTCTGTCTGTTTCTCTCTATGATCCATCCCAAATCCTCCCTGAATTAAAGAAATACGCTATATTCATCGTCCATATAAATAAAAATATTCTGCTTGTTCCTCCGATTGCTGTCTTCCTCAGGTACTTATAGAGGAAAACAATAATGAAGTGCATTCCAGGTGTCAGCCAATCTCATTGGTCTTCGCCCGGTGCGGAGTCTCCTTCTTTGGCTGGGCTTTCAACTGCTCCTTTTTCTCGTTAAGACGGGCAAGAACGGATTTCCTCTCCTTCTTGGGCGGCGTCTTTCGCTGATCCCTGCTGCTCGATGTCAGGTTCTTTTCCTGTCTGGCTTCTTTTCGGGTATCCTTATGCCCCTGTTCCTTTCCTTCCTTATCACCAGCCCGGTTGTGATCAGAAGCTTCTTTGCTCTTTTCCGCTGCGGGAGTCTCCCGGGCACTTTTTTCCTGCCCTGCTTCCGCTTTTGAGGCGTCCAGTAAGGCTGCTTTGGAGGCTGCCTCCATGGCTGCTTTTTCCGCGACGATTTCCTTTTGCTCCATCCGGTTCTCATATGTCTCCGCTTTCTCAAAGATATGTTCCTCTGCATCATAATGGTAAACATGATCCGACAGGCGGTCTTCCGGTGCCACAGCCATACCGTTGATTTCCTGTACCATGGATTCCAGCGCCTCTCTGTCCACGTCTCCGTTGTCAACGAGGATCAAAGTCTCATGTATTGAGGAAGGCAGGACGAAGTAGTTTGATCCCATCCTGTCTGCGATCTGGTCCATCATCTGCGGATAAAAAAGTGATCCCGCACCATAGAGAGCCTGTTCGTTGGTCAGCACCATGAGATCCGGCCCGGGTACAGCAGGCGCAAGCTCCTCAGCATCAATACCTGTCATGCGACTCATCATCTCCGCCATACTCAGGAACAGGGGAGGGTTCAACACTTGTCCACTTGCAACCGCATCTGCATGAAGCTGATTCTCATCAACGCCGTACATCTTCATCATGCTGTATGTAACAGGTACTGATGCTTCTATTCCATGAGGGCCTTCCATGGCAATGTGGTAGGAAACCGCCAATCCATCCATTTCCCTGTGCGGGAGATTCCGGAGACTCTCTGCATTCTCCTGTGCATCGTTGACCCGAATAAACAGGCTCTTTTTCACCTGCCCATAGTCCTGCAGCCATGCTGTCTCAAGTCCGAGTTCACCCTGTACCTGATCGGCGATCTTGTGAAGGATCGCATCCATTCCATTGATCCCCGCCGGTCCGGAACTGTACGAGCTGAATGCCCTCTCCAGGTTCACCGTGGGAACCGCCACCTGCCCTTCCCGCCGGACCTGCATGCCCAGATAGGAACCATTCAGCTTCTGGAAGGGGCTTATACTGATTTCAGCCTCATGGAATTTCTCAGGCAGGTAATCTCTGATGTTATTCTTGACTGTGTCCACAAAGTCTTCAAATGTCATCCTGTTTTCACTCATTATTCAATTGTCTCCTTTCATCAATCCAACGATCTTCCACAAAATGCCGGACCGCTTCTACACCCAGACATTTCTGCCTGCCATGACGATTGCCGGAGCGGTCCATAGCGACATCTTCGGAAGAGAAAGTCAGTTGGAATTATTCTTCGCTTTCCGTCTCAAATCCATCGCCGGCAGTTTCCATTCCCTCGCTGTCATCCTCCTCTTCTTCCCGGCCTGGCTTGTAAATCTTGAAATAATAAAGACCTCCGAGGCCAATGGCTGCTGCACCAAGGATCCAGATAAAGGTGTTCTGTAATGGTGCCTGTACTGGCTCCTGAGGTGTTTCCTTTTTTCCCTCCCCTTCCTCGGTCGTCTGCGGTTTGGTCTGCGGGATCACAACCGGCGCTGTGGTCTTCTCCTCTTTTTTCTGCGTATCTTCCAGGAATTCTGCAAGATCATCCTCATCAATCAGGGAAAGCATGTAAACATTCTCCGAGGAATTGGCATGATCAATTACCAGATAGAAGGTGTTGTTATTTTTGGTATGAACTGTGAAAAAGTCCTTGCCGTTCGAGCTTTTGATCTGATCCCCGAGATTTCCATTTCCGGGAGTTGTAAACCCGGGCTCAGCGGTCGTATCGTCGTTTCCGTTTCCTTCGTTTTTATCATCATTCCCGTTCCCGGAATCGTTCACCGTCTCCTGGCCATTTCCATCGGTCTGCCCGTTTCCATCGTTCTGACTGTTGTCTGTGGGAGCCCCCTGGGTATTCTGCCCCTGATCCGTATAACCTTCCTCTCCCCATCCATTATCAGACTTTGCATATGCCGGAGTAGCGCATCCCATTACAAGAATGCCCGCAGTAATCACTGCCACGACTGTTACTATTACCCTTTTCCCCGCATCCGCTATGCTGTGCGTCATTCTCTTCCTCTCTTTCCGGCACACTGTTGCGTGCCATTCTCATCTTTTGTGATGACAGTTTTGCTGTCTTTCTCTTTGTAGGCATTATCAGAGCAGTTATGAATATCAGCTGTGCTGTGATTTCATGGATCTGTGTGCCTGTATACCAGTCCTGGCAGCTCACCAGGGGTATTCCACATATCCCGTTATTGCTTTGGCCGCGTTCCAGATCAGTGTCGCAATGGCTGCCACAATCGCCAGTACTCCCACTACTACCATCACTTTTCTTCTTTTCTTATTCTTCATCTTCAATGCTCTCCTCTCCTGCAGGTGCTTCTCCTGCATCTGTTAAATTGAAATCATCCTCTGAAATAAGACTTTCTGGAGATTCCGGATCTGCAGCTGCTGCCTCGCTCTCTTCCGCTTTCTTTGCCTCTGCACCTGTTGCCATGACCTGCCGGAGTATCTCCATACTGATTTCTCCGTCCTTGATTCCGGTTGCAAGGTTATAAAGATCCCATGTCTCCAGTTCCATGCTGCGGAAGCTTTTCAGGATCTCCGCATCCTCCTCCATCTTTTTGGCTTTCCTGACCTCTTCCAGGCGGATCTGCATATCAGCGATCTTCGCTTCCAGTTTCTCCTCCTCTCTGATTAGGCTCTTTAATTTTCTGCTCGTGTTGATCACCTCCTTTCCCATACAGGCATCTTTCATGGAATGCGTCCGAATTCCATGAAGTGATCCTGCCAGTAAGACGTATTGATCGATGTATATTGCACCGGTTCACCGCAGTGGATCATCATGCCATCCCCGACGTAGATGCCTACGTGGCTGGCTCCGGCACAGGAGTATGTATTTTCAAAAAAGATAATGTCTCCCGGCCTCGCATCCTCAGGGGAGACGTAGGTGCAGTACTGCCGTATGCCCTCCGCCGTCGTCCTTCCGATACTCCAGCCATTCCCGCAATGGTTAATGACCCAGCAGACAAATCCAGAGCAGTCAAATCCTCCGGGCGCATATCCGCCCCAGACATAGGGTGTACCAAGATGTCTCTCTGCCTCCGCAATCATGCGGGCAAACCGCTCATCGCTGAGTGCTTCGGGAGGAATCGTGTAATCCCGGCTGGCGTTTCCATACTTCGGGAGATTGTTCAGGTCAAACAGGTAATTTCTGTTACCAAAAGTAATGTTGTACAGGCTGTAACGGACTTTTTCTTCTGCGGTCATTCTATTCTGCAGGACCGTATCAAGATCATGGTTCGTCAGGACAACGCTCATGCGATCTACAGTCCTTGTTGTGGTAAGCTCTAATTCTTCTACGCCGCCTCCATCTGCAAGGATGGCTTCACACACCTGGTGCCCATGGGCGAGAGCGCTCTGATGGTCATCATAGTAGACATCAAACTGCACACCGAACCGGTCAAAGGCTCCTGTGTCTTCCACTACATATTCGATGCCGTTCATGATGACATGCGTGCCAATTGGAACAAACGGATTATATGCATCCACTGCAAGCGTATGATTAGACATGGGGTAAACCCCGCTTGCTGTCGTCCCACCAGCCCATGGTCCACAGCAGATCTCGCACGAGCAGTATCCACTGGTTGTTACTTCTCCCAGAGATTCCCCGGGATGGACCGTTCTTGTTTCCGTAATGGTCACTCCCCGTTCTCCAGATGTCGTCAGCGTGTATTGCTCTCGGAAGATCTCCTCAAGCTCATCCTTGACCTGCTCATACGTGAACTGGCCATATTTGGACGTGAAATAGGAAATGAGATGGTATGGGTTATGGGTAATCTCATCGATCTGGAAACGGAATTCATCGTAGGTGGGGTGTGTCTCCTGCATCCTCCGGATCTGGGAATCCAGGCCAGCCTCCAGTTCCCTGTACCTGTTTTCCACAGCATAGATATCCTCATCTGTAGATGGATATGTCGTTGAAATAACGCTGTTTCCGATTCCCTGTACCAGGGCTCCGCAGCTTCCAAGGCTAGCGGATATCAGAAGAAAAACAGCAAAGACTGCACCAATGACAATCAGGGCACCGCGGCTTCTCACGACTGCATCTCTGACGATAGTTGCCGCCCGGGAAATAGCACTCTGCTGTCCCCTTAATACAGAGACAATTGTTTTCTCCTCCTTTCTGGCTGCAGCAATCATCCTGCGTTGTCTCTGTTTTTTGAAAAATCTCTTCACAGCCGCCTTTTTCTCTTTTTCCGTCTTTGCCTTTCCGGCTGCGGATTTCAGATCCTCTTCTTCGGTAAAAAGAAGACGCGCAGATCCTCGCCCGTTTCCCTTTCGTCTGCTTGCCGATCCTTTTCTTTCTGAAATGCGGGCTCCACGAGAGGCAAGAGATCTTGCGGAGTTTTCCGCGATCGATTCTGCATGTATCGCTGATTGCGTTCCGGGATTATCATCTTCTGATGCCGCCTCCGCCATTTTGGCTTTTCCAAAAGCTGCCGCCATTCCGGACGCTTTCCCTGCGGCTCCAACAGCAGTACCTGCTGCAGCCTTTGCCACTCCACTGCTCCCTGCAGAACCAGTTCCGGCACGTCTGGAAAAGCCCATGCCGCTTCCTTTTACCATGCCCCCCTCATCATCAAATGAAATTCGGGAAGCATCCCTGGCTTTGCGCTGCTCCTGGTTCAGGCGCTCCCTTTTCCGTTTCGACTTAATCTCCTCTTTGATTCCGTCGAGTCCATCTATGTCTGCAGAAGTCTCACGGAGGCGGGAGCTGCCACGAACAGAATCCTTTTCATGCAGATCTTGACGCTTTTTCCTTCCTTCCTGCCTAAGTTCGTCCGCATAAAGTGCCGCTTCCCGCGCCCTTGAAGCGGGATGTCCTCGAATCTGCTGGTGGTAATGAGCTTCAGCAAGGGATCTTTCTTCCAAGTCATTTTCAAAGCTGCTTTCCGGATACCCGGTTCCTTCCGGGGAATCATTCTGCATAGCGGCTGTTGAATTCTCCTGACCAGATTCAGGGTTTACAGAAATCTGTGTCCGGTTCTCATACGCCTCGTCACTTTTCCCGTTTTCTCTCCGATGATAGACATACTGAACCCGACGTCTTATGCGGGTATTTCTTCCATAACCTTCACCGTTTCCACCTGCTCCTGAAGAAGGCCGGCTGCCGAAGTCTGATGTACTTGCTCCATAGCCTTCCGGCTGTACGCCCCGCCTCTGGCGAAGTGCTGTATGGTAGGTGTCCTGCTGAAGTCTTTCTGAAAAATGCCCCTCGCCACTTCCATCTGTCCCATCTGCAAAATGTTCTCCGAGCTTTTCCCCGTGCAACTCGCCTGATGCTGTCCTGGAGATATTTTCTTCCAAAGAAGAAGGAGCCTCCCTGAACGAAGACTCCCTTGCTCTCTGTACCCTGTTTCTGTGCCCGGAGGCATCTGAATCCTCCTCCGGTACGCCATTCATTAAGGCTTCTTTTTCAACAGCCTCTCTGACTGCATCCTCCTTTCTCAACCCATGCCTGCCGCCCCGGCTGATCCTGTCCAATCTCCCGTCTTCAGACAGATCCCCGGCTGCTTTAAAATGTTCCATCGGCCTGTCCCCGATTCGGACTGCATCAATCCTTCCCGTCACTGCCCGCTGGCTCTTCCCTGTCCGGAGATTTTCCTCCACGAGCCCGTCCCGGCTCATCTTCTGTACCGATTTGTCCCTCGCCTTATACTCCCGTCCGGCCATATCAAGCCCTCCTTCCGTTCATCTGGCCTCAATTCTTCTGGTCGATAAAGTCGAGCCACTTGTCAAGCACCTCTCCGGCCATCTTGTGGTTATATCTCAGCGTGGGGACAAGAGATGACGGATCCTTCCACCCGGCATCCGCCATAGCCATCATGGCATAGGACTCTGCGATCATTTTGCGAAGGATACTCAGATCCCTGAGCATCTCGAAATAAACTCTGGTTGCGTATACACCGCATTTCCCGGGCGGCAGAATCTTTTCCAGATCAGGGCGGCACTGGCCAAATTCCAGAACTTCTCCGTTCGGTCCTTCGATGTAACCGCTCCGGAACATCCTGCAGCCGATTCCGTTGAAATCTTTCTTTTTTTTATTCATGTTCGCTTCTTTCATATTGTTCCTTTCCGACGGCACAAATCCGCCTGTCCCTCCTTTTCCTTTTCCTTTTCGCTTTCCCTGTCTTCCATTTTGCCTTTTACACGTGAATCTCCAGCCTGTTTGTAAAAGGGTTCCTGGAAACATAAGCCCGCCCGGTGCTTTCCGCATCAGCTTCCTCCGCTTTCTTCTCTTCTTCCACCAATTCCTCTGCTTCCTTCCGTTTCTGAACCTCCTCGGGCTTGGTGGTCATGAGTTCATAGAGCTTGAGGTTCTTGTTAAATCTGTCCTTGAAGGGAATGATGATGTTCCCGTAGAAGAGAAGTCCTTCGCCCTCACCGCTGTTTGTGACATAGGACAGCTGATAGGGGGAGATGTTCAGCTGCTTCGCCAGAATCTGGCGGTCGCCGGAAGCCTGGTTGAGCATGTATATGAAATCCGAGTTTTCAAAAATGTTCTCAATCTCCCTCGATGCCAACAGATCCTTGATGTTCTGGGTGATGCCGGTGGGGATTCCTCCCCATTTACGGAACCTCTTCCAGATCTCAACGGAATAGGCTGCTGTCTGTTCCTCCTTCAAAAGAAGGTGGAATTCATCCACATAGTATCTGGTGGATTTATGGGCGAAGCGGTTTAGTGTAACCCGGTTCCACACCTGATCCTGTACGATCAGCATGCCGAGTTTTTTCAGCTGCTTGCCGAGGTCTTTGATGTCAAAGCAGACAATCCGGTTATCGAGCTGTACATTTGTACGATGGTTGAAAACTCTAAGGGATCCGTTGACATAGATCTCGAGAGCTGTCGCAATTCGCTGTGCCTGTACTTCTGTCTGGGCACGCAGTGTTGTGTACAGGTCTCCCAATGTCGGCATGTTCTCCGGCACAGGATCTTCAAAGTACTTCTGGTATACGATGGGCAGGCAACGGTCGATGACGGATTTCTCTTCCGGTTCGATCCCATTCCGGCTTCCCATAATCAGCTCGCAGAGCGACAGGATGAAATCCGATTTGAAACCGAGCGGGTTATCATCGTCGGAGTAATCGAGGTTGATGTCCATCGGGTTGATGTAGTCGTGGCTGGTGGGAGAGATGTGGATGACCTGACCGCCAAGTGCATGTACAAGGGGATAGTATTCGCCTTCAGGATCACAGATGATCACGTCATCTTTTGTCACAAAGAAGACATTGCTGATCTCCCTCTTTGCGGAGAAGGATTTACCGGAACCCGGGGTACCGAGAATCAGTCCGTTGGGATTCTTGAGTATCTTTCTGTCCACCATAATCATGTTGTTGGAAAGTGCATTAAGTCCGTAATAAAGTGACTCGCCCTCCATAAACAGTTCCTGTGTTGTAAATGGTACAAAGATTGCGGTGGAGGTTGTCGTCAGGGCTCTCTTGACCGGAACCAGGTTCAACCCCAGCGGCAGGCTGCTCATCAGCCCCGCTTCCTGCAGATAATCCAGGCGTCGGAGCACACAGTTGTACTTCTGAGCGATTCCCGAAGTCTGGAAGACCACATTCTCCAGTTCCTGCCTGTTCTTCGCCGTATTGAGAAAGAGGACTGTCACAAGGAACATCCTCTCGTTTCGGGACTGCAGATCCTCCAGAAGCCGCTTTGCTTCATTGCCGTAGGTCATCAGATCTGAAGGGATAATGTCCATGTCGTAGCCTGATCGCACAGCTTTTTTCTGTTCTTCAATCTTCATACGGTTGATGTCCGTAACCTTGCCCTTGACAAGCTTGATCGCCCGCACCTGGTCAATAGACTGTACATGAAGGTTGACGACCAGGTTCTTGTCCATATCGAGAAATTCCGCCAGCATCTTGTCTGTGAGCTCTGGGGCAAGGATCTGCAGGTAACTCGCCGCTCCCAGCGTCTCCCCCATCTGAAAGTACCGCCCATTCTTGAAAACAAAACTGGTCGGCGCAATGAAATCCTTTGTGGAAAGACCGCTCTTGATCAGCTGGTCGTACTGGAAGGTAAACGGGGCCTTCTGCTCCGGATTAAATGTTTCATACATGATCTGAAGCCGCTCCACACCGTTCAGCGGATATGCCTGTACGCCCAGTACCTTGAAGTTATTCAGAATATCGGCTTCAATCCTTTCGAGCTTAGGTCTGGCATCCATGATGTTGTCAGCTTCAATGGCAAAGGTGATGTATTTTGTCCGGATCAGTCCGTTATTTCCCTTGGCAAGCTGGTCCCGGAGCATCTGAGCATATTCCATGCGGACATCGTCAAAAGAATCCCCCTGAGATTCAATCCGGATTACATTCTCATACTCCATGAGGTTCGACTTGTGGTTTATGAATGAAAGCTGAAAGCGGATCGTGCTGTCAAAATAATTGAGAAAATCGCACCAGTTCTCAAATATCGCACTCTTGTCCTCATTCTGCGCCAGCTGATAATTGATGTCGTAGAAGCGAATCGTTTTTGAATACAGCCGATCCTGCACACGACAGATCCCGTCACGCCCCATTTCCTTATAAGGAATTGACTGCTGCGCAGAGAGGCTGCCTCCCTTCTTTTTCTTTCCTGAGGTTTTCCCACCGGCCTTTTTCGCCGCATAAGGTGCATGCGAAGAACTCAACGCTGTGTGTTGTGTGCTCTTACTGCCTCCGGACCCATCTCCCTTCTTGGCTGCTCCACTGTTCCCTTTTGCATTGCGGGCCTCCTCCCTGGCCCTTCTTTTTGCTTCTTTCTTTTCCTCTTTCGCGCGGCGCTTCTCCTCTTTTTCTCGGAGCTTGCGCAGCTTCTCCTCCTGTTTTTCCTGGATCCTTGCCTGACGTGCCGTCTCTTTTTCAAGGGCTTCTCTGTGCTTCGCTTCCAGTGCTTCCTGCTGTCTGCGAATCGCCTCCGCCTGCTTTTCAAATTTCTCCTGTTGCTTCTGTTCCCTGCGGGTCAGAGGACGTCCAGTTACATCCTGCTTGTCAAGATCCGCGGAATACTCATCCCTGTCTCGCACGGTTTCTTCCTCCTTCCTGGTTTACTCCATAACTGCCGGTCGTTATAAAACGGCGACCATACTCTTCCTTTTTACCGCTGACCGGGGGGTCTGCCATTATACTTTCCTCTGTGAACCGATCTCTCATGTTTTTCCCGTAGTTTCCTGCGGCATAAACCGTTTCCTTTCCTTTTGCAAAATGCAGTCTTTTATCTCCACGCCCTTTGACCGACGATGCATGCGATGACAGTTCCGGCATCTCATATAAGTTGACTGTCTCATAGCGCCTCACATGAGGACGCTTGTATTTCACAGTGATCATATTCATAAGGACTTTCTCGAGTGGCATTCCGTCCTTTTCATACATCGCGAACAAAAAGGCGGGTACCATAAGAAGAACCATCCCCATCATCGCGTTTCCATTTCCGATCAGATTCCTCGTCAGGAAATAGAAGGGAAAACCGATGACTCCTGCTATGCTGAAGCAGATGATCTGCCGGCGGGTCAGGTTGAATGCCACCTTATTTTTTACTTTCGTCAAATCCTTGGGGACACTGACATAAGCCATCCTGTTACCTGCAGCCATTTACTGCCTTCTTCTGCAGACGACTGCTTTTCCTTTCTCTTTGAATTCTTTTACACTGCCTCATATGGACCGAATATGATTGATCGTTGTAAAATCTTTCATTCATCCGCCGATTTTAGACAGTTGTTTTTTCTGTTTTCTCTGAAGATGCGTACCTTTCTGCTATGACAGCCGTTATAACTACATTGGTGACCGCCTGCCGGTTCCCGCCCGAAACCTGCAAAAAATTCTCTTTAAAGACGAATCATTTGCAGGTTCTCAATGACTGTTGAAGATCTGGCGGGAAAGGCTTCCTGTTTTAAACAGGGTGTAACACAGCAGTACCGTGTATGCTCCTACTCCGAATAGGGATGCATGAAGGTCTGCCGTGATCTGAATAGTTGCGACCAGCACCCCGTAAATTCCTACGCATACCATCATAAGGAATGCCTGGAACGCAAGGGCAAACAGTCCTCGCAGATAATTGGATCCAATCTGTCCCCACTCCCGGTTGGTCAAGGTGGCGAAAGGAATCGGGGCAACCGAAATATACAGGTAAATTTCGATCATGCGCCCATAGCAAGCCACTGTGATCACGATGGACATGAGTTTCATTCCGAGACTCACGACCAGGCTTTCCAGAGCGAGTACAACCAATGCTCCGATTTCCATATCCACCATAGCCGTTTCTGTCTGTGCGATCAGGGCCGTCACATCAATGGCTGTATCGTGGCTAAGCACTCCTGCGGCTGCATTTACCACATGCTGGCCGACGTCAAACACTGCCATTGTCATGTTGAAAGTATTGCTGAGCAGATATACAGCGATTCCCATCTTGAAGACGTACTTAAAAAACATCCACGTATCGATGTCATGCATATTGTTTTTCTCTGTCAGCATGGAAATCAGTTCATAGCACATGATGAACGTGATGACCATCCCCGCAATCGGCAGAATCACCGTATTGGACAGATTCTGGATCATGTTAAAAATACTTCCGTTCCATCCCTGCGGCGTCTGTCCAACCTGGGACGCAATCTCGCCTGTCCTTGTGTTGACATCCGTGAACATGGTCTCCAGGTTGGACTTCACCATGGCTGTCAGAAGGGTCCGCATCCACACTTCGATCGATTCAAATATCGCATCGAACATGGATTATCTTCTCCTTTCTCATCCGAACAGTCCGGACAGCTGGGGGACGAGCTGTGTCCCGATCAGGATGACACCGCCGCCGGCCATCAGCTGCTTGATTCCCTGGCTCTTTGCTTATGTGTGATAAAGAAGCAATAGAAGTGCAAAAAATTTTGCCGTTCCTATCCGACACTTGGCCATTGTGTCGGATAGGTCG
>CACYTU010000021.1 GCA_902777355.1 uncultured Lachnospiraceae bacterium | reverse complement strand
TTTCTTCTGGTTCGATCTTAAACTTAGACATAAAATGCCCCCTTCAAGGCAGAACAAGATTTTATTATTTCTCTTGTCTACCTTGAAGGGAGCATATCATCCTTGGAAAGGAGACGGAGAACCGTCCCCTTCTCTTTTTGGAGATCGACCATGAATCGACCGTGAATAGACAAGGTCGGGTGAGTTGTTTTTTTGACCGCATACAGGTAGAATTATTTTGAAATAGAAGCAATGAATTTTTCCGTGCTTAAACAGAGACAGGGGGAAAATAAATGAAGATACTCTGCTATTCAAAATGCGGCACCTGCAGGAAAGCCCTTAAATGGCTGCGCGAGAAGGGAAAAAATTTCGAGGAGCGCAGCATAACAGACGAGAAACCTACCCGCGAGGAGCTGGTTCAGTGGCATGCAGCGAGCGGGCTGCCGCTGAAGAAGTTTTTTAATACATCCGGAAAGCTCTACAAGGAGAACCACATCAAGGACAGACTTCCGGGCATGTCGGACGATGAAATATATGATCTCCTTGCGTCAGACGGCATGATGGTCAAGAGACCCGTGCTCCTTCTCGATGACGGCGGGGTTCTGGTCGGCTTCCGTGAAGAGGAATGGGCTGAGGCGCTGGGGGAAAACTAAGTCCTGCAGGGACTGTGCCTGTCCGGCTATAGATTATAGATCTATGGGATAAGGAAGAAGTCTGTGAAGAACGCGGCGCCGTTCTGACAAGCTGCGCAGAGCTGCTCTGACAAGCTGCCGCAAGTCGAAAAGAGGGAGATATAGTATAGAATGAGCAAAAACAAACTGGCAGTCATATTTCCCGGAATCGGGTATCACTGCGACAAACCGCTTTTATATCACGCGAAAAAAATAGCTGCCGCAAAAGGATATGAGATCCGTGAGGTGCCTTATACCGGTTTTGAGTCTGGGGTAAAAGGAAACCCGGACAAGATGCGCAGAAGCTTCATGAAGGCCATGGAACAGACGGAGAAGATTCTGGAAGATGTCCGATGGGAGTCTTTTGGGGAGCTGCTGTTTATTTCCAAGAGTATAGGAACAGCTATAGCGGCTGAATTCGCCCATCGCCACAATCTGGTCACCCGCAATGTTTACTTTACACCGGTGGCAGCTACCTTTACGTTTCACCCTCAGGCCGGAATCGTTTTTCACGGGACAGCGGACCCATGGGCGACGGACGACGAGATAGAGGAGGGATGCAGGGCGTGCGGCCTGCCGCTGACCAATATTCCGGATACGAACCACTCACTGGAATCCCCGGACGATCCCATGCACAATCTGGATGTGCTTCTTGACGTCATGAAGCAGGTGAATGATTATATCTGATTATTCTGCAGCAGGATTTGAAAGGGTAGAAGAGAATCCGCATTCTGAAGCGGGATTTGAAAGGGTAGAAGAGAATCCGAATTCTGCAGCAGGATTTGAAAGGGCAGAAGAGGATCCGATTCCGAAAAAGGAATCTTCTTGAGTATATTGAAAAAGTATATTAAAAACTGCGCTGATGCGCTCAGAGATACAGGAAGGTAATGAAAACAGTACAGCGAGGAGGAAAGAAATGAAAATAGTAGTGCTCGACGGCTATACGGAGAATCCGGGGGATCTCTCCTGGGGCGGACTGGAGTCTTTTGGCGAGGTGACGGTCTATGACCGCACTTCCTATACAGATGCTCCGATCATAGCGGAGCGGATCGGCGACGCGGAAATCGCCGTGATCAATAAGACTCCCATTTCCGCAAAGACTCTGGACGCATGCCCTCAGCTGAAACTGATCGCAGTGCTGGCGACCGGTTACAATATCGTCGACTGCGCGGCGGCGCGTGAGAGAGGAGTCTCTGTCGTCAATGTTCCGACTTACGGCACACAGATCGTAGGCCAGTACGCGGTAGGTCTTCTGATGGAAATCTGCTCCCACATCGGGCATCATTCAGAGACCGTCAAGGCCGGAAAATGGCAGAACGGCGAGGATTTCTGCTACTGGGATTACCCCATGATCGAGCTCTACGGCAAGACCGCCGGAATCATTGGCCTGGGCAGGATCGGCCAGACCACTGCCCGCATTCTGAATGCGATTGGCATGAAGGTGCTTGCCTTTGACGAGCATCCCACAGACAGCGGCAGAGAACTTGCGGAGTATGTAGAGCTTGATACACTGTTTACTCAGTCGGATGTGATCTTCCTGCACTGCCCCCTCTTCCCCTCCACAGAAGGAATCATCAACAGCGCCAATATCGCTAAGATGAAAGACGGCGTGATCCTCATCAACAACAGCCGGGGACAGCTGGTTGTCGAGCAGGATCTGACGGATGCCCTGAATTCCGGAAAGGTTGCCGCAGCGGCCCTCGACGTGGTTTCCTCCGAACCGATCCGCGCCGACAACCCCCTGCTCAAGGCAAAGAACTGCATCATCACACCGCATATTTCCTGGGCCGCCAAAGAGGCCCGTCAGCGGATCATGGACATCACGGTCGAAAACGTCCGCGCCTTCCTGGCGGGAGAGCCTGTCAACGTCGTGAATCCCTGATTTTATAAGATTTTAAAAGCAAGACATGCTATCCCGCATCCGAGTCAAGACTCGCGGGCGAGTCTTGACTCGGATGCCTGTGCCGGAGACAGGGCAGGACAGAATTTTATCCTGTTTCCGGCACAAATGTTGTTTTGATCTGGTCCAGGAAACGCTCTGCAATCGGTGAAAAAGTCTGGTATTTTTTCCATACCAGATATAGTCTGGTCTCCAGCCGGGGGCTCAGTGGACGGAAGATCAGTCCGCTTCCGGGAGAGGTGTCCACCAGCCTGTCGAAGGTGAGTTGATATCCAAGATGTTCCTTTGCAAAGATGGACGCATTATATGCCAGACGGAAAGTGCCCTCCAGATGGAGAAATTCCATCTTTGCACCGGCCCAGCGGGGAATGTCATTTTTCCAGCTCTGCTCCGAACAGAATAAGGGAAGTCCCTTCAGGTCATCTGCACAGATGGCCTTTTTCTTTGCCAGCGGGTCATCTTCCGGCATGATAAGGCCCCATACATCGGCTTCCGGGAAGATCAGAGATTCATATTTTCCTTTGTCTGGTGTTTCCGCCAGCACCACGAAGTCCAGAAGGCCCTTGTCCAGTTTTTCCATGACCTGCTCAGTGTCGCCGCTGGTGATGTGATATCTGAGACCCGGATAAGTCTGTTTAAAGGTGTGGATCGCTTGGGCCAGATAACAAATCTGGAAAGACTCCGCTAATCCAAAGTACAGATCCCCGCCGGAAATATCGTCCAGCGAGACAAACTCCCTCTCGATCCTGTCTGCCATCCCGACCAGATCCTCAGCCCGATTGCGCAGGAGCATGCCCTCGTCAGTCAGCTTTATGCTGAAACTGTGCCGGATGAAGAGCTTTTTGCCCAACTCATCTTCCAGCGACTTCAGAGCCTTGGACAGGGTTGGCTGCGTCACATGGAGCGACTCCGCCGCCCGCGTCATGTTTTCCTCCCTTGCCGCGGCAAGAAAATATCTGAGTGTCCTGATCTCCATTTCCAATTCCTCTCTGTCAGAATGTTATTTCTTCATTTTTCCATTTGCGATATTCGAATGCCCGCCTGCCGTTTTTTATGCTGATTTCCATTTCCAAAGCTCATCTTATCAGAATTAAATCTTATCCTTATTTTCATTAAAAAAACGCTGCGTCAGAGTGCTGTGATATTCTGTTTATGAATATCATGATATGCATTATAACCATTAGCGAGACCTCCGTCAAACCGCTACAATACAAATACAGAGAAGCCCTGAAGGAGGAATTACCTGTGGGAAACGAAAATGCAGTGAAATGCAATCTGCTTGACGCCGGCTGCAGCAATGAGTCTGCTGATTATGTCAATCACCTTTATCAGGCGGGCAGGATCTCAGATGCCCTTCACAAGATGAAGATGATCCGATGTGACCTGATGGAGGAATTGCATCAAAGCCAGCGCAGAGTCGATTGCCTCGATTACCTGATCCGACAGACGGAAAAAGAAATAAGGAAACAGAAAAAGAATTAAGGACAATAAAGAATAAGAAGGACTAAAGAAAGGCGGTAATGATTATGATGAAGGCAGCAGAACTGACACTGACACAGGAGTGGGATAAGACATTTCCCAAGAGTGATAAGGTCGATCACAGCAAGGTGACTTTTGTCAATCACTTTGGCATTACGATTGCGGCGGATATGTATGTTCCCAAGAACACTTCCGGAAAGCTGCCTGCCATTGCGGTCTCCGGCCCGTTTGGAGCCTGCAAGGAGCAGTCCTCCGGCTTATATGCTCAGGAGATGGCGGAGCGCGGATTTCTGGCGATCGCTTTTGATCCGTCCTTTACAGGTGAGTCGGGTGGATTCCCCCGCGCTATGCACTCTCCCGATATAGATGTAGAGGATTTCCAGGCAGCGGTAGACTTTCTTTCCTGCTGTGAACTGGCCGATCCTGACCGTATCGGAATTATCGGCATCTGCGGCTGGGGCGGCATGGCACTGCAGACAGCATGCGTGGATACACGCATCAAGGCGACCGTGACATCCACCATGTACGACATGTCCCGCGTGGCAGGCAACGGTTATTTTGACTCCGCTGACAGCAAAGAGGATCGGAAAGCAGCCAGAGATGCCATCAATGCCCAGAGAACCGAAGATTATAAAAATGGCAGCTATAAGAGAGCGGGCGGCGTGGTCGACCCGCTGCCGGAAGACGCGCCTTTCTTTGTAAAAGATTACTACGATTACTATAAGACCGGGCGCGGCTATCATTCCAGGTCCCTCAACTCCAATGACGGCTGGGCGGCGAGCACCGGAACCTCCCTCATGAACATGCGCCTCTTTACATACGCAGGGGAAATCGACAGCGCTGTCCTGATGATCCACGGCGAAAAGGCTCATTCCTGCTACCTGAGCCGTGACACCTTCAAACTCTTAAATGGCGACAACAAAGAGCTGATGATCATCCCCGACGCAGTCCACACCGATCTGTATGACCGCAAGGATATCATACCTTTCGACAAGATCCAGCATTTCTTTGAGGAATATTTAAAATAATGAAGATTCTTATTTTGAACGGCAGTCCCAGACCGGACGGCAACACGGCTGCCATGGTCGGGGCTTATAAAGCCGGCGCGGAGAGTGCCGGTCACAGTGTCACGGTTTATAACGTCTGCAGGATGAACATCAAGGGCTGCCTTGCATGTGAGTATTGTCATACAAAAGCTTTCCGGACCTGCGTCCAGAAGGACGATATGCAGATGATTTATCCTGCTCTGGACGAGGCGGACATGATCGTTCTGGCCTCTCCAATCTACTACCATGGTTTTTCCGGACAGCTGCAGTGCGCCATCAACCGCATCTATGCCCCCGGCTATCCGAAGAAACTGAGGAAGGCCGCCCTGCTTCTCTCATCAGGAGACAAGGGTGTCTATGACGGCGCGGTTTTTGCCTATCGTAATTCTTTCCTCGAGTATCTGCATCTGGAAGATATGGGTATTTTTACAGCAGCGGGAAGCGAGAACAAATCAGAAGAATTGCTGAACGGGCTGACTGCCGCAGGAGCTGCCCTCACCGATCCGGATGACCGAAACGTGGCCAGGCTGGTTATCTCTTCGGGCAATGTAACGGTCAAAGCCAGGCTGAACAACACAATGGCGGCTCGGGATCTGATGAACCGGCTGCCTATGACAGTGACAGGAGTTGACTCCGGTATTGATTATTGCTGTGAATGCGGGGACGGCGCCCTTGACCGGAGCGAGATGCAGGATGGCTGGAAAAACGGAGATATCAACCTGTCAGGCGGGTGGTTTGCCATCCTCTATGGCGGCGAAGAAGAGTCGGCATCTTACCATCAGATGATCATTGCGCACCTCACGGAAGAAGATAATCGTCTGATCCAGACCCTTCCCGGGCAGGCCTCGTTCCGTTTGTCCCTGGAAGAACCTTACAGGAGGTAATTTGCCATGAAAAAAATCTGCATTTTGATGGCGGTTGTGTTATTGACGCTTTCAGCCTGCGCGGCCGGGCCAGATAATACCGCGGGCAATACTGAAGCCAATCCTGCAGCCAATCCTGCAGCCAATCCTACAGCCAATCCTACAGCCAATCCGGCTGAAGCACAGAGCGCAGCTGACGGGACAAATTCTGACGTCAAAACTGCCGGCACAGCAGAAAAAGCGAAAGATGACAGCGAGGTGGAAAATACAATGAAGTTATTGATCGGCCAAAAAGAAGTCCCCGTAACGTGGGAAGAAAACGCTTCCGTGGAGGCCCTCAGGGCATTATGCCCCCTCACGATCCAAATGTCTATGTATGGCGGCTTTGAGCAGGTCGGCCCGATCGGACAGAGTATTGTCAGTGACGATGTACAGACCAATACAAATTACGGAGATATCGTTCTCTACTCCGGGAATCAGGTTGTGATCTTTTACGGATCCAATTCCTGGGCCTACACCAGGCTGGGACATGTAAATCTGTCACAGAAGGAAATGAGTGACCTGCTCAGTAAGGGTGATACTGTCATTACACTGAAGTGATCGTATATCTGTATAATAATGAGGCATCGGACAGCTGGTTTCATGATCGGCGGCCGATGCTTTTTTTTTTGCAGACATCGTTTACACATACTGGTAAATAGTTATAATGGGATAAAAGATGAACCGGGATTTAAGATGAACCGGAATCAAAGATCGACCGTGATAAAAGACGGACCAGAATAAAAGACGAACCGGGAGAATAGATTAACCGGAAAAAAAGATGAACAACATCGGAATCAGCAGAGCCTGGAAACAATAAAATGACATAGAAAAGGAATGCTTAATGAACATAACAGTATATCTGGGAGCGCGCGAAGGAAATGAACAGATTTTCAGGGATACAGCAGCGGAAATCGGAAAATGGATAGCCCTGGCGGGCTACCGTCTGATTTACGGGGGCTCGGAGGTCGGGCTCATGGGAGTGCTCGCCAATGCCGTTATGGAAAACGGCGGAGAAGTGATCGGTGTGGAGCCTCAGTTTTTTATCGATGACGGATTTTTGCATGAAGGAATCACGAAAACGATCCCCACCGAGACCATGGCGGAGCGAAGGATCAAGATGATGGAAATGGGAGACGCCTATATTGCCCTGCCCGGAGGAATCGGCACCCTCGATGAAATCTCGGAAGTGATCGTCATGGCGGCGCTTGGAAAACATCAGAAGCCCTGCATTATATATAACAAAAACGGATACTACGATCTGCTCCGCGGTATGTTTGACAGGATGGCGGACGCGGATTTTATGACAAAAGAGGCCCGCGCCATGATCACTTTCGCAGAGTCACTGGAGGACATAAAGCGCGCGGTCGGAGATCTGTAGAAGAGAGTACTGTTTCAGATTAATCAGGGAGACATGGGGTATGTCCGGATTCGAAAAAAACGCCTTAACCGACCAGGAGAGACTGCAGAAAGAACTGGAGATTCAGAAGGCCAATCTCTTCGGGGCCTATAATCACTGCAGGGCAGTCGCCGTCAGGGAGGACTATGCGGAGGTGGCTCTTGACATCGTCCCCGAGTCGCTCAATTTCCAGGGAATCGTTCACGGGGCTGCCTATTACACAATGGCGGATATATGCTCGGGCATGGTGTGCAGGACCGACGGCAGGAGATATGTGACCCAGCAGGCCAATGTTCAATACCTCCGCGCGGCTGAGGGAGGAACCCTGACAGCCCGGGGGACAACGATCCACAGAGGACGCACCAGCTGCCTTGTAGAGATCCGGATCACGAATGAAGAGGAGAATCTCATGTTTATCGGGACCTTTCTCTTTCACTGCATCAGCACGTAACACCGGCGGCATCAATACGTAACACCGGTGCCATCAATACATAACACCGGCGGCATCGATACCCCGATTGGCAATTGTAAGTGCCCGCCGCAAGGCGGAAAATATTTTACACGAACCGTGTCATAATCAAAACCCGGCAGCTGCTTTTTATGCCAGCTGCCGGGTTTTTCCGGTAAATCCATAATGAAATGTTGATGTCTGGGGTTTCATTATGACTCCGGATTCACTGAGGAATACAATTGGATCAGTTTCCATATTCAAATCAGGAGATAATGTCAATGGTTATTACGCAAATTGGGGATTATATATGGATTTGCGAAAATGTAGGGTGAGCTATCGGGTTTGCATTAATTTAGGATCAAATAAAAGGCTTTGCGCAAATTCAAAACCACATAAGCGTTCCGTTCTCAGGACGGAGACGGCATATTACCATCCGCCGTTTCTGCCGCCATGACCGCCCATACCGCCGTGACCGCCCATGCCGCCATGGCCTCCCATCATCTGGTTGGAGAGGGCGGTCGTTTCGCTTCCGTTCACGATCAGTGTGCCGCCGTTGAGCTGGCCTGCGCCGTCGTAATCGAAAGGACTCTGGGCAGTGATATCCAGTGTGCCGCCGTTGATGAGAAGATTCCCGTTGGAGTCCACGGCGTCAGTGTCGCCGGAGCCCATGACGATGGTGACCGTGCCTCCGTTGAACTCAGCTGTGGGAGTGGCAATATTGGACTTCTGGCCGGCGTTGATTCCATCGTCGGATGCCGCGATGCTGATCGTTCCGTCATTGATCTGGATCCATGTGCCTTCAATGCCCTCACGGCCTGTGAGGTTCAGCGTACCGCCGTCGACCTGGGCGACTGTAGTCGCGTGGATGGCATCATCCCCTGCTTCGACGGTGAGGGTTCCGCCGGCAATGTAAATATAACCGACCGTATTGTCCTCGTCGTTCTCGGCATGAAGTCCGTCCTTGGCGGTGCTGATTGAGATCGTGCCATCTGCGATCCGGATAGAATCATTGGCTTCGAGCGCGTCTGAACTGCAGGTGATATTGACTGTCCCGCCTGTGACTTTGAGGTCGTCCTTGCTGGTGATTCCGTTATCTGTGGAGGAGATGTTCAGGGTTCCCTTTCCATTCACCACCAGATCGTCTTTTGAAAAAATAACCGCGTCTGTATTCGTTTCACCGTCCGCGGTAAAAGTGCCGGTCACGGAAAGTGTGTTTTCGGATGCTGTCGTGGTGACAAAAACCTTATCGGCGCTCTTGATGTAGATGCAGGGAATACTTTCATTCGTGATGGAGACTCCGTCCAGAACCAGCTGGACTTTATCTTCATCAGAAGCGGTGACCAGGATCTGCGCGTCGGTGGCAGTTCCGGTGATCACGTAGACACCGCCTGTCTTGATTGTGACGGTCTCACCGCTGCTCACAGTGACACCCTGCGCCTCGCTCAGATCCGCTTCCTGCTCGAGATCGCGGGATGTGAAAAGCTCGGCGGTATTCAGGGCACCTGTACTTGTTGAAGAATCGTAAGAAGCGGCTGATCCGTCATCTTTCGCGCCGGTTCCGGAGGCGGCAGTATCCGTCTGGCCTGCTGCAGTGCCATCGTTCACATCATCGGTCATATCGCCTGTCGTATAGCCTGTCGTATCATCAGTCGTATTCTCCGGACTTTCGTCTGTCTCCGAGGCCTCCGCGATCACGTAGGTACTGCCGGAAGCCACACCGTCCGCTGTGACAGCAGTTGTGTCGCAAAAAGCATGGAAGCCAACCATTCCGCCCAGAAGAAGCGCGCAAATAGAAGCGGTCATAAATCTCTTATTTGTCATGTCTTTTATACCTCGCATTTTTTCCGGCCGTTCTTGCGACAGCCTGTAAATGAAATAACCTTCCTCTTTGTATTTGTATTGTTTTGTAATGTCTTGTACTGTTTGTACTTTCTTGTATTGCTGTTTTTTGTGATGTATCTGATTAAGTTAAGTATCGGGTTAAGTTAAGTATCGTTTTTTTTCTGTTCTTTAAATGATCATTATTTGTTCAATTTATGTTTTTCACGAGTGCCATATCCGATCAGGATCAGATCACTATCCGTTCCGGATCTGCTCTGTTTTCGGTTTACACGTATATATTTACCCCATGTACCTTTAAAGAACCTTAAAGAAAGAAAAAAATACGAAAATTTTTTTCCAGTGAATGGAAGTGTAAGAACCCGTAAGAACCCGGCGAACACGGCTCGGGAGAACCCGGCTTCTCAATATGTGAGCACACAAAGGGCTTTTCATGATAGAATTGTTAACAGAAGCAGAGCGCCGGCTGTGTCCGGCAGGACAATGGAACAGGAGGCCTTGGGATAAGATATGGATTTTTATGCTGAATATAGTAGGAAACTCAGGACTCCGCAGCAGGCTGTAAAGTGTGTGAAAAGCGGAGACTGGATCGATTTCGGTACAAATGTCTGTTTTCCTACGCTTCTGGACGCGGCGCTGGCGGAGCGCAAAGATGAGCTTTTTGACGTGAAGATTCGCGGCAATCTTTGCTTCGGACCGATCATGACGGTCGAGTCCGACCCGGAGCGGGAGCATTTCTGCTACAACAGCTGGCACTGTTCCTCCTATGAGAGAGCACTCTGCGACAGGGGGCTCTGCAATTACATTCCGATGATTTTCCGGAATCTGGAGCCTTATTACAGACATTTCCTGACGGTAAATGTGGCCATGATGTGCGTGACTCCCATGGACCGGCACGGATTTTTTAATCTGTCCTGCGGCGCTGGCATTGCACAGGGGATCATCGAGAAGGCTGATATCGTCATACTGGAAGTCAATGAACACCTGCCCCGCATTCTGGGTGGTTTCGACGAGAGTATTCATATCTCCGAGGTGGATTTCATAGTGGAAGGAGAGCATCCTCCTCTTCCCGAGTTTCCTATACCGGAGCCCGCACCGGAGGAAATCGCGATCGCCAATATTCTGGTGCCCTTTATTGAAGACGGCTCCACACTGCAGCTTGGAATCGGCTCTCTGCCCAACGTGGTGGGTTCGATCCTGGCTCAGTCGGATGTAAGGGACCTGGGAATGCACACCGAGCTCTGCGGGGATGCTTATTATGAACTCTACAAGGCCGGTAAGCTGACCAACAAGTGCAAAACATTTCGCGCAGGGAAGGGCGTCACGGGTATAGTCTTTGGCTCTAAGCCGCTCTATGAATGGGTGGACTGTAATCCCGGTGTGGTCATTGAACCTCTGGAATATGTGAACGCGGCGGAGACGATTGCGAGACAGTACAAAATGATCTCAATTAATAACTGCATTTCCGTGGACCTCTACGGGCAGGTAAACGCAGAGAGCGCAGGGCTCCGCCATATCAGCGGAACCGGCGGACAGCTGGATTATCTCACAGGCGCCGCCATGGCCCGCGGAGGGAAGGCCTTTATCTGCATGACATCTTCCTACACGGACCGGAACGGTGTCAGGACATCCCGCATTCTTCCCCATTTCAACGGGGAGATCATCACAAATCCGCGCAGCCAGAGTTACTATATAGTCACAGAGTACGGCGCGGTCAACCTGACCGGGCGGACCACCTGGGAGAGGGCCGAGATGCTGGTCAGCATCGCCCACCCGGATTTTCGCGACCAACTGATCGCCGCGGCGGAGCAACAGAAGATCTGGCGCCGCTCAAACAAGAGATAAATAAAAAGGAGCGAACAGAAAACAGATAAAAAAGAAGTGAACAGAAAACAGATAAATAAGAGGTGAACAGACCCCGAACCCGGGATGCTGCGTCGGACTGATTTCTTTCCCCGGAGATATAAAGATATGAAAAAAGTCAGGATCACGGTCATGAGACAGGCCCGTTACGATGACCTGATGGAAAAATATGAAAACCCTATAGAGCACGCCTGTGATATCCGCCTTGGCCAGGTGTTTATTGCGGATGGATGGAAGAAGCCGGAAAAGCTCTGTGACAGCGCCTGGGAGGCGATCTCTCCCTTCGTTCTCACCCTGTCCTGTGGAGGAGAGGACATTTATGAAGGCTGGATGAAAAATAAAAAATCCGCCATGATCTCATGCAATGACGGCTTCCGTCCCGTAAGCTTCTATCTGGAGGCAATCGAGGACGACAGCTATGTGTTTTACGGACATGAGAGGGCGGACTGTCCCCCGGTCACCGACGACTATCCGGGGATCCATACACCCAGGGATCTCTACGACCTTCTCTCCGAACTGTGGTGCGCGCAGACCTGCCCGCCCAGACTGAGGAGTGACTGGACATATGAGAACAAAACACTGGGCCAGTGCTCCATCACTGCCTTCCTGACACAGGATATTTTCGGAGGCAGAGTGTACGGTATCCTGCGCCCTGCCGGGAACTACCATTGCTATAACGAAGTGGACGGAAAAGTGTTTGATCTGACCAGTGAACAGTTCGGCGGAGAGAAACTGGTCTATGAGAATAATCCCGAACAGTTCCGGGAGGTACATTTCGCGAAAGAAGAAAAGCGTCTTCGCTATGAAATGCTGAGAAAAAATCTCCGGGAGCTCTGCCAGAGGAGATATGCAGCAAAGTGATGTACTCACGGACGACTTCGTCGGCCAGGTTTTTACGCCCCGTTTCGATAATCGTAAAAGGCAGATCGTGAAATGAAGGAGAGCATTCTTTTTGCGGCAAATCCGGACCGGGTCTGAGACAAGGGAAGAAGCTGACTGCAGGAGAAACAGGCAGCAGAAGAAACAGGCAGCAGGAGAAATACAGGAGCGGCTATGGAAAATACTACATCAGGGACAACAAAGGCCAGAATTGCGGGGATGGTAAAGCACTCCAGCGTGGATGGGCCGGGAGTGCGCTTTACAGTCTTTTTTCAGGGGTGTCCCCATCATTGTCCGGGCTGCCACAATCCCGAGACATGGGACCCGGCGGGCGGAGAGGAGATCAGCCTTGACGAATTGATTGAAGAGATTCGGAAAACCCGCTATCTGGACGGCATCACCCTCTCCGGCGGTGACCCCCTTCTGCAGCCCCGGGCAGTCATTGCGGCGGCTGACGCGGCACATGCCAAAGGGCTTACCGTCTGGTGTTATACCGGCTGGACTTTTGAGGAGATCATGAAGGGCAGCGCAGGACCCGATGCGGTCGAAGCGCTGAATCACATGGATGTGCTTGTGGACGGCCCCTTCCGCATGGAACTGCTGAGCAGGGAATGCATTTACCGCGGGAGCTCCAACCAGCGCCTGGTCGATGTGCCTGCCAGCCTGTCGGCGGGAGCTGCCCGGGAGGTCAAAAGCCTGTAACCACGGCTCCGCAGACAGTACAAACCTGTTAAGCATACGAGGAGGATAGCTATGGTCGAATTAAGCAAGGAAAGAGTTGAGCAGATTCTGCATGAAGAGACTGTCAAAAAGGAGGAACTGGAAACCATTCTTCGCAGTCTCTATACCAGATATATGATTCTGTATGAGAAATATTTTGCAGACATAGATGCGCTGGATGATGATAAGATCGCCGGACTGAGAGAGTTTCATGAAGAGACCAGGAGCCTGCTGAGGTATTATTATATGGACATCCCTCAGGATATCTGCTCGCAGATCGAGGGATTTGACAATGAGTACAGTGATAACCTGCTAGGACCTGAATGGCATAAATACCTCTTTGACAGGTTTGAGAGCTTCAGAGAAAACAGTAATGACAAGAATAAAGATGAGAAATCTCTTAAATCGGAGTTTTCAAAACAGGTCCTGAAGTGGTTTTATGTAGGGATGGATAGTGTTTTCAGAGAAGGGTTTGGAACGGGAAGCAAGACAGCCGAGAACATAATAAGCGGAATCGCAGGATTACTGTTTGGGAAAGAATAGGTATCTGATAGGACAGTTTACTGTTTGATATAGTCTGATACTTCTTTACCCCGTTAACCTTGTCTTCGATTGTACCGAATCGGTTTTTTCCTTTTTTCCGTTTTTCCGGAAGCAAGGGAATAAGGAAGCAAGGGAATAAGGAAGCAAGGGAATAAGGAAACAAGGGAATAAGGAAACAAGGGAATAAGGGAACAAGAGAATAAGGAAGCAAGGGAATAAGGAAACAAGGGGATAAGTAACGAAAGAAAATGAACACCTGGCAGAAAGGCTCGGAAAATGAATCAGACTATGAAAAGCGACAGAAAATATGATGTGCTCTGCATCGGTCAGGCTGTGATCGACTGCATTATCCGCGGGCAGGAGGCGGACAAACACCGCGAAAATGTTTTCCGCGCGGAGCGGATCGAACTGCATATAGGAGGGGATGCGGTCAATGAGTCAATTGCCCTGACAGAGTTGGGATGCAGGGCGGGAATCGCCTGCGGAGTCGGGCCCGATTCAGCCGGAAACCTGCTGCGCACCGAACTGTCCCGGCGCGGCGTAAACACTGACCACATTACAGTTATGGACTCCCTTGTGACACCCATCGCCCAGCTCGTGGTGCACCAGGACGGAGGACGTCACTCCATAAACAGTAAGGCGACAATGCTGGAGGGCTATATTCCTGCCGCAGAGGAACTTGAAATGGACAGCGCCAGCATAGTCTCTTTCGCAAGCCTTTTCAGGGCTCCGCTGGACCAGGCGGAAATAGTGAAAAAACTGATGGAGACCGCGAAAAAAGCGGGTGCCGTCATCAGCGCGGACACAAAGCTGCCCACCTTCCGGGAGATCAAAATGGAAGAACTGGCTCCTGTGTGGCCTCTTGTCGACTATATTTTCCCCAATGAAAGAGAAGCAGCTTATTATACCGGCTTCACGGGCAGGGAACTCACTGAGGATGACTTCTTCGAGATGACAGAGATCTTCCGCGGGAGCGGTATCAAAAACGTTATCATTAAAGCAGGCGCGGATGGATGCTACGTGAACGGACAGGAGGGCAGGTTCCATCTGCCGGCACTTCCGGTGGAAGTCGTCGACTCCACCGGTGCGGGTGACAATTTTGTGGCAGGTTTTTTGACAGGTGTTCTGAAGGGGGAGAATCTCAGCGAGTGCGCGAAGAGAGGGCGCCTGCGCGCTTCCCAATGCATCTCCAGAATGGGAGCCAGCGGCTGAAAAACAGTGGCGGGTCACAATCCCCCGCTGAATTAAACGCTCCCACACACCAAAGGAGTGTTGGATGCAGCACGGAAGCTGCAGCACATGCTTCGCATGTGCGCAAGATTCTGCTGTTACGGGCAGCCTGCATCCGGCGCGCAAGACCCGCAAGCGAGTCTTGTATAAGTGATTGAAATTGCGGGATGAAGAATAAAAAAACAGCGGAATGAATCCGTTTACAAATCGGAGACATTCCGCTGCTTTTTTGCGTATTCATCATGTATAATTACATGCAAAAAACCACGGGGTGCGCACGCGGCGCAAGAGGCTCGAGGGAGAGCCTTAAATATATTTTAAAAGTTAAGATCAGAAAAGCTCAACAGCACCGGTCACATCGCCGTTGATGACATAGTATGCCTTGCCTTCTTCGGCCTTGACATAGACATCTACGGAAGTAACTTCGCCGTCAAATGCAGCATTGACCTTCTCAAGGACTGCTTCATAAGTGACGGACTGATCAGCGCTGGACTGAATCACGAAATTCGGGACGACCTTTTTCTTGCGGGTTCTCTTTGCGGGAGCCTTCTCAGCAGCTGCCTTTGCAGTAGTCTTAGTTGCTGTAGTCTTAGCTGCAGTAGTCTTGGCTGCAGCGGTTTCTGCCTTTTTAGTTCTGGCCATATTACTTGCCTCCTGTCGATAGTAATAATGTATATTAATAGAATAATTGGAAAATTACGCACATTAATTTATTATTATTATTTTGGATTGTCAAGAAAAAATACCATAAAAGATGAAATTTAAGCATATAAATGCTTTTATTGATCAAAAATAAAAATAAAAAACACGGTTTTGGCAGAGATGAAAAAAGACATATGGCCTTCTTTAACTGATTGATCAAAACATCGGATTTGGATGTCACGTATTCATCCTTCCGGCCCGTACCGGCCCACGCTGACCTTTTCCCGTTTGCGCATATTGTGCCATAGATTGCCGGAGTAATCCTTAAACCTGTGGGGTAAAAGACTCATTTTGAGAAAACCGATGAGTGTGGAATGGAAGAGATTACGTACGGAATACAAAGGGAAGCCTGTTTCCGGCCTGAAATATATAGCAGCGTATTTCCTGCCTGTAACTGGATGTTGTAAGATAGAAAAAAGATTATTATAATTTTTAATAATAATGTTTACGCAGGTCCGACACGGACTGCGGCAGGCATACGCAAATAAAAGACCCTTCACAATGACTCGGAGATTTTACAGAACCATTGCGAAGGGTTTTACAATCATTAGGAAAGCGGCGGGCTTTTTCCGGGAAGCAGTAAAAGCATTTCCGGATATAAGAAAGGCATTCCCGGGAAATACCGGTGAATTCCGGGGGATTCTTTTGGGATTCCGGAGGAAGATATAGAATGGAATATGGCGCACTTACATTGATTCCCATAATCTTTATCATAGTGATGGCGGTACTGACCAGAAAGTCCTTTGAGTCTCTTCTGGCGGGATCCGTTCTGGCATGTATCATCATGCACGGCACAGGCTTTTTTCTTCCCTGGGTGGAAACGCTGCTGGCCGCGATCTCGGATCTCGAAAACCAGAGCGTTATCCTGATCTGCGGTTTGTTCGGCAGTCTGATCGCAATGCTGCGGGAGTCCAGGGGAACCGGAGGCTTTACCCGCATCGGGGAAAAACTCTGCCGGACGGAGCGCGGCGCCCTTTTGGGTACATTTGTGCTGGGAGCCGTCATTTTTGTCGATGATTATCTCAACATGCTCACGGTGGGACTGTGCATGCGGGACATCTGCGACCGAAAGAAGGTACCCCGTGAGGCGCTGGCTTATCTTCTGGATTCCACGGGAACTCCCTTCTGCGTGATCATTCCTTTTTCGACATGGACAGCTTTTTATATCTCTCTTTTTATGAGGGAGGAAGCCATCATCAATATGAACTTTCCTTCCGGCTTTTCCATGTATATCAGGACCATCCCCTTTATTTTTTACGCGATCATCACAGTGATCATGGTGTGGATGTTCGCCATGGGATGGATGCCTAAGATCGGACCCATGAAAAAGGCCTATGAGCGCACACGCGCGACGGGCATGACCTACAGCGAGGAGAGCAGAAAGTATAATGAAGAGGAGGAGACCGGGGAAGAAGACGGACAGCTGATCGATTTCGCTCTTCCCATGGGAGTCCTGATTGGCGTGACCATTGTCACGGAGGACATACTGAGGGCGGTTATTCTGACACTCTTCCTCTGTCTGCTTTTGTATGTACCCCGCAGACGTCTCACTTTTTCAAAATGGGGCGAGCTGCTGATCAGCGGTTACTGCGAAATGATGCCCACACTGGCCATCCTGGTCGGCGCTTTCACGGTCGCGCGCTGCTGCGGTGACATGCAGCTGCCGGAATATGTAATCTCCCTGGTGCAGCCCTATGTGACGCCCGCGACTTATCCGGTGATCATTTTCCTGGTCGTGGCTGTGCTGACTTTCGCGACCAGTTCGACCTGGGGGATTTCTACTATTGTTATTCCGATCATTGTTCCGCTGGCTGCAGCTGTGGGGGCCAACATGATCCTCACTATGGCCGCCATCCTCTCGGGGAGCACTTTCGGCAGCCACGCCTGTTTTTATTCCGACGCGACAGTGCTTGCTTCCGCCGGTGCTAAAATCGAGAACATGGAGCACGCCTTTACCCAGATGCCATACGCCTTTATCGGGGCCGCCCTGACCTGCGTGTGCCTGCTGGTCAGCGGTTTTGTCATGCCCGTGTGAATAAACGCTCCTACTCACCGAAGGTGTGTTGGATGCAGCACGGAAGCGGCAGCACATGCCTGGCATGTGCGGAAGATGCTGCCCTTATGGGCAATGCATCCGGCGCGCAAGACTCGCAGGCGTGTCTTGAATCACACATGTTTATAAACAGCGGGCAGGCGGCAGCAAAGACGGATATGCATGCATTTCCGGTCATGCGGACATTTGCGGGCCATGTTGGCCCCTGATCCGGTACAGCGCCGCATTTGAGCAGCTTCATGTTACCTGGAACTGCTTCAAATTGCTTTATATTTGCTTCAAATTGCTTTATATTGCTTCATACGAAAATATTTTATCTGGCAAATAGTAAATACCTCACAAATTGGGCTATTTAGAGAGCATTTTCAGAAGTTTTATTGTATAATAGGTGATAGGTTAAAAGGGTAAGGGTAACGGCTGCGATTATTGCACATGCAGGCTCCGCCGGTCAGGCGGAGTTTGCAGTTTTTATCGCAGTATTCCGTCAACAGAGGGCTGAACAGAGGGAAGCAGGCCTTCACCGGAGAATATTTCCGGGGAAGCGGAACCTGAAGGCAGCTATTTGCTTAGAGATCAGGACAGGACGGAAGCAGGTAGTCAGTATTTGCAGATTTATGCAGTATCTGTTTTCAAGCAAGGGAGGTTTTGCATGCAGAATTACAGAAAAATGCGGTCACCCCGTCATAATGATGTCGTTATGAAAGTCATTCCGGGACACTTCGTGACTCCCAACTCACATATCAATTATTACATCGATATGACCACGATGAAAACCAGACAGAATGAAGCAAAAGCAGCGGCCCGCGCCATGAGTGAAGTTTATGTGGCGAGCACTGTTATTGATACGATTGTTTGTATGGACGGCATGGAGGTCATCGGTGCTTACATGGCGGATGAACTCACCAGAGCCGGAATCATGTCCCTGAATGCCCACAAGACGATTTACATCATGTCTCCTGAGTACGACCTTTCCGGGCAGATGATTGTCAGAGAAAACAATCAGATGATGGTAAAGGGCAAGCATGTGCTCCTCCTTCTGGCTTCTGCAACTACAGGTCAGACCATTGCCCGCGCTACTGAGTCGATCTACTATTACGGCGGAACCATCGAAGGCGTTTCCGCGATCTTCTCCGCGGTCAGCAAAGTTATGGACCGCCCCGTTCACGCGCTTTACTCCACGGCGGATCTGCCGGACTACATGTCCTATCAGCCTGCCAAGTGCAGAATGTGCCAGAACCATGAGCCCATCGATGCGATCTGCAACGGCTTCGGCTATTCCAGACTGTAAAAAAGAAATCTCCGGACAAAGTCATTACGTGCCGTCGGTTTTGCGGTAAAGCCTGCATCTGCGGCCGGATACTCATTTCCCGGATGTATAATTTCCGGATATTCATTTCCCGGATATTCATTTCCCGGACAATCGTTTCCCGGATATTTGTTTCCCTGATATATGGATGAAAAAACAGGCAGCCGGAGAATGGGTTCCCGGCGCCTGTTTTTTTGGGGGAATCCTGCGGCAGGCGGCCATGGAGGTGAAATGTGAAAAAAAAGGGCTATCACAGCACACAGAAAAAATATTTTAATACAATCCCAAAATCAGAGTTTTACGGGGTTGCGATCGGTTATGCACTTGGGCTGATCCTGACCGGGGCTCTCAGGATGGAATCCCAGATTCCGCAGCTTGCGTTGGCAGTGGTGGGATTTCTGATCGGATATTATGTGGATTATAAATATTACCGCGTCAAGGATGAGCCCGATGCTCCGGCGCATTCGGCAATCGAAGAGACCGATGAACCTGTGGACGCGGCAATTGAGGAGACGGATAAACCCGGAGCCGCAGCGACTGAAGAGACGGATAAACCCGGAGCCGCAGCGGTTGAAGAAACATATGTATACGGATCCGCGTCAACAGGGGGAGCAGATGATCCGGAGGACCAGGAGTCCGGGCAGTAGGAACGGAATGCATATACAGAACGATGCAGACCGCGCTGCATTGAGTTGAATATTGATACCGCAGACCTCATCTCATGGTGAAACAGGTCTGCGGTATCTTGAAGTTTTCCGGGGAAAGGAAAGACAGATCCCATGCAGAAACAGAGAGAAAACAAAATGGGCGTTATGCCCGTTAAACAACTGATCATATCGATGTCGCTTCCCATGATGATCTCCATGCTGGTCCAGGCTCTCTATAATGTCGTGGACAGTATGTTCGTCGCCAGACTCTCGGAAGACGCCCTGACCGCGGTAACGCTGGCTTTTCCCATGCAGAACGCGCTGATTTCCTTTGCGTCCGGAACGGGCGTCGGCATTAACGCCCTCCTCTCAAAATCGCTGGGCGAAAAAAGATTCGACCGCGCCGATGAGGCTGCCAACAACGGCCTGTTTCTGGCCTTTTTGACCTACATCCTGTTCCTGCTGATCGGTCTGTTCGGTGCCGGCCCCTTCATAGGTACTCAGATTAAGGACGCCCTGGTGCAGGAATATGGGACGATCTATCTGAAAATAGTTCTCTGCATGTCTTTCGGGGCCATTTTTCAGATTACTTTTGAGCGTCTCCTGCAGTCAACCGGGCGCACAGTCTACAGCATGATCTCTCAGGCGACCGGCGCCATCATCAATATCATCTTCGACCCGATTATGATCTTCGGCCTGTTCGGCTTCCCCAAAATGGGCGTAGCCGGCGCCGCTGCGGCGACTGTGCTGGGCCAGGTGGTTGCCGGCTGCATCGGCTGTTACCTCAACCTGACCAAAAACGAGGATATCCACATTTCAATCCCTCAGATCCTGAAGCCTTCTGCAGACGTGATCCGCAAAATTTACTTTGTCGCGGCACCCTCCATCCTGATGATGTCGATCGGCTCGATCATGACTTACGCCATGAACCAGATTCTGGGAGGCTTCTCCAAGACTGCTACAGCGGTCTTCGGCGTATATTTCAAACTTCAGAGCTTCTTCTTCATGCCGATCTTCGGTCTGAACAACGGTCTCATTCCGGTGCTGGCCTACAACTACGGCGCGCGCAGGAGCGACCGCATCAAGGAGGCCCTGATATTCTCAATGACCCTGGCCGTCAGCATCATGCTCTGCGGGACACTCATTTTCCACCTGTTTCCCCAGGCACTCCTGGGAATGTTCAATGCCTCGGAGGAGATGCTTCGCATAGGTGTTCCCGCGCTGAGGATCATTTCCCTTTCCTTCGGCCTCGCCGGTGCCTGTATTGCCATGGGATCGATCTTCCAGGCCTTTTCCTACAGCTACTACTCCCTGATCGTCTCCGTAGGGCGTCAGCTTGTCGTACTGATCCCGGTCGCCCTCTTCCTCTCCACATTTGGGGAAGTGACGCTGATCTGGTGGGCATTTCCTATTGCGGAGCTCATGTCCACGGTGCTGTCGGTCACCTTCTTCCTGAGACTGTACAACCGGACGGTAAAGACATTATAAGAAGACGTTGTAAAAAAGAACCGTCGGTACTATCCGGATGTACAAACCAGATATACAAAGGAGCAGCCAATGGCAGACCAGGATCATCTCCACGATCACTTAGAAGACAGGGAGCAGGGGCATACGCACACTCACAGCCATGACCAAGGGCAAGGGCCGGAGCACGACCACATCCACACCCATGACCATGAGCAGGGGCATGCGCACACTCACACCCATGACCATGAGCAGGGGCACACTCATGACCACACCCATGACCATGAGCAGGGGCACACTCATGACCATACCCATGACCATGATCATACCCACAGCCATTCCCATTCTCACGGCGGGCATCACCATCACGTCCACAGTGACGAGGAAAAGAAAGCCGTGATCAACCGTCTGTCCAGGGCGATCGGTCATCTGGAATCCGTCAAGAGGATGGTGCAGCGGGACGAGGACTGTGCCGATGTCCTGATTCAGCTGGCGGCAGTCAGGAACGCCATTAATAATACGGGCAAGCTGATCATGAAGAACCATATCAGCCACTGCATCGTCGAGGCGATTGAGGAGGACGACATGGAGTCGGTCGAAGCGCTGAACAGGGCGATCGACCGCTTCATCAAATGAGAAGACGTATTTTGTTCAAATAAAATGCGGGATGGCAGCGGCTGCTGTCATCCCGCATCTTCAATAGTCAGTCTGCAGGGTGTGCTGCATTGCTGTTTTTTCGGCAAGTGCAGCACACTTTTTTTTTTGCAGGGCAGCCGTAAGGTATCTTTCGCCTGACGGCCAACGGCAGTCCGCGGGAGGGCAGAGGGCGGCGTGGCCGCCTCTGCCCTATTCATATCCGTGTAAGGGATTGTTCCGCCCGGGGGAGCCAGAATCAGTCGATATCCAGATCTGCCGTTACCTGGTAATAGTCGCAGGCATGTGCTGTATAACCGGTCACCCCTTTTCTGGAGATCATGTTCATCTCCAGGAAGGAACAGAAGATATAGGCGTTGTCATCCAGGATCGCCTGCTGAAGCTCTATGGCCAGTTTTCCGCGCTCTGCAGTATCGAATTCTGTCGAAAGTTTTTCAATCAGCTCATTGACATGCTCGTTTTCATAGGCTCCGAAATTATAACTCATGCCGGGCAGGCAGCTGGTCGTAAAGAAGTACTGGGGGTCTCCGGACGGTGCTGTCACCAGGGCGGAGGCGTAGATATCCCAACTGTTCATATCCGCCAGGAATTCACGGCGGTTGGAAGTGCAGTTAATGTCCACTTCTATGCCGATGTCTTTCAGCGAGGCCTGGACGGATTCTGCCAGAAGCGGCAGTTCCTGACGGCTGGGATAGGTCAGCCAGCGCACGGTCAGTTTTTTGCCGTCCTTTTCCCGGATCCCGTCTCCGTCTGAGTCGATCCAGCCGGCTTTTTCCAGGACTTCGGCTGCCCCTTGGGGATCATATTTTTCGGCCTTCACATTTTCTCCGCCGAAGGTGCTGAAACCGTCAGGAAACGCACCGTTTCCGGGGACGCCGTGGCCATCCAGCAGGGTGTTGACGAATCCCTCCTTGTTGATCCCCATAGCGATGGCGCGCCGCACGGCGGGATCCTGAATGACGGGACTGGTCATATTCATGGAAGCAAAGAAGGCTCTTGAAGTATTGATCGAGGAAAACTGGAACTGATCGTTTTCAAAATTCGGATATGCCTCATAAGCCATTCCGTAAGCGGCGTCGATGTCGCCGGACTGCAGGGCGGCGGAAAGCGCGTCGCCGTCGGAGAGTGTGCGGATCGTGAGGGTATCGATTTTTGGAGTACCGTTCCAGTAGGCGGTGTTTTTGGTAAGGGTCAGATGATGGTCAGTCTCCATATCCTTGACTATATAGGGACCCGTGCCGGCCACTATACCATTCTCAAAATCGCTGGCGTCTACGTCGATGATGCAGCCGTAGGGATCTCCGAGGTAGTTCATCAGAGCGGGATTGGGCTCGCTGGTAGTGATGGTCAGGACCTGTCCATCTGCGCTTATCTCTTTGATCTTTGTGTCCCCGGGAGCCCTGTCGTGATTCTCCAGGAGATGTTCCAGACACTGCTTTACCGCTTCGGCATCCATGGCGCGGCCGCTGGAGAAAGTGACATTGTCCTGCAGGGTGACCGTCCAGACCAGACCGCCGTCATTTTCCCAGGACTTGGCCAGCCAGGGCTCGAGTTCCATGTTGTCTGTGTAGCGGACAAGGGTCTCGCCGACTCCGTAGCGGATGCAGGCCCAGCCGTTATACGTCCGATGGGGATCGACGGTCTCTTCCCAGTTCTCGGCGTTAAAGGTGGTGTCGCCGATCACCATGGTTTTCTCAGCGGCTGCTTCGCCGGTCCCGGCCTGCCCGGAGTTGTCCCCCGATGCGCTGCCGGAAACATTGCCCCCGCCGCATCCGGTTGTGAGTAACAGGCACAGGATCAGAAGAAATACAGAGAATCTCTTTACTATTTGTTTTTTCATTTCAAAGCCTCCTTTTTCTCATTTCACAGCTGCTTTTAGATTGGTTTGACTTTTTATCCCAATACAGATATCCATTTCGGATACGCACCTTTGGATGTGCTTCCACATTTCTCTTTGCTGTTTTCGGCCTGTATTTTTCTGCTTTGTGTCTTTCTGTTTTTATCGCTTTCAGCTTTTTTTCTGCTTTTTTCTGCTTTGTTCCTGTCGCCTTTGTTTTTTCTGCTTTTTTCTGCTTTGTTCCTGTCGCCTTTGTTTTTTCTGCTTTTTTCTGCTTTGTTCCTGTCGCCTTTGTTTTTTTCGCTTTGCGCTTTACGTTTTTCTGCTTTCTGGCGAATCATCGCTTTTGCCCGCCCTTGCAGGCTGAAATCGTGAAAATGGGAACAGGGTTGTAGAATTCATCGATTTCCTGATAAATGCGTTTCCACACACCTGTGTCGATGATGATCTTTTCGAATCCTGCCTCCGAAAGGAGCTGATAGTCCCACTGAGGACGGCGTTCCTGACCGGCTGCGAGCTCTTTGGAGATGGCCTCATTCTCTCTTATAAGAAACTCCGGGATGTTTTTGTGGGCGTGATTATCCGGGAGAGGCTTATCGTCCTGCGCGGACGGGCCGCAATAGTCGGCGTCAAAATTAATCAGGATTCCGTCCGGTTTCAGGATTCTGTACCATTCGCGGTAAGCCTTTCCCATATTGGGAAGAGTCCAGGTCAGGTTGCGGGTGACCAGGGCATCAAAATGATCAGACGGGAAATCGGTCTCTTCCGCGTCCATGACCTGAAAATCGATCTCAAGTCCCAGGACCGAGGACATGTGACGGGCATGTCCGACCATTTCCGGAGTCAGATCAATGCCACTGACTCTGTGTCCCTCTTCAGCCAGAAGGCATGCGAAAAAACCGGTTCCTGTCCCGATATCCAGTATGCGAAGCTGCCTGCCGGCAGGGAGATATTTGTGGAATTCGGCGAGCCAGCGCTCTTTTTTGCTGCTCTCATATTCCCGCAGGCGCTGGGCTTCAAAAGACTCCGCCCTGCAGGTCCAGTAGCGTGTGATCCTCTGTTTGATCTTAAATTCAGCCATAGTCTGTTGTCCCTCAGACACTTGGATAAAAAAACTGCCTTCTGAAAACTGTGATGTAAAGTTCAAAAGGACGAGACGGGCTTCACTTAGCTGCCTTTAGTACCTGACATCAAACCATTTGATACATTGAAATATTCGCCGCCGTCACAGGATGCTGTCGATCAGCTGTCTGGTGTAAGGATGGGCAGGATTGCGGATGACGTCATCCGGAGTGCCCTCTTCAACGACCCGGCCGCGTTCCATGACTATAACCCGGTCACAGAACTGCTGCACCAACGCTATGTCATGGCAGATAAACAGGATGGAAAGATTCCTGCCCCGCTGACGGCGCAGATTATTCAGAAGAGAGAGTATATCCCGCTGGATGGTCACGTCCAGGGCGGAAGTCGCCTCATCGCAGATCAGGATGGAGGGATTGATCGCCAGTGCTCTGGCTATGGCGGCCCGCTGGCACTGCCCCCCGCTCACTTCATGGGGAAAGCGGTCTTGGAACTGCGCGGGAAGGCCGCAGAGTTCCAGCAGATTATTTACATGATCCCGGGTTCTGCCGGCAGACAGTCCGCTGTTGCGCAGGATTTCACCTATTCCATCCCCCAGTGTGCGGCGGGGGTCAAATGATTCGGCCGGTGACTGGAAGACCATCTGCATTTCGGAGTAGACATTGTGAAGTGCCCTTCCTTTTAAATGCGTGATATCACTGCCTCTCAGAAAGATGGACCCACGGTCCGGATCCAGGAGCCGGATGATCATATTGACCAGAGTACTCTTTCCGCTGCCGCTGCCTCCGATGATACCCAGGCATTCGCCGGGCATCAGAGAGAAACTGACATCGTCCACTGCTGTGAGATCGGTCTGTCCATTTCTTTTGAAAATCTTTGTGAGTCCGCTGACTGTCAAAACAGGATCCATTTTTACCTCTATGCCAAAGCCTTCTGTGCCAAAACAATCGCGAAAACGCCTCAGAGTGCAGCTCCGGGGACGGCATGGCCGGAAAGAACTGCTTAAATGCACAGCATTTTCCTGGTCAGGACATACCCGTTTACGGCAGTATCGACCGGAAATGTTTAAGTATATTCCATATCATGGTGAGAGCCGCTCAGCCTCAGCCTGGGTACCGCTGCCATGAGCTTTTTCGTATAGGCGCTCTGCGGAGCGGAGAACACTTTCTGTGTCTCACCGTACTCCGCGACCCTTCCGTCTTTGAGCACCAGCACATTGTCTGCCATGGCTCCCGCGACTCCGATATTGTGCGTCACCAGGATGATCGAAGTGCCGAACATGCGGCGCAGGAGCAGCATTTCTTCCACAACCTGCTTTTGCGCGAAGACATCCAGCGCGGAGGTAGGCTCATCTGCCAACAGAACAGCGGGTTTCAGGAGCATGGCTGCGGCGATTCCCGCCCGTTGCTGCATACCGCCCGAGAGCTCGAAAGGGTAGCTTTTCAGGATCCGCTTCCCATCCTCAAAACCCAGTTTTTGAAGCAGGTCGGGGGCTGTGTTTTCAAAATCTTTTTTTGTGACAGCCTGGTGTGATGTCATGCTCTCATATAACTGTGAGCCGATTGTGCGCACGGGACAGAAGGAACTTCCGGAATCCTGAAAAATCATGCCGATTTCCGGACCGTTGATCCTGCGGCGCTCTTCCTCTGGCAGATCCAGCAGGCTTTTGCCTTTGTAACGGATATCCCCTCCGGCGACTTTCCCGGAAGTGCCAAGCAGCCCCATGGCTGCACGGATCAGTGTGGATTTTCCGGATCCGCTCTCACCCACGACCGCAAGAATCTCTCCTTCATGCAATGTCATATTTACATCCCGCACGGCGGGATACTCGTCGTAGCTGATCTCAACCCGGTCAAATCTGAGCAGTTCCGCCATAATACGTCACCTCAGCAGCTGATAATCGATCAATCATAAAATCATTAAAATATCTAAAAAATCTACAGGGACCGCGTCTTGGGGTCTGCGTAATCCCGAATGGTGTCGCCAAGAAGATTGAAGATCATCACGGAGATGAAGATCGCGAATCCGGGCGCAAAAGCGATCCAGGGCGACGTGGTCATGAGACCGCGTGCATCGCTCATCATACTTCCCCACTCGGCCATGGGGGGCCTGGCTCCAAGGCCGAGAAAACTCAGTCCCGAGAGTTCCATCATCATCGTGCCGATATCGAGCATGGAAGTCACGAGAATCGGTCCGATGATATTGGGGAGCAGATGTCTGAAGAGAATCCCGGGCGTATTGCAGCAGGCCAGTTTTGCCGCCTTTATATAAGGGAGCTCCTTCTGGGACAGGGTCTGACCTCTGGCGATGCGGGCATATTTGGGCCAGGAAATCGCGGTCAGAGCGATGATTGCATTCTGCAGTCCGCCTCCCAGCACACCTGCGACTGCCATGGCAAAGACAAGTCCGGGGAAGGCGAGGAAAACATCCGAGATGCGCATCAGGATGGTATCGATCCGCTTCCCGTTCCAACCGCAGAAAATGCCCACTACAGTGCCGACACAAGTGGTGATGGCCACCAGCAGGAGTGTGGAAAAGATACTGGCTCGGCTGCCGGAGATTACACGGGAGAAAAGGTCCCGGCCGTACCGGTCAGTGCCCATCAGATGCGCCGCGGACGGCGGAGCCTTTGCGTTGGACAGGTCCTGCAGGGCAGGATCATATGGAGCCAGCTTATCTGCGAAAACAGAGATGAGGAGCAGGGTCAGGGCCAGAATGCCGAAAAAGAGCAGACGATTTCGAAGTCCCATGGACCTGCGAGCTTTTTGAGCCTTATTTCTTTTCCGGATCCCGTCCGCTTCTGAACCCGCATGGGCATCCTGGAAAACACTTCCGCTTATCCTCGGGGTTTCATTATTATCCTGTTTATTATTCATTTTCATTCGCGGATCACCCCCAGTCGGATCCGGGGATCCAGGACGTGGTAGAGCAGATCCGTCACCAGGTTGACTGCCACATAGATGATCGCCATCCAGACCACATAGGCCTGGATCAGGGGATAATCGCGCATGGTGATCGCGTCCACTGCCATCTTTCCGACTCCGTCCCACATGAAAATATTCTCGATGATCGCCGTGCCGCCGAGAAGACTTCCGATAGACAGGGAGAGAAGAGTGATGATGGTCAGCATGGAGGAGCGGATCACACTGTTCCACAGGATCACCTGCCCGCGGACACCGCGCGCCCTGGCACCGGTCACATAATTTTTGCTCAGCTCATCCAGGACCGCAGCCCTGACCTGCCGCATATATTTTGAGGACATAGCTATGGCAAGTGTCATGGCGGGCATCAGGGCACTGCGCAGGGACAGACCGTCCGATATGACAGGGAGCCATTTCAGTCTGATTGAAAAGAGATGCATCAGGAGCAGGGCGATCAGGAAACCGGGCATGGAATTACCGATAAAGCTGATAAATCTGAGCGTGTAATCGATGGCACGGCCTCGCTTTACAGCCGCCAGTATTCCCAGGGGGATGGATACGATTACTGTCATGGCCAGGGACAGGACAGTCAGCAGAAGTGTGGCGGGAAGTTTGGAGGTAAAAGTACCGAAGACATCAAGACCGGACACATAGCTCTTCCCCATATCGCCGGTCAACATGCCCTTGAGCCAGGCCAGATACTGGGTCATAAAGGGCTTGTCCAGTCCCAGTTCCGCCTTCTTTTCATCGATGATTTCCTGTGATACAGCCCCTTTATCACCGTACAGTTCCGTGATCGCGTCGCTTCCGGCCATGCGCATCATGCCGAAGGACAAAAATGTGATGCCGATCAGGACCGGTATAAGCTGCAGGAGCCTCTGTAAAATATATTTCAGCAAGGTCTTCCCCCCTTGACTATGAATGTTTGCTTTTTTCAGGGGTGGCAGCGATGTGCGGGACACCTGCCGCCTTTGGTTTTTTTCATTATAGATGCAGGTTTTTGGAGGCGGAAGCCCCAAGGGGGGATGGGGATGGGCGTGCCTTCCATGCACTCCGGAATCGCTGGCCGGAAGCCTCCGGAGCTCTGTCCCGAAGCTTTCTGTATTCTGAAGGATCTCTGAAATAACAGATGGAAATACGCTTTTGAGAACGCAGGATTACTGCAGCAAAGTACATTTTTATCCCCCCATCCGGGTTGTGGCGGTGCCGGCCGGATGATAATTTATAAAAAACGGAGATAATACCCGGGATATTACCGAAGAAAATACCTGATGTGAGTGAAGACGGCAGGCAGAGTTTCTGAATGCCTGAAAAAGCATTGTGACAGAGGAGAAAAAAATGTCCCATACGACGATTCTTTCAGAGAACAAGCGCTACTGGACCGGGCGGTCCGCCGGATATTCTGAAGTGAACCGGGCGGAACTCTCTACAGAGCAGAAGAAAAAATGGAAGAGCTTCCTGGAAAATGAGATTGCCGGACATTTTCCCGGCAGGAACCCGGGCGGCATGCATGCCCTGGATATCGGGACGGGCCCCGGTTTTTTTGCCATCCTTCTGAGTGAACTGGGACTTAAGGTCACCGCGGTCGACCTGACACCCGCCATGCTTGAAGAAGCCCGCAAAAATGCCGGCACTCTGGCGGACAGGATCCGTTTCCTTGAGATGAACGCCGAGGAACTGGACTTTGACGACAGCTGCTTTGACATCATCGTCAGCAGGAATCTGACCTGGAACCTTCCCAACCCAGGGAAGGCCTATAAAGAGTGGGCACGGGTTCTCAGGGACGACGGCCTGCTGCTGAATTTTGACGCCAACTGGTATTCCTACCTTTTTGACGAGGATGCGCGTGCCGCTTATGAGGAGGACCGGGAGAATACAGCCAGATGCGGTATCCGCGACTCAAATATCGGGGAAAACTTCGATGTGATGGAAGACATAGCGCGCAGGGTTCCCCTTTCCGGCATCCGCAGACCGGGCTGGGACCTGGAATGCCTGGGCAGACTGGGAATCCGGGCAGAAGCCGACGAATCCTTCTGGAAGCGGGTCTGGTCGCGGGAGGAAAAGATCAATTTTTCCTCTACCCCCATGTTTGTCATCAGGGCGGGCGCGATCTGACGCACCATAAATATATTTACACAAAGATGACGATGCCTGCGCACTTACGTGCTTCGGTATGCAATGGAAGAGTGTCCGGAAACAGAGCTCCGGACACTTTTTTTGTCGTCTTTACGTATATGATGATATAATGGAAATGATTTCGGGATCCGGAAAATTAAACAGGGCAGGAGAAAGACAGAGGTTTATGAAGGAACAGTTTTCAAGGAGCAGGATGCTGCTCGGGGAAGAGGCCATGGACAGGCTGGCGGCATCCAGAGTCGCTGTGTTCGGCGTCGGAGGCGTCGGAGGTTTTGCAGTGGAGGCTCTGGCCAGGAGCGGCGTAGGAACGATCGATATCATTGACAACGATACAGTGGTTCTGTCCAACCTGAACCGGCAGATCATCGCGACCATGGACGCGGTCGGCAGAGACAAGGTTGACGTCATGAAAGAACGTATCCTGTCGATCAATCCGGACGTGACTGTGAATGCCTATAAGTGTTTTTACCTTCCTGAGACGGCGGATCAGTTTGATTTTACAGCCTACGACTACGTGGTGGACGCGATCGACACTGTGACTGGAAAGATCCAGCTGGTCGTGCAGGCCAAGGAGGCGGGGATCCCCGTGATCAGTGCCATGGGGGCGGGAAACAAGCTGGATCCCACCAGGTTCGAAGTGGCTGATATTTATTCCACATCGATCGATCCTCTGGCCCGCGTGATGCGGCGGGAACTTAAAAAGCGGGGCATACAGTCCCTCAAGGTGGTCTATTCAAAAGAAAAACCACTCCGGCCCATGGCGGAGGAAACAGCAGATCCGGATTCCGCGCAGACGGATCAGGAGGCAGAGTGCTTATCCGATTCCGGAAAAAGCAGACCGCGCAGAGCGACTCCCGGCAGTCTGGCTTTTGTCCCTTCTGTGGCGGGACTGATCATCGCGGGAGAGGTCATCAAAGACCTTTCCGGTTTTGGTGCGTAAATCCTTAAAAAGGGAGATTTTTTTTCGGACGGCAATCAAAGACATGTCGGGCTTCGGCGTGTAAATCCACCGGCTGCAGACAAAATACAAGCTGAACGCCGGCGCGGCATGGGCGGAATCTCTGGTTCCGTTCCGGCGGCGGATTCGAAAAAACTATTGAAAAAGGAACGGCGGTGTGAAAAAATAAGAGAGTAAAAAATCATCTTTGAGACGACTTTTTTACTCTCCGGGAGGACATATAAAGTGCCTCAGAACCCGGAAATCGCATTAGGCATGGGAGAATATTTTTTATGGCAGAAACCGAGATAAAGAGGGCTGCGGACGAAAAGAGCACTGAGGAAAAGAACAGTTCTTCAACGAGTGCTTCAGGAAAAGACAGTTCTTCAAATGGTCCTTCAAAAAGCTCTTCAAATAATTCTTCAAATAACTCTTCAAAGAGTTCTTCGAAGAGTTCTTCAAAGGGTTCCTCAAAGGGTTCTTCAAAGAGACCTTCAAAGAGTGCTTCAGGAAAGAAGAGTGCCCAGGGAGGCAGAAGCTCATCCGCGGACAGGAGCAAAAAAGCGGATACCCGCAGCAGAAGGGGCGCCCGCAGACGTTCCGGCAGAGCCGCCGCAGCCGCGAGACAGCCTCTGGCTGAGAGTTTCAGCCATGCTTTTGATGGCATCATGGCCGGTGTGGAAGAGCGGAACATGAAGATCCATTTCGGCTTTGTGCTGCTGGTCCTGATCTTCGGCCTGCTGCTGCAGATCTCCGCGACCGAATGGTGTATCTGCTTTACCCTGTTCGGCCTGGTTCTGAGTCTGGAACTGGTCAACACAGCCGTGGAGGCAGTGGTCGACCTCGTCACGGAAGAGTATAAGCCTCTGGCAAAGACCGCCAAGGACGCGGCGGCAGGGGCGGTCCTCATAGCAGCCATCATGGCAGCTGTTACCGGCCTGATCATATTTATCCCCAGACTCCTGTTTGCTCTCAGGATTCTTTAATAAAAGAGCAGAGCAGTGCGGGCTTGATCTCATGATTTTTTAAAAGTGTTCATGAATACAAGAGACAGGTGAAAGCGGCTGCAAATGCCGGGCTGCCCGGGCTTTTGAGATTTTTTCCGGAGCGAGCAAGCGGCCGCAAAGACGGATATGCTTGCATATCCGGTCTTGCGGACATTTGCGAGCGCCCACACATGAGTACAGAGCAACGCAAGGCCGCCAGGACGGCCGAAGCGGGGCGGGGTACGAATGTGTGGAGCGATGCGGGAGCGCGGGACGCGCGAAGCAGCGCGTAGTTTATTCATACATGTTTGCGGGCAGCCGCCCATAACCACAAGTATGATAAAATTTTTACAATTATTTTCGGAATAGTTTTTTTACAGCAAATTATTGAAACACAGTTTGATAACACTTTTTCTCTAAACTGCTTTTCGTAACCGGCAGCGGGGCGTCCGCAAAATGACGCCGCCTGTCATTCAGAACACGGAATCATCGGCAGATCCGTCCCGGAGCGATACGGCTCTGCCGCGTGAACATTCAGCTTCTCAGTCACCAGGGAAAAATTACAGAAGGCCCTGCCTGGGCCGGACACGCCAGGCGCTCATGCGAAACCGCTGCGGCCCGGAAGGGAGCGGCCGCTGACGCGGCGCTGTGACTAAGGCAATAACTGCTTGTTTCGCTCCGGAAAGAGAGGAATACTATGGCAATGGAAAAAATCGGTGATGGTCTCAAAAAGATCCTGCTCGTAGGCATCGGCGCTGCCGCTACTACAGTGGAGAAATCCCAGCAGATCATCGATGAGCTGGTCAAGAAGGGCGAGATCACAGTCGAGCAGGGCAAGGAGCTCAACAAAGAGCTGCAGCACAATGTGAAGAAGACCCTGGAAGCCCGCAAACTGGATGCGGCTGCTGTGGAAGAGAGGCTGTCCAAGATGGGCAAGGATGATCTCGAACTGCTGAAGAAGAAGATCAAAGAGGTTGAGGAAAAGGCCGACAAGGCAATCGATGACGTGACTGGAATCGCCGAGAGTGATAAGGCCGCTGCTGCATCTGCGGAGATGGATGCCCTGGATGAGGATCTTGCTAAAGAAGGCTATGCTCCCGTGGAACCCGAGGCTGCTGAGGAGACAGATGACTCCACTGAGGCCTGACAGACGGCTTTGAAAGGCAGGCCTGATCAGCCTGACCTGAAAAATGAAGGAATCCGGCCTTCTGAGACCGGTCTCTGATAATGATTGAAATTCAAGCACAGCCCGCTGCGGGCCGGCATCAAAGGCCGAACTCCGCGGCGGGTGCTTTCGTATGTCCCTGCGATTGATCCGGATGACCTGCCTCTGTCACGCTGAGCAGGACATAGGGGACAAAAGAAAATGAGGATACCGCAGGGCGGACAAAAGAGCAGCCAACGGAGGACAGACCAAAAAAAAAGGACGGCGACAGTAAAAGGGGAGAATGGGCATCTTATGGAAGACAAGGCAAAAATGGACAACAGATCCAGAATGAAGGAGATCCGCCAGGTGCTTTTCCGCAATGAGATCACGCGGGGGGTGACGCCTGAAAAACTCCGGATCATCCTGGAAGAACTGGGACCCACCTATATCAAACTGGGGCAGATCATGTCCCTGCACTCGGATATTCTTCCCAGGGCATACTGCGATGAATTGATAAAACTCAATTCAGATGTGACGCCCATGCCTTTTTCGGAAGTGGAGGAGGTCATCAACCGGTCCTATCGGGAGGACTGGCACGAGATTTTCTCTTCCATTGAGAAGGAGCCTCTGGGTTCCGCCTCCATTGCCCAGGTTCACAGAGCTGTCCTCAAATCCGGAGAAGATGTAGTGGTCAAGGTGCAGCGAAAAGGAATCTATGACACCATGGCCAGGGACATAGGACTACTTCACAGGCTGGTAAAACTGATGCCTCCGGTAGGCGGGATCAAGAATGTCGTGGATCTGGACATGGTCCTGGATGAGATGTGGGCTGTCGCGCGGGAGGAGATGGATTTCCTCAAAGAGGCGTCCAATGTAGATGAGTTTGCCCGCAACAACACCGGGATCAAATATGTGAGGATCCCCCATCTCTATCATGAATATACTACCTCACGGGTGCTGGTCATGGAATATGTCGGCGGCTGCGCCATCAATGACCGCGAGCACCTGCTGAGCAGGGGATATGACCTGGAAGAAGTCGGGCGAAAGCTGATCAACAATTATGTCAAACAGGTCATGGAGGATGGTTTTTTCCACGCGGACCCTCACCCCGGGAATGTCAAGGTGCATGACGGAAAGATCGTCTGGATCGATATGGGAATGATGGGACGCCTCTCCACCCGCGACAAAGCCCTGATGGAGAAAGCCGTCCGGGCGATCGCCGTCACGGATATCGCGACCCTTGAGAACACTATTCTGGAACTTTGCGACAGCAATGGGAAAGTGGACCAGGGACGTCTTTACAAGGAACTGCGGGTCCTGATCGAACGCTATGGAAAAATGTCCATGGGAAGTATCGATATCATTGAGTTTTTCACGCAGATCCTTGAGATCATGAAAGAGAACGGCCTGAAGATCCCGCATGGTATGACCATGCTGGGGAGGGGGCTCAACCATATGCAGGGAGTTCTGACAGAGATCAGCCCCAACATCAATATGATGGAGATCGCCGCGGCCAGGGTCAAGGAACAGGCTATTGAAAAATTCGATCTGGGACAGGAACTGAAGAGGGGAGGCAGGAAATTATATACTGCCGCCTATAAGACTGTGGAGATCCCTCCCCTGATCAAGAGCGTGCTGGAGGAATACCTCAAGGGGCAGGCCCAGGTGAGTATCAAACTCGACACTACCAGGGAGATGGCCCATCTGATGAGGAGGCTTGTCAGAAATATCGTCATGGGCCTGTGGGTCATGGCTCTTTTGATCGGTTCCAGTATCATCTGCACGACAGACATGCACCCTCAGATGCTGGGGATTCCGGCCCTTGGATTTTTCGGCTTTATGCTGGCCTTCATGATCTGCCTCTATATTTTTATACGTCACTGGTTTACGCGGAACAAATAAAATTTTTATACGTCACTGGTTCACGCGAAACAAATAAATTTTTTATACGTCACTGGTTTACGCGGAACAAATAAACACAAAACCGGCTCCATGCCTTCCGGTTTCAGATGGAAGGGAGACAGGAGCCGGTTTTTATGTTTTTTTGAAAATGGCTTTTTAATCGATATTTTGATCAGTCGGCCAGATCGCCGCCGGGATAGGACGTATCGTCCTCGCCGGTCTGGAAATCAATATTCTCCTTATCGCTGTCGCTGCCGTCATTCCAGTAGGTGGGCTGGTCGACATCATTATTGAAATACAGATAGTCGGACTCATGGATATCGCCGTCAGAGCCGGGAGCCGGGCTGACGGGAGGCATTGTCTGTTTATTTGTGTTGTTAGTGTTATTCGTCGTGTTGGAGGGCGCTGTCATCTCGGCCCAGTTATTGATATTGGGCGCAGGTGTGGTGGTAGTGCCCGCCGGTGTTCCGGTACCGGCAGGTACCGTGCCGCCCTGAGGGAGTGTTCCGTCGGGCAGGAGTCCCGCGTCGGGTGCAAGGGTATCGTCCACTGTAGCTCCTGTGGCAGGAACTGTGTCGACAGGAGATTCGGGGTCATTTCCCGGCTTTGTCGATGAGGGAGTGGTCGAATCTTCCGGAGAGTAGGCCTTTTCGTCCTCTGCCTTCTGTCCTGTTCCGGAAATGGCAGCGGATTCGTTTCCGTCAGCCCCGGTGTTGAAGGACTTGTGCATGGACTTTTCCTCCGCGGGCATCGTGGCGAACCAGCGGTCGACTCCGTCCGCGATGGCGGATGCCATCTCCAGGCGGTAGGAATCCATGTTCATCTGCAGATCTTCATCCGGATTGCTCATGTAACCGAGCCGGATCAGGGTGCAGGGCACTTCGCTCCAGTTGTTGCCGGTCATCTCATCAGTCATCCAGATCCTCTCCAGCTTTGCGCCGGTCTTGTCACAGAAGGTGTTGAGGATGACATCGGACAGCCGGAAGGAAGAAGAGAAGAGTTCGGGATGGTAGGGATTGTTCTTTGTGATACAGACCGCGGATGCGCCGTGGACTGTCGTATCGTCGGAACTGTTGGCGAAAACACGTATGAAGGCATCTGCCTTGTTTTCATTCGCGACCGCGGCGCGCTCGGACTGGCTTATGGGAAAAGTCGTATCAGCGTGTGTGAGCACGACCTTATAACCCCGGTCTTCCAGTTCTGCACGCAGCTTTTTGCACACGTTCATCGTGAGATCATATTCATAGGTGGAACTGGACTTACCCAGGACTCCGACCGTGTCTTTGACTTTCGTCTCCGCGGCTTTGGGACCGATGGGCTCGGTTCCGGCATGAACCTGGGAGGAATGGCCGGGATCCAGAACGATAGTCAGATTCTTTCCCTCGGCTGAAAAAGGTTCTTCCTTTTCTTTTTTTTCTTTTTCAGTCTTCTCCACGACAACCTCTTCTTTGGGTTCAGACTCGGGAGCCGGTTCGATGATCGTCGTGGCAAAAGCGGAATCATCGATGGTGATCGCATCGGAGGAATCCTCTTCCGTGGAGAAAGACTCCGTCTCACCTGCAGAGGCAGGCTCCTCCGTCGGGGTCTCCATATCACCGCCTTTACCGCAGGCAGACAGCAGGACCAGCATCATGACGAGTGCCAGAGCGGAGATGATTTTTCCGCCCGCCTTCCGGCGGGGGCTGCCGGCACACCCGCAGAGCTGTGCGTATTGGAGTTCAGTGCCGTTTCTGTCCTTTTTTATCATTTCAAATACCTCTTTAAAAAAGAATCCGGTAAGACCGTACCAATCTCATAACCTGTCATAGGCCGACCAGCATTTCCCAGGTGTAAAAAGTCCCGGTCGCTTCGGGAGCCAGGGGAGTGATATAATCCCTGCTGGTCCCGGCCTCCTCCTCGCTGAAACGGATATGTACAGAGGGCTGCAGCAGAGACACCCAGCCGTTATCGCTGGAATAACGGTATTCTTCTCCGGGCTCAAAGTAGCGGGTTTCCGCTGTGGTCCGATTAAACATATAATGGCGGATCCGGGCCATGTAGACTTCGTCCGAAAGGGCCTCCATCAGAAGGTTATATCCCTCATCGGAGGGAGATATCTCGAAATCCAGATCATCCCAGGTGGCGTCCACCTCGTACCACTCATTGTCCAGACAGACGATATTCCAGGCGTGTTTTTCCAGATCATCTTCAGAAGGTCCGGCGTTGCCGCATACCATGGCGGCGGTGAGCCCCGCCCGCTGCAGAAGATAGACATAAGCCAGGGAATAACCGTCGCAGAGTGCCCCGCCGGGATTTCCGCTGCTGTCCGCCACCAGAGCCCCGTAGGCGGTGTGGGCGTAGTCATCGAACCCGGCGCCGCGGTTATACCAGGCACATCCGAGCAGCAGATCATGAATCTGCAGCGCGATCAGCGGGTCGGACTGAGTGAAGTCCACCTGCTGCAGGATGGCATCCGATGCAGCCCTGAGCTGATTCTGCTCCTCTGTATATATGCTGCGCAGATCTGCTCCGGAATATCCGCTGCCTTCCTCGCCGGCATCGGGAAATACCAGAGAGAAGATGACTTTATACTGACCGCCAAAGGCCGGCATGACGTAATAGCGGCACTGATATACCGCTCTGGACATACTGACCCAGAACAGTTCCGGGTGATCATTGATCAGAGCATTGAAAGCCCTTGTATAACTGACAGAAAAATCCTCAGAGGAAGGATCTATACTCACAAGACGGGATTCCTCATAAGAGCCGTCATTGTAGGGGTTCTGGGCAAGGGCCAGCATGGCGTCATAGAGAAGGCGCTCCTCCGGGGATATGCAGGTGTAATAATAGTAGATGATATCCTCGTCGGCGACGGGACCTCTCACATAATTCTGAGCCTCTTCCGGGATGACACCGCCGTCTTCATAGCCGCCCCCGTCAAATTCCCCTGCTCCGTCTGCCGGTACGGCCTCTCCGTTTTCGATGCTGCCGTCCGCCGGGCTGCCGCCGTCATTGTATTGGGGACCTCCCGAAGAAGATCCGTCCGGGGAAACGTTTTCTCCCCCTCCTGCGAAATCTTCTGCCTGACCGCTCTCATCAAGAGCGTAAGTGCTGTCTGTCCCATCGGTTGCCTGATTGTATTCCGACCCCGTAACGTCCGGAGCCGAAATGGGTTCCGGTTCCTGAAGGCTCCCCGGCTCCGGATCTTTTTCTTCAGGGGGAAGCGCAGGACTGCTTTCGTCCGTCTGCTCTGAAAAAATGCCTGTGAGATCATGAAAAAAGGACTGAAGGACAGGCCGGAAACCGAACGGAATGCTGTACAGCGCAAAAAGTATACAGAATACAGCAATTAGTAAACGGAATAGTTTTTTCAAAAAAAATCTCCATGTAGTAATCATTAGAATGCATGCGGTAACAGAGCGTCAGAAAAGAAACTTTTGACGAAGTACCACATTCTCCATTAGTGTACACGCTGGCGGTTTTTAAAGCAAGCAATGACACCTGTGTTTTACTGCACTTAATTATAGAAAGTAAAAAAAGCAGATGTCTAAAAGGCGGGTTTTTGTTATACTTGTGGGTATGGGCATGGCTCACAGACTCATATGCAGAAGCTTTGCATTGATTCCCGCTTCGAATGATTTGCGGAGCTGCCCTGATTTTATATGATTAAAATGATTAAAGTCCGCGCGGCGCTGCTTCACAGGCGCTCCCGCTGCTTTGATCACATGTGTTACAGTTTCAAATATATATCCGAGGAGCAGAAAAAATGGCAGATATGATGAGCATTACAGTGACAACACTTGATTTGAATAAAGCATATGAAGTGATTGGTCCGGTCTGCGGGTCCAGCCTCAGACAGTCCGATCCCGATCAGGGATTTCTCGGTGCCATCCGGGAAATCAGGAAAAGCGCGGCTCTTCTGCAGGCGGACGCTGTGATCGGACTTCGCCAGACAGCTGTCCCGCTTTCTGACGGCAGCGGATATTTTCATGTCCAGCTGTACGGCACTGCAGTCCGGGAGATCGAAGAAGAGACACCCGACATCAATTCTTCTCCCTCCGCGATGGCGATTCACGGCGCTCTTCAGAACGGAAGGCAGGAGGGGGACTTCCTGATCGACGGATCCACACTGGTCCGCTATATCGGACAGAGTGAGTATGTCCGGATTCCGGACGGAATCATCAATATCGGAGCCGAGGCCTTCCACAACGCCCGCGTCGTCAGCGTCGAACTGCCCGACAGTGTGACAGAGATCCGCGAGGGAGCTTTCAGCGGCTGTGAGCATCTGGAGAGGATCAGGCTTTCCACCCGCCTTCTGGTCATCCGCAAAAATGCTTTCCAGAGCTGCATTTCGCTCTCGGATATAGCACTCCCCGCCAGCCTTCAGGAGATCGACAAGGCGGCTTTCTCCGCCTGCCCCGAGCTTCCCGCTGTCTCGGATTTCATCCGCCGGAAAGAAGCAGAGGCAAAGGATGCCGAATACCTGCGCAGCAGGCGTCCGGTCTGGAGACGGCAGGGCCGCTGCCAGTATTGCGGAGGATTCTTCAAGGGCGGCCTCAAAGGCATCAAAGTCTGCAGTATGTGCGGAATGGAAAAAGATTATTGATCGGGATCAGATGCCGTAACCCCCGGGTTTTCCCGCTAAAACCGCTCGAAAACACCCCGGGTTTCGTGCCGGTCTGAAAAGTACCCTTTTTTTCTTCTTTTACCTTCTTTTTTAAATAAACTGATTATTTTTTCAGACAATTTATGATATAATTCATCTGTTAGGGATTATTTCAGACGCTGTTTAACTGAAGATTGTGACGAATATGAATCACAGCTGGTACAGACATTTCAGCACAGGAGGAAGAAAATGGCGGATAAAGAAGGGACAGAGGTAAAGAAAAAAACATTATCGCAGCGTCAAAAAGAAGAAGAGAAGAGAGAAAAAATTGAGAAGCTGAATGCGCAGAAAGAGTCGCTGGGAAGCCGTCTGGCGGCAGTGGAGGCTCTGCGCAGCGGATTTTCCTTTCCCGACCTGCAGGGGGCAGAAGTCGAGCACTCCCAGTATGGACCCGGCAAAGTGGTGAGCCAGAATGAATCAGTACTCACAATAGACTATGACGGAGTCGAGAAAAAGCAGAAGCTTCCCTTTGTGGTCGCAGGCGGTTTTCTGCACCTGCCGGACTCTGAAATGGAAACGCAATTCGTACAGATGGAAGACCTTGACAAGCAGAAGAGCGCGCTTGAAAAGGAACTGCACTTCATCGAGAGTCTTCTGGGCGACCTCAACAAGAACTGAGAGCAGGGCTGTTCCGCAAACATAAAAACCGGCGGAGCAGTCTTTTTCTGTTTTAATCACAGTCACAGACCCGGCTCCTGTCTTCTTCCTGTCAGCTGCGTCCTGCTGCCTGCCAGCTGCGGCCTGCTGTCTGTCGACTGCTGTCTGCTGCCTGTCAGCTGAGTCCTGCTGCCTGTCAGCTGCTGTCTGCTGTTTGTCAGCTGCGTACTGCTGACTTTTAACTGCGGTCTTACGGATGAAGCCCGAAAATGTGTGTTCAGCGCATGTTGCCGCGATGTAACCTGTGGGATACCCGTGTCGTCATTAAAGATATGGAGTATCAAAATATTGTTACTTCTGCGGAAATTCCTGCAAAAAAGGCATAGAAATTCATAAATATTAAAGACGAACCGCCAAAACTGTGATATAAATGATATAGTGATTTTTTATGGTTCGCAAAAGACGCAGGTTTATGTAGTGTTTTTCCCCATTTCCTTTTTAAAAAGAAAGAGGATCTGGGTTTTTTAGAGACTATGGAACTGCAGACAGATTTTAGAAAGACGCGGACAGACATAGACAGGCTGCAGTCAGGCTGTCAACAGACTGCAGACAGACATAAACAAACTGCAGACAAACTGTAAACAGACTAAATTGTGAGGATTCATTTTCTGCAGATCCTCAGTCTTCAGAGAAGTCATTCGGAAGGCACTGTTTTACTAAATTGTTTCTGGCTCGGAGGATGACCTGACCGGGAGGGACTTACTTATGAAAGGAATCGGCTTGAGATTGATAGCGGTCGCGCTGGCTGTGATCGTATCAGGCTCTCTGGCGGTGCCGGCGGCGGCGGACACAGGAGATGTAACAACACTTGCCAAAAACAAAATAAAATTCGGTGGAAACTCAGAGAATGACGACTGGGAATTCAACAGGCAGGCGGATGACAATCAGTATCTTCTCCCTGATGCCGATACATATTTTATTACAGAGCAGAATATCAGCTGGATGAGCGACGACCAGCTGATTCTTGCCCGCAACGAGTTTTTCGCAAGACGGGGCCGCAAGTTTTCCACCAAGTGGATCCAGGAATATTTCAATAAGCAGAAATGGTATCACGGAAAGATTGAAGAGAAGCTCTTTAACGGCAATCTCTTCAACGCCTATGAGACAGCCAATGTCAATTTCATTGCTGCCTATGAGGCCAAGCGCAAAGCAAAACACAAAAAGAAGAAGACAAAACTCCGCATGACAGGCCCTAACGAGGCGGACGATGCCTATTACGATATCTACCAGAGATATAACGGGGCAGCGCTGGCAGGATGGGACGCGGAATCCATGTCCAGACTTGGGCTGCAGTGGGTCTCTCAGAACGAAGACGCTGTGGAATCCATGGGTTACACCAGCAGGGATCTGGATGGTGACGGGCAGGATGAATTTATAGTCGGCCCCATGGACAAAAAGGCCTTCGGAGATGGAGCTGTGTTCTCAATCTATACAGTTGAGAATGGTTCTCCCAAACGGGTGGTCCTGAGTGACGGAAATATCGAGTATTATATCTGCGATGACAACCTAATCCGCAGAGAGGAGACCACTGACGACGGCAGATGGATCATCAGCTATTTCCAGCTGACCGACGGCAGACTGGAGTGTATTGAATCTCTCCTGATGGATGAGGAGGCAAATGCCGACAAACCGTGGTATGCCGTAGCGGCCGAGGTAGAGCTGCAGGGCTTTGAAATGAAAGACGGCAAGGACCAGAAGAAAAAGGATCAGGACGTGAAAGACCTCTCCGGAACCAATACCTTCGATCTGACACAGATCAGCGAGGATGAGGTTTCATCCATCAGCATCGAGATGATGAGCAATGTTTCCAACGAAGAGGCTTCAACTCTGAGGACGGCTCATATGGGAGAAGACCTGGAAATGAGACCGTTTTCGGTCCTGGATGACTGACCACTTAAGCCCAAAAGGACTGTCAGCAGTATCTTTTGGACGCGGCAGACCGGAAGCTGCTGCATGGGGTCAGCGCAGAAAAGATCCTGAGAAAAGAGTCACCTGACCGGATGGGGAGGAAGAAACCGCCCCATCCGTTTCCTTTTTTCATGGAGAACAGGTATCCCTTTTTTCGTAAAGCAGGGCAGTTTCATTTTTCGTGAAGCAGGGCGGTACCATTTTTCGTGGAATATAGGCATTACTTTTATGCGAAGTAAGGTATTACCATTTTTATGGAGTACAGGCATGGCAGGAACAGGAACACTGATCAATACAGGTGCGGTAGTGGCAGGCGGCCTTGTCGGCCATTTTGCAGGCCGTTTATTTAAAGAGGAGCAGCAGGAATCTGTCACGATCGTGTGCGGGATCAGCGTGCTTTTTATCGCGATTGCGGGAGCCATGGAGGGCATGCTGCAGATCACGGCTTCCGGGACAGGTGAAGGGTTCGCCCTTACGAGCGGAAGGTCCATGTTTATCGTGCTCTGCCTGGCGGTCGGAACCGTGATCGGCGAGATTCTGCAGATAGAAGAGGCCTTTGAGCGCTTTGGGACCTGGCTCAAGTTCAAGACAGGAAACGCTAAGGATGCCCGCTTTGTGGATGCCTTTGTCACGTCCTCGCTCACCATATGTATCGGGGCGATGGCAATAGTCGGCTCGATCCAGGACGGGGTGATGGGAGACTACTCAACCCTGGCGGTGAAGTCCGTACTGGATTTCATCATTGTCGCGGTCATGACATCCGCCATGGGCAAGGGCAGTGCTTTTGCCGCGATTCCGATCTTTTTCTTTGAGGGCGGTGTCACCCTGCTGGCCAGGCTGATCGCCCCTCTCATGACAGAGGCTGCCATTGCCAACATCTCCCTCGTGGGTTCCATCCTCATTTTCTGCGTCGGAGTAAACCTGGTGTGGGGAAAGAAGGTGCGCGTCGCCAATATGATGCCCGGTCTGGTCCTGGCAGTGCTGGCGGCCTATCTGCCCTTTGGCTGACGGCTTATGGTGCTGGCGCGATCCGGTATGTTCCGGCTGGTTCCGGCAAGTGATGGTGCGCTCCGGCTGGTTCCGGAATGTTCCGGTTGGTTCCGGCAAGTGATGGTGCGCTCCGGCTGGTTCTGGAATGTTCCGGCTGGTTCCGGCAAGTATTGGCATGTTCCGACGTGTTCCGACAAGATCCGGCTTGTGTTCCGGCATGATTTTGGAAAGAGGGAAAAATGGGAAAAATTTATTTTATCAGACATGGGGAATCTGAGTGGAATGTAGCGGACAAGATCTGCGGAGCCACAGATGTCCCGCTGACAGAAAAGGGGCACGAGCAGGCAATTCAGACAGGTAATAAATTCGTGGAAATGGGATATACGGCAGATGAGATACTGTGCTCGCCCCTGATGAGGGCGGCGGACACAGCCGGGCACATCTCGAAGATCACAGGGATTCCTGTACGCGTCGAGCCGCGCCTGGCGGAGCAGAATTTCGGGATTTGGGAGGGCACCAGCCCCCGAAACAGTCGGGGCTTTTTTGAGGCTAAGCAATGTTTCCTCAACTCCTTCGGGACCGGTGAGTCCATGTTCCGCGCTGCACAGAGGGTATATAATCTTCTGGACGAGCTGAAAAACGATGAAAAGACCTATGTGCTGGTGGCTCACAACGGAATCGTCCGTTATGTGGAATCCTGGCACCGCGACATGACCAATGAAGAGTTTGCGGCGTATAAGATCGGAAACGGCGAGATCCGTATTTACGACTGACCGCGCAGAGCTTTTTTCTCTGTCTGTCCGGCAGGAAACCTTAACTGTTTGCGACTTATTTCAGCCCATAACAACCTGAAAAAAGAAGATATACATAAGCATGTGAATCAGACAGGAGCAGATCGATGACATTATTTCTTGCCAGTATCCTTTTTTCAGTGATCGTCCTGATTTACTGGATCATCCTGGAACTTTTTACAATGATGTTCCGGATTACCGGACTGCCGGATGACAAGGCCCGCTTTCAGGTCCTGTCGATTCTGACCGGAGCCGGTTTCACGACCCGCGAGAGCGAGAGCATTCTTTCTTCAAAAATGCGTCGAAGGCTTGCTCAGGTGACCATGCTCTTCGGATACGTCTTCAACGTGTCGATCGTGTCTGCTCTCGTCAATGTTTTTTTCTCCCTGAAATCTGCCCAGGTTGACAACGTTTTCGTAGGAATCGTGGTTCCTCTTGCGATTGCGGCTCTGGTCATCACACTGATCAGAACGCGGTTCATCCGCAAGAGGATCGACAGTATACTGAGCCGGCTGGCGGGAAGGATCATGAAGCAGGACAAGGTAAATACCGTGCTGCTGATGGACTATATCGGGCATGAATCCATTGCCAACGTGATTCTGAAAGAGGTACCGGAAGAGCTTCAGGGGAAAAGCCTGGCTCAGAGCCGGTTGAAGCAGAACCACAATCTGATGGTGCTTCTGATCGAAAGAGACGGGATCAGGCAGGAGGCGGCAAAGGCGGATACAGTCTTCATGCCGGGAGACCGCATCACAGTGTTCGGCCGCTACAGTGAGATCAGCCGCGTCTTCCATGCCGAAGAGCGCTTTTTCTGAAAAACAGAATAAAGGGGCACGGAAAACAAAACAGATCAAAAGGGACACGGAAACAAAAGAGACACAAAAAACAAAGAGATACAGAAAACAAAGAGATACAAAAACAAAGAGACACAAAAACAAAGAGATACAAACAAAGAGATACAGAAAACAAAAGAGACACGGGAGACGGGATCGTTTGACCGGCTGCATGCAGGCAGTCAGACAGATCCGTCCTCCGTGTCTTTTTATCGCAGGGCTGCGTAAGGTGTTTTTCGCCTGATAGCGAACGGAAGCCCGCGGGAGGGTAGAGGGCGGCATGACCGTCTCTGCCCTGTTGATGATACAGCACGTGTAATGAAGTTTCCGCATTTCGGCGGATACGGGCCGGTCGGTGGAGTACATCAATTGAACATCAATCAAACATCAATCAAACATCAATCAAACATCAATCAAACATCACTCAACAGAGAAAGTCTTATGGATCGGAGTCATCCGGGAGTCTGTTTTTGGAAGCAGATAGACATATGCATATGCAGACTTATCGCCGGCCACATCTTCATCAGGAGCTTTGAACACACATAAACTGATCAGGATATCTCCTTTCGAACCCAGGTCCCCTATATATTCATTCTGATCCCCGTCTGATGAGAGTCTCCACAGTTCTATATTATCTTCAGTTTCAAGTGAATAATAAATCCAGCCTCCGGTGCAGCCGGCAGTTGTGATGAAGCTTCCGGATTGCGCGTTTATAATCTGAGTGCTGCTTCCATCCAGGCCGAGCCGGTAGATTTCATTGATACCGTACTTGAAGTAAAGGTCAGACCCGCTGCTGAACAGCCTGCCCTTCCTGGGGGACAGTGTTTTCCTGTTGCCATCAGGGTCGACCGCTACTGTCCCTTCCTGCCCGTTGTACACCATGCTCCCCTCTACGAAACACAGGCTGGGGAAAATATGGTTCTCAGCGTTAAAATCCTCCAGGACTGTTTCGACGTCCTGCGAATGCAGGGAAGACTGACTGCTGACATCCTCCATGGAAAACCGGTAGAGTCTGTTCTTGCATGAAAAATAGCACCAGTCCCCGTTAATACAGACCGACTCAGGTTTAAATCCCTGCTCACCCTCATAATCATAAATGTCATAGGTGGCTTTGCTATCCGGATCAAAACACCTGATTTTATTGTCTAAATCATTTAAGTAGTATATCCTGCCGCCATATAGATTGAGATAAGTGGCCGGTTCGGAAGCAACTTTTTCCGCATTCCCGATATCGTCATAACTGCTGCGGTAGAGACCGCGGGAGTCAGCAAAGAAGCATTCGTCTCCAAGCAGTGCGTAGTATCCTTTGTTGTAGTAATTTCCGGAACTGATTCCTTTTGCGGATTCTTCGTCTGAGCTGCTGTCATCTTTCAGCAGGTCTTCAAAAGGGTTCTTGACCGGAGTGTCTTTTTTCGTGCCATCATTTTCAGACCCGTTTCCATTGAAGATATCTTCGATCCCTGATCCGCTTCCTGATCCCTTTCCATCAGAGCTGTCATCGGGTTCCGACGATCTTCTCTCAAGCCAGTCCCGTTTCTTGTGAATTTGTCTCTGGATCGAGTAAATGAAATATCTGAAATCCCGGGAGCCTCTCGCAATACGGGGAATCAACAGCATAATGACGACCAGACACAGGGCCAGTATCCCCAGTATGAAAGCAATGGGAAGAAAGCTGTTCTTCCTGCCGCTGCCCGCACCGGAACCTGCGGAAGTACTCTTTCCTGCGTCCGGACCGCGGCCGGAACTGCTGCCCGGAAAGCCGCCCGGACCAGCGCCCCTGCCACCATCTGCTGAGAAATTCGGACTGCTGCCCGGACCAGCGCCCGAGCTGCCGCCCGGACCGTAACCTGTGCTGCCGGGAATACCACCCGGCAGACTGCCCGGCACATCGTGCCACAGACCATTCGGCGCGGGATCCTGGGGTCTGGCGTTTTCCGGATTCAAAGCAGGATCGCGGCCAGGATTCCGGTGGGGCACGTTGATGCTTTCGCCGGGTAAAGTGCCCGGGTAATAGCCCCCGGGACTGCCGGGGCGGTCTTCAGGCAGAGACGTTTTTTGGACTGCGTCCGGAGAAAGAGAAGGATCCGTGGCTGCAGCTGTGGAAGCCGGCGGCGTGCTTTTCCCTGTGGGTGAAGCCTCGGATGATACTGCAGATGATGCCACAGGTGATGCTGTGGATGATGCCACAGGTGAAACCGCGGATGATGCCACATGTGATGCCACAGGTGAAACCGCAGACGATGGCCTGCCGGCTGAATCCCTGGCTGGTCCTGCGCCGGGGACCTGGAACTTTTTTCCATCCAGAAATTCCTTCAGATGATCCGGACTTCCATAGTCCACGACCAGATAGGCAGTATCATTCTGGTTGAAATAAGACTGAACACAAGGAGGCTGGTCGGAATCCGTTTCATCTGCCAGAGTCTCCGCATTCTGCAGGAACAGATCTTTCCCCTCCAGATATTCATCCCTGTGCTCTTCGGAGACCGATACGGTGCACATGGAAGATCTCGAGGAGTATGCCCTGGGGAAGTATTCCCTGACCGCGACCCTTCCCTTTGTGCGGGAGTCCTGTGCTGCATAGGTAATAGAAGAATCGTCCTGCTGCAGAACATTTCCGATCAGATAACGTCCATACAGGGTCGTTCCGCACTCGAGAGCGTCCGGACAGGCGGCACTGTTCTGATAATCCAGAGGCGACCCGCACTTTTCGCAGAAACGAAAGGAATCGTTCGCTGTATGAAAGCAGTTGTAACAGATTTTCATGTTTTACCTCCTGGAAAAGACGCGCTGTTTTCGTCTATACTGTATTTCCTTATGGCCTGCCGGGAACACTGCCACAGTCTGCGGATAAGACTGCTGTTCATTTTTCGGGCTCATATTACCGTCGGTATTCGGTTCCTTTACCGTTTATTTCTTTCCTATATTTTATCCTATGGAAATCGATTGTTCAATTGGAAGCCGGTCCTTCAATCGGAAGCAATCAGAAGCAATCGGAAGACTGCATACCCGGTTATTGCATAAAACGGCGGCTATTTGTTTTGCGCTGCGAACCCACCTGTCATGCGTTTTATGCGACAAAGTGAAACTTTGATATCGCCGTGTGAACAGTAAGGGGTTCGCATTTGCCGACTCGTTTTTTTTACGTTAGATTGACGGTATATCAGAGGAAAATGTATAATTGTATTGACAGAAAAGTCAGTGATAAAGCCGCGGCAGACAGCAGCCGGACACAATACGGCTGTCCCTGCTTATAGCGCTTTGAAAGGGAGGAATAAGATGAGAGCCAATACTGAAAACCTGAGGATCAGCAGTGGGAAGTCTGCCAGGGCCATGATTTCTGTCCTGCTTCTGGCGGCAATACTGATCCTTGCAGTGCCCCAGAAAATAAACGCCGCGAACTACCGCCTCAATACTTATACAGTGAAGGTGGAGACCGGCTACCTGGCACTGCGTACCAAAAAAGAGTTCAACTCCAAAAACGAGATCGGCAAGCTTTACACAGGAGACACTGTGATCGAGTGCCCCACGAGCGGAGACGAGAGCGTATACCGCTATGTCTATGCCCCCTCTCTGGGTAAGCATGGCTATGTTAACGGCAGTTACCTCCGCTACAAGGGGGAATATGACGGCGAGGTAATGTATGCCAAAGTCAAGACCGGTTACCTGGCGGTCCGCAAGGCCAAGGCCTTTGAATCAAAGAATGAGATCGGGAAATTGTACACCGGAGATCCGGTAGTCGTCCTGGACAGGTCGGATTCCGAATACTGGACCGTCTACGCGCCGACTATTTCCAAAACCGGATACGTGAACTGCAGTTACCTCTATGAACAGCCCACCAAGAGGAAGGTCAACACGACGGAAGTGCCGATGGACTTCCCGGCCAACAGCTATGCCGACTGGAACTGGACCAGCGACAGCTCGGACTTTTTGAACGTGCGCATGCAGTTCCTCAATACTTCTTCCGACCAGACGATCGAGAGCTTTGAAGTATATGTCTATGCCAAGGACAGCAGCAAAAACAGAATTTACGGAGATACAGTCTATACCTGGGTCACCAACAAAATCGTCGAGCCGGGACAGGTTGTGTATTGCGATTACATGACGATCCCCAAGAGAAAGCAGATCCGCTATATATATGCCGGGGTCAAGAGCGTGACACTCACGGACGGCACAGTCTGCGAGAGACCCTATCTTGACTGGGATGATGATTTTGGCGAATGGGTCGTGAGATAAGCTCCCGTAACCTGCCGGAAACGGCAGTGTGAGGGAAGTTTGTATTCCGGAATAAGGATTGGTTCGTTTTGAGGCATTTCTTCAGTGATGAAACAATACCTGTAAATTAATAATGAAGTGGTACAATGGAAAGACCTGCTCCGGCTGTACGGGGCAGGTTTTTTTCAGACTTTAAAGGTTTATTCTGTGTATTTCTGTGTATTTCTTCCTCTTTGTGCAGATTAGAACCGGTCTGGGCAGAGGACGGCATCGCCGCCTCTGCCCTGTTGTATTTTGTGCTGACCAGTCCGTCACTGGTCGAAAGTATAGGGATTGAAGCCGTTGACGGCCATGACGAACCAGGCGGTAGGTGCCAGATGGGGGGCGGTGCTGTACTCCCAGGGCGAACCGTCGAAGAGACCGAATCCGGTCGAGAGGTTATCAACTGTCGCCGCGGGGAAAAGGCCGCTTTCCAGCTGGATCTTCTCCAGTGCCTCGAGGGCGGAATCCGCTTTTTGCTCATCGCCAAGCAGGCGGTACATCAGGGCTGTATAGGCGGTTCCCTCGGCCCACCATCCTCCGTTGACGTTGGCGGCACAGAAGGGGTAGCCTCCTTCCTTAGTTTCCATCTTATCCACGATTTTCAGAGCATCCATATAGGGCTCAAATCTGTCTTGCAGGGCAAGCCATGCCCAGACCTGGGCGTCCAGGACCGTGTTGTCTTTGCTGGGAGTGACGCCGTCGTCCTGGGTTCCGGTGTAAAAGAGGCCCTTCTCCTCGTCATACATGGAAGCAATCAGCGCAAAAGCACTCGCTGCCGCCTCTTTATAGCGCTCATCACCTGTTTTTATATACAGGCGGCGGAAAGCTGCGTAAGCGTCGATGTTGTGCTCAATGGATTTGTATGTGAAGGGATAGGTGGTCTCATTTCCGCCTTCCGGCCAGCCGTCATAGCCGCCCGTAAAGCCATATCCCGAATCACTGCAGTTCTCGATCACCCAGTCCATCAGGGCTTTAGCCGTCTCGACGTATTTTTCATTTCCATACAGGGCGTCGTACTGCAGGAGGGCAAGCGCCACGTAGGAGGTGTTGCCGACATTGGAGCCGGTCTGATAGCGGTCTTCATACCATTCTCCGGTCTTGTTGTCATACCAGCCCGGCAGTCTTGCGGCATCGTTCCAGCCGGGAAATGCCGTAATATCCCCAGAGGCATAGGCATTGCGCACACGCCCGGGCAGGTAGCGGTCATTCTCGACCGCATATACAAAGGATTCCAGGAGCTTCTGCGCTTTCTCCGGCTCTCCGTCTGAGATGAAAGCCATGGCAGCCAGCGCATTGTCATAGGAAAAGGCGGCATTTTTGATATAGATATTGTCTGTGTCGTAGGAGCGGAGCATATAATGGCCGCCGCTTTCAAAGTCACCTGAGAACGCTATGTCATCAAGGTAAAAGACGTTTTCTTTTTCCCCGGCCTCTCCTCCTGACAGAACATAACCAAAACCGCAGACAATATAACTCAGGTTGTATCCTTTCGTCAGATCGAGCCTGTACTCCTGCCAGTCAGTGGTCAGTTCTATTGTTCCCAGGCTGAGCTTTTGCGAACTGTCCGGATAGGGAACCGTTCTTTCTCCGGTTTCCGACTTATACCCAAAGCCGCAGGTAAAAAATTCAACTTCTTCTCCTCCTTCTTCTCCCCTGGCATAAAAGCGGAGCTCTGTGGCAGAACTCAGATCCAGCCCCTGACCTTCAGCGCTTCCGTCGTTGAGCTGGGGATCTGAGCTTCCCTCCGGGAGAAAGCCGTTCAGGAACAGCCAGCCTCCCCAGTCCCCGGGGAGGGTCGTCTGCTCGCAGCGGATGCAGCTGCTGCCCCGCCAGGGATTGTCCGTCCAGTTTTCGTTCATGTCCTTTACAAGAAAGTCGTCCCGCCCGAACATCTTTGCCTTCTGGGTGAAGTGGTTTTCCGTGTCCCCGAAATCCTTGTATACATAGACATAATGACTCTCATCGGAAAAAAGCTGCTCCATGGCGCCGCGTGCCAGGTCCGCCGCAGGGCGGTATTTTTCATAAATATCAGCCTCGGCCGCAACCTCGGCGGGACTGCCGGTGGAAGCTGCCGCAGCCGCAATCTCAGCGGGACTGCCGGTGGAAACTGCTGCAGCCGCGACCTCAGCGGGACCGCCGGTGGAAGCTGCCGCAGCCGCAATCTCAGCAGGACCGCCGGTAGATGCAGCCACTGCTGCAACCTCAGCGGGACTGCCGGTGGAAACTGCTGCCGCGTCCTGCCCGCCGACCGGTTCCGAAGATCCTTCCGTCTCTGTTTCTGCAGCTGCTGCGATTTCTGTCACCTCTGCACTTTCTGCCGTATCCAGGCTGCCCTCTGCTTTGGCACCTGCTCCTTCTGCTTCGGTCTCGGAAACAGGATTTTGTGTGTCTGCCCCGGCTGACGGAGATCCTGATCCGCCTCCGCAGGCGGTCAGAACCAGGAGCATCAGACTCATTCCAATAGACAGAAGCTTCTTAGAATGTCTCTTCCTGAATATCATTTTTCCTCCTTCCTTCTTCCTCCTCACTTCCCACTCTTTCCTACCATGCCGCTCGCAAGAGCGGCACCCGGGGAGAAATACGCGAAGGCGTTTTCTCCGATGGGATTACAGGATGTTTGGGCCGCCCCGCGGCAAAAACATCTGGAGTGAAAAATAATGCATCGACATTATTTTTCACTCTTTCTAACTCTTTCTAACTCTTTCTGACTTTCCCGGCATGTCTTACACTTAATAACAGTAGTTTACCATAAGATTCATTAGCGGCATATTGATAAATCTGGATCAACATTTCAGCATTTCAGCGGGAACATTTCAGCAGGTGACAGAAGGACAGTAGATAACAGATCCGGCAGGATTCTCATCCAAACCTCCTAAGGTTTTTAATATATAGTATAATAATGACGGAAGGATCAAAAGGCAGGCGGTAGTTCTGCCTGCTGCTTTTATTTTGCGGCTATGGTTTCCTGCCTGTAAAAAAATATGATCAAAGCACGTGCTGCTTCACCGGTTTGTTCATAGTTCAGCCATCGAATACAAGTAATAAGGGAGAAAAGCGGAATATGACGAAAATTCTGATTATGCAATTGATTGCTGTTATAGTGCTGTCGGTCTGTTCCTGCGCAGGCAGTGATGTCAAAAAAGCGGAAGAGAAAAAGGTGGAAGACAATAAAACAGAAGCTGTGCCCGAAATTCATGCGATCCCCTATGACGAAAGTATGGATACTCTGGAGGACGAAGGAGGAGCGGACGCGTTCAACCACACGCTGGATCATGCTGACAGCAGATATTATAAGATCATCGATTTTTACAATATGGAAAGCGATGAAACATTACATATTCTGCCGCATTTTGAGACTTACCAGCAGACGACAGAGTATTCCTGTGCATGTGCCTCAGCCATAATGGTCCTGAATTATTTCGGAAATCATGATTACAATGAGCTGGAAATATGTAAACAGGCAGAGACGGATACGAGTAAAGGAACCCCGGTAGAGAATATCGCGCATTTTTTTGATTCCATCGGATGGAAGACGGTCAGTCATGCTGACACCAGTCCGTATTTTGATTCTCTCAGTGAATTTGAAGCATTTGTCCTGGACACTCTGGACAAGGGCAGGCCGGTCATGGTGGACTGGCTTGACTGGGGCGGACACTGGCAGGTAATCATCGGTCTTGACAAGGCCGGCACAGATATTCCCGATGATGATGTCCTCATCATGGCGGATCCATATGATACAACAGATCATTTTCAGGACGGATATTACATTGTCCCTTTGGGCCGTTTCTATTACATGTGGCGGGAAGGATCCGGCGGCACGCACGACCCCTATGTGCAGCCTTTCATTGTTGCCGCACCGTAAAAAGCCGCATTGTTTTCAGCAGGGTCTGAACTACCATGGAGTTGCCAGGGAATTCTGAAGACCGGATTCTTGACATCCGATAGCCTGCAAATTACCATAAATTACAGATATTCACGGAATAACGCTGTTTTGTTAATGTTCAGTTATATGATGTAAAGGTCAAAAGCTAGTACCGCTGCCAGCGAGGATTGAGCGAGAGCGTGTCCAAGGTGTTTGTGCATATTGACGAGACGGATTATCTTTAACCACCTTTTGACCCCGACATCGTTATATTTAGTAATCTTCAATTTTTTTCAGTTTAGAAAGGAGCCGCAGATGTATAAACTCTGGGAAGCATTGGAAACTGCGAAGAAGATGAAATGGGTCGAACTCTCCCACAGCCTGAATAACGACAGTCCCTACTGGGCAGGAATTCCCGAGGGCAGTGTGGAACTGTGCAACGTGGTCTTTGACTGGGGCAATCCCATGCTGGACTGCCGGATCCATACCTTTAAATTCCCCGGTCAGTTCGGGACACATATTGATTTCCCCGGTCACTTTGTCAAGGACGGGGCGCTCTCTGAGGAATACGGTGTAGAGCAGGGAGTTTATCCGCTCTGCGTCGTGGATATCACCGATAAGGTTGCAGAGGATGTGCACTATGCGGTGACAGTGCAGGATATTAAAGACTATGAAGCCAAATACGGCGCGATTCCGGACGGCGCTTTTGTGGCGCTCAGGACCGACTGGTCCAAGAGATGGCCGGACATGGATGCCCTTTCAGGCATTGCGGAGGACGGCAGCGAGAACTTCCCGGGCTGGTCCATGGAAGCACTGAAATATATTTACGAGGAGCGCAATGCCGCGGCCAATGGTCATGAGACTCTTGATACCGATGCTTCCGCGGAGGCGGCAAAGGCCGGTGATCTGGCTTGTGAGAGGTATGTACTCGCCAAGGGCAAACTTCAGGTGGAAGTCCTCTGCAATCTGGACCAGGTTGCGCCCGCAGGCGCGGTCCTTTTCGCTGTCTGGCCCAGGATCGAAGGCGCCACGGGACTTCCCGTCCGCTGTTTTGCCATCACTGAATAAAGCCATGCTGTTCATATAAAGCACCCCGGATTATAATGACACAAAAGAACTGATCAGGACTTACCTTGAAGAAAAGACCGGACAGAAAATCGTAGAGAAAGAAGATCCGGAAGATAACGAAGAGAGTGAGGACGAGCCCTGACAGGCTCAGGTAAAAATTCAGACAAAAATCACAGAGAAAGAAGACGAGCCCCGATGTGCTCAGGTAAAAATAGTTCCGGACTTGCCTGCCTTGAAACTAATCTGTTGAAACCAACCCGCGCCGCTGACCAAAGCGGCGCTGTTTTTTTGCAACCGTTTGCATTATACTGATGTAAAGGTCAAAAGCCAGGAAAAGGCTCTGAGTTTCGTCAATATGCACATACAACCGCAGGACCATTGCGCAGCTCCGACGCTGCCAGCGAGGATTGAGCGAGAGCGTGTCCAAGGTGTTTGTGCATATTGACGAGACGGATTATCTTTAACCACCTTTTGACCCCGACATCATTATACTGAGTGTGTATGAAAATGCTCGAATATCTATTGGAAAAATAACCGTTTCTGAAACTTTTCTTTCAAAATTTAATTCAGGCCCGAATCCCGGGACAGAAAGGACAGAAAGGATACCATGACTAAAATACCATTGCTTTTTCGCAAGACGAAGACGGTCCGCAATTTGAAGACGTATATGGACTCTTTTTTTGCGGAAGTGCTGCACACCACTCTGAACCCTGACGGGCCGGGCGCGATCCGCATCCACCTGATTCCGCCCAAGGCGGAGGAAAATGTCTTTCATCCCAGCATAGCCATCATTAACGGGACGGATATTCTGCCCGTCAATTTCATATGGGCGGTGATCCTGGCAGAGCTGATCAGGGAGACTAACCAGTATGATGGCAAGGAAATCGGAGAAGAGGATATCAAAAACATCCAGGAACGCACAGCGGACAACATGAAGAAGATCGTTCCCGTTTTATCCCGCAAACGGATCAAGAGGGACATCAGGACTATCTACACGACGATCCGTCAGATCGCCTACCGCGAGGAAGTGACCACGGATGTCCATTATATGAACATCGGTGATTACGCCCCCTTTATGCAGGCTCCCCACCGCATGGATCTGTTGGTCAGTGCCATGACGAAAAACGGCAGCTGGCACTGCAACCAGAAGTGCGTTCACTGCTATGCCGCCGGGCAGGATCTCTCTGAGGAGGAGGAACTCTCCACGGAGGACTGGAAAAAGATCCTGGACCTTTGCCGGGCGGCCGGCATCCCCCAGGTGACCTTCACCGGAGGCGAACCGACCATGCGGGAAGATATCTTTGAGCTCATTTCCTATGCCCGCTGGTTTATTTCCCGTTTAAACACCAACGGGATCCGTCTGACTCCAGACTACTGCAAAAAGCTGAGAAAGGCAGAGCTGGACAGCGTGCAGATCACCTTCTATTCCGCGGACCCGGATGCCCACAACCGCCTGGTCGGTGCCGCCCGCTATGAGGATACCCTGGCGGGGATCAAAAACGCTGTCGCCCAGGGCTTGTCAGTGAGCATCAACACCCCGCTCTGTACGGTAAACCGGGATTACGTTAAAACGCTGGAGCTCCTGCACGGACTTGGAGTCATCTATGTGACCTGTTCCGGTCTGATTACCACCGGAAGCGCCGCCCAGGCCGAATCGGAAGCCCTGCAGCTTAGAAGCGAGGAACTGGAGGCAATCCTGCGCCAGGCCGTCGCTTACTGCCACCAGAACGGCATGGAGATCGCCTTTACCTCTCCCGGCTGGCTGGACGAAAAAGTATTTGAAGAACTGAATATTCCTTCCCCTTCCTGCGGGGCCTGCCTCTCCAACATGGCGGTCACCCCCGGCGGAAACGTGGTGCCCTGCCAGAGCTGGCTCACCGGTCAGCCTCTGGGAAATATGCTGACGGATGACTGGAAAGACATCTGGAACAGCGAAGCCTGTCAGACCCGGCGGGACTATTCCGCGATGCTGACCGGCGAGTGTCCCCTTAGGAGGTATTGCTGATGAGACAGGAAATACATATACAGAAAATGCACCCCGCGAAAAGTAAATGGGATGGAAAACAATCAGAGGGAAAACAGTCAGAAGTAAAACGTTCAGAGGGAAAACACTCAGGCACAAAACACTTTGAGGAAAAGCGCTTATCCGGAAAACGCCTGGTCCTGCTTCTGACGGCGGCCATGATGATATTCTTCCTCTGCTTTGCCGGCCCCTTTTCAGTCTTCACAATGACAGTCAGGGCAGACAGTCCTACCGATGAGATCGAACACTTTCTGATCACTGTGGATGTGCAGGAGGACGCCTCCCTGCAGATGACCTACCACATAGACTGGAAGGTTCTGGACGACCAGCAGTACGGTCCCCTCGACTGGGTGGATATCGGCCTGCCCAACTCCAACCACTCTGAGGTCAAGGCGCTGGGAGACAGTATCGACCACATAGAGGATAAGGGCTCTTCTCTGGCGATCTATCTGGACCGCAGTTATTACAAGGACGAAGTCGCCAGCTTCGAGTTCTCTTTTGTACAGGACCACATGTACCAGATCGACCGCTTTGTCGAGGGAGAAACGGTCTTCATGTATACACCGGCCTGGTTTGACGGGATGGAGATCAAAGACCTGACCATTCGCTGGAACGCCGATAAAGCCGGAGCCTGGCAGCCCGAATGCCTCCAGGAGGAGGGATATCTGGTCTTCTCTTCGAGTCTTCAGCCCGGTGACCGGTACTCCATGACAGTGGCTTACCCCAACGACGCCTTCGGCTTTTCCCCTGACCGTCAGGCTTCTGACGATGTAGACGGGGGAGGGGACGATTCCTATGATTATTCCGATACATATGAATATGAAGACGGCTCCTTCCTCTTTGGCCTCATAGGCTTAGTGTTTTTCTTTTTTATTTTCATAGTGCTGCCCGTGCGGTTCTTGATGTGGATTGCCAAAGGATTTGGCTTCGGAAGTGATTCCGAAGGCCCGGAATACCAGAAGAAGATCACCCGGACGAAAATCGAGTACTATGAGAACTGCCCCGGCTGCGGAGCCGGACGCGAGGAGGGCAAGGACAACTGCGCCTACTGCGGACGCAGCATGATTAAGAGCAAGGAGATCGTTGAAGAGAAGGATCTGGAAAAGCCGGAGAACTACAGCAAAAACGGTACTTACAGATACGGCAGCAGCCCCAATACCTTTATCCACGTAAATGTGATCAACGTGCCGGTCAGGACTTCCTCCGGCAGCCGCCGCTCCGGCGGACGCAGTTCCGGAAGCGGCCGCAAATCGCATTCCTCATGCGCGTCTTCCTGCGCCTCCTCCTGTGCCTCCAGCTGTGCCTGCGCCTCCAGCTGCGCCTGCGCCTGCGCTTGCGCTTCCTCCGGACGGGCCGGCTGCTCAGTCAAGGACTTCTTTAAGGACAGCATCCACCGCGGCAGAGTCCATGTGGAAAGCAAGTCATGAATTCATCCACCGCGGCAGAGTCCATGTGGAAAACATGTCAGGATTGGTAAGAAAGGTAAATATCATGCAGACATACACGTTTAAGGCAAATGATGACGGACTATCGATTGCAGTTATGACATATGCGGGAGATGAGGCCCATGTCGTGATTCCGGACCAGTATTGCGCAAAACCGATCACAGTCCTTTACGACAAGCTCTTTGCCGGACACGGGGAAATCGAGGACATCCACTTTCCCGATACAGTTACGGATCTGGGGGAGTTTGTCTTTGATGGATGTACAGCATTGAAGCATGTGGAGCTGCCGGCTTCACTGAAGTATCTCTGGGGGCAGACTTTTGCCAGATGTGAGTTGGAGGAGATCATTCTTCCGGACAGAATATCAGCGATTCCCCCATATGCCTTTAAGGATTGCAGGAACCTCCGCAAGGTGGTCTGCGGATCCGGCTTGAAAAAGATTTACGGCGGCGCCTTCAGCGGGTGCACCCGGCTGACTGAACTGATCTGTGGAAAAAATGTTGAGATCAGTGACGACGCCATGATTCCTCCCGGTGCAATAACTTGGAAGGAACTCAAATGAACGAAGCCAGAACTCAAATGGACGAAGCCAGAACTCAAATGGACGAAGCCAGAACTCAAATGGACGAAGCCAGAACTCAAATGGACGAAGACAGAACTCAAATGGACGAAGCCAGAACTCAAATGAACGAAGCCAGAACTCAAATGAACGAAGCCAGAACTCAAATGAACGAAGCCAGAACTTTTGAAGGATTCCTGCAGGGCGATCCAAGGTGGAATGAGCAGGAGGCATGGCCGGCTGATGAGTTTCCCGACGCGGACTATCATTATATCCGGGAATGCGGCTGTCTTGTATGTGCCATTGCCGATCTGCTCCGCTTCTATGGAATCGAAACAGAAACGGACGAGAGGCGCTTTAATCCCTTTATCCTGAACCGGAGACTGATTCAGTGCGGGGGTTTTTTCTCAACTGCCAATCTGGATGTTGGTTCCATCAGCGGTCTCTATCCGATTACATACCGCGGGTCTGCCCGTTATTCCAGAGAAAAACTTGCAGAGCTGATCGGGAAAGGAATGTATTGCCTGATCACGGTGTCTGGAAGACGGGGTGCGGTTCACTTTCTTGCAGTGACCGGGCTGACACCCGATGACGCGGTTGTCATGGATCCCCATACCGGGAAACGGTATCTGAGCGAATATAGTCAGATTTACGAAATTCGTTTTTTCAGCCTGAAAGGCAATAAACAGAATGCGACAGCTTCATTGCAGGATCCTGACGCGCAGGAGGCAGAGGGTCTGACACTCAGCCCCGGGGAGTTAGCAGGAATGGCGGGTTTTTCCGTGCAGAGCGCAGGAGGGGCTCCGCCGCGGATCGCGCTGACTTTTGATGACGGGCCCTCCGAAGAGACAACGGACAGGATCCTCTCGATTCTGGAAGAGAACGGCGCCAGGGCCACCTTTTTTGTTATCGGGAACAAGGTGGAGAAAGGCGCTGCCCTGCTCAGGCGCATGGTGAGAAATGGCTGTCAGATTGGCAATCACAGCTGGGACCATGACTCCCTGCGCCGTCTCACTCCGGAGAAAGGGCGCCTGAGTATTGAGAAAACTTCTGATGCGATCCTGCGCGCCTGCGGGACAGCACCTACGGTCATGCGTTCACCCGGCGGGGAAACAGACAGTGCTGTATTAAAGATAGTGGAAGATCTGGGACTCTCCTGCATCAAATGGAGCATCGACCCCTGGGACTGGCGGACACGGAATGCGCGCGAAACATTGGAGCGTGTTCTGAGAGAAGTGTCGGACGGAGATATTGTACTGCTCCATGACATCTATACCGAGACTGCCGATGCGGCCCGGTACCTGATCCCGGAGCTGGTGCGCCGCGGGTTTTCGTTGGTAACACTGGAGGAGCTCGCATCAGACCGCGGCGGTCTGGAGCCGGGGAGACTATACCGGCATCTGTGATCGTTCTGTTTTATGACACGGCCGTGCAATGTGTTTTTCCGCCTTGCGGCGGACACGTGCCGGTCGGGGGCAGAGGGCAGCGCAGCCGCCTCTAGCCTGTTTCGTTGTGTTGGAGACTGGAAAATGCGTGTATTTCTTTGGATACTATTGATACCGGCCGCACTGGGAATCCTGTTCACAGTCGGAATCCTTCTGTACGCGGTCTTTCTTCAGATCAGATTCCCGCTGGACCGGTTTTACCGGACGCACTCACAGCAGGAGGATTTCATCCCCTATGACAGGATCCCGCAAAGGCTGATCAAATATCTGCTGCTGATAGAGGACGATGCATTTTTCTCCCACCCGGGTTTTTCCGGGGCAGGGATCAGGTATGCGTTCAGGATCAACCGGGAGAAGAAACAGGTCGTAACAGGCGGAAGTACCATCACATAACAGCTGGTGAAGAATATCTATTTTGGATTCAGGCACAGCTATCTGCGAAAAGCGGTCGAGCTGGTGATTGCGCTTTCTGCGGAACGCAGCCTGGGAAAAAGAAAGATCCTGGAGCTCTATATGAATATCATTTATTTCGGCAACGGGGTCTATGGGATAAGCGATGCGGGGTGTGTCTCTTTACTGCGATGCGGACTGCTACAGTATCGCCATTGCCGCGGTGTGACTTTTGAACTTTTCAGTGTGGGAAGTTTTGTACCCTAACTAAAACTTCCCATAACAGAAATGGTCGTTTCACCTTTTTGGCTGTGGGAAGTTTCAGTAATTTGGTCTTAACTCAGGAGTCTCCCAGGTCTTCTTCAAAGACGATCTCCAGTTCTCTGCCGCTGTGAGTTGTCGTCTCTGTCATTTCTTTTATCCAGGGACCATAGTTGTAATTCCATAAGGCCTGTATCATCAGGTTGTAAGAGGGGTCGTTTTTCAGTTCCTGAATATGATCCGCAAGTGAGCCGTTGTTGTAATACAGAAAATACCTGTTGATCAGATCCAGGACTTTTTCTTTTTTTGCTCCCCGCAGGTTTTGCTGATCCAGAAGTGAGGAGAGCACTTCATTCATATAATCAGAACTTTCCCTGTCCAGCTTTTCCAAATCTTTTTCGATGGCAGGATCATAAGAAGCAAAATCGATCGATTCGGCATAGTAGAGGGCTTTGTCTCTGCTGACAGCCAGGTTTCCGACAAGATGAGTACCGGAGAACGGCATACCGCTGATAATTTCCCACAGCCCGTCTTTCTCCAAAATGTACTGGAAATGCATATGGCCTGTCATGGCCAGTCGGACGCCGTGCTCATTTAAAAGGGCAGGCAGTTCGGGGTTCTGGATCAGGTTGGAGAAAGGATTCTCTCCATCCCGGCCATAGAGCACATTGTGATGCGACAGGAAAATGATCCTGGAGTCCTGATATTTTGTCAGCATTTCTTCAAGCCACTGCATTGTCTCCGAAGAGTATTGGCCCTGTCCTCCGGGGTATACGGCGTTGTCGTCCATGGCAAAAAAGACAACATCTTTCACGATCGATGTATAACTGAGGGAGGCCGGGTCCCGGTCGACAGGGGAGAGCAGGCTGAAATATGCCTCCTCGAATTCTTTGGCATCCATGCTGTCAAAATCGTGGTTGCCTGTTGTCAGAATGATTCCGATTCCTTCGTCCTTTACCCGCTGCAGCCTGGCCGTGAGTCCGGATACTTCCTCCGGATACCCGCTGTTGGTGTTGTCGCCTGTCATGATCAGGACGTCAGGATGTCTGTCGATCACCTCGTCGACCAGCGCGTCTGTAATCTCCTGAGCCAGTGCCAGACCGGGAACCAGAGAATGATCCAGGTCTCTGTTTTCTGTGTAATGAAGGTCAGAGACGACCATGGCTGTCAGGCTGTCCGGATCCGACCACAGGGGATCCTCTCTCAGAGAGGCCGCCTCCTCAGTGGTCGAACCGGAAGCGGATCCGACAGCGGATTCTGTTATAGCTTTGCTATTGCTGCTTCCGGCCGCGGATTCAGTTATAGCTTTGCTATTGCTGCTTCCGGCCGCGGATTCAGTTATAGCTTTGCTATTGCTGCTTCCGGCCGCGGATTCAGTTATAGTTTTACTATTGCTGCTCTCGACTGCGGACTTTGTTATAACTGTGCCGTTGCTGCTTCCGGCCGCGGATGGAACAGTGCCGGGAGCCGGATCTGCGGTTTTATCCGTGGCGCCGCAGCCTGTACACAGAAACAGGCACATGAGCAGCAATATCAGAATGATATAATTACTTTTTATGCGGTTTATTTTCATGATTCAGGCAGATTTTTTGGCAGTGGAATCGGCTGTCTGTCCTGTCTGATCAGAGCTCATAGAAAAATTCCGCTCCAAAGGACTTCTCACAGAGATTTCTCAGCTGCGGTACAGTTCCGGTAAAATGAGGAGTAGCATTGTGGAAGTCGATCGCGGCCTGGTCCTTCCAGCACTCGATGAAGGCGAAGACACGGTCCTCATTCACACTCCGGTTGATGGAGTAGAAGACATTTCCTTCCTCAGCCCTGGATTTTTCCACGAGATCTTTTGTAAGCTCAATAAACTTGTCGACACACTCTTCCTTCACCAGCATCTTGGAAAAAATTTTGATCACGTCATGCTCCTTTCTTTTGAAGTGCCTTTTCGCACCTGGCTATGAAGTTTCATCACATTCATTTTACCAGAAACGGACATTTTTTCCCACGGCTGCAAGAGCATAATGCGCGCATTTGGTGTATAATAGGACATTGTTATAGAGAGTAGAATATCATCGATCAGGGATCATCAATCAGGAAAGGAGAAAACAAGGAATATGAAAAAGATTCATACAGAGAAAGCACCTGCCGCAGTAGGACCTTATTCCCAGGCTGTTGTGATTAACGGATTGATCTATACATCCGGCCAGATCGCTCTTGATCCGGTGTCCGGAACGCTTGTCGGGACAACGATTGAAGAGCAGGCAGAGCAGGTCATGAAGAATCTGGTGGCTGTTCTTGAGGCGGCCGGTACTAAGCCGGAAAACGCGGTCAAAACACTTTGCTTCCTTACAGATATCAATGATTTCGCAGCATTTAACGAAGTCTATGCCAGATACTTTACTGAAAAGCCGGCAAGGTCCTGTGTGGGTATCCAGTCGCTGCCCAAAGGTGCGCTCTGCGAAGTGGAAGTCATTGCCGCGGTCTGACCGGGCAGATGACAGAAGGATAAACTGCTGAAAGAAATACAAGCTGCCGGCAAAACAACAGCTAATGGCAGAAAAGCTTTTAGAGGCAGAAAGGCTGCCGGCGGCAGAAGAGCTTTTAGAGGCAGAAAGACAGCCGGCGGCAGAAAAGTTTCTGGCGCAGGAAATACAGCCGGTGGCAGAAGAGCTTTTTAGCGGCAGAAATACAGCCAGTGGCAGAACTACGATTGGTTGTAAAAATGGTTGTAAAAAGACAACCGGTGCATTCCCGTAACTATCAAGGGTCCGGGAATGCACCGGTTTTTCATTTCCATATGAGGCATATCAAAGACATGTCACCTTAAAGTGTGCCGGCATGTCCGACCAATCCTTTTGCGCCATAGCCGAAAAAGGACAGTTCCGCTGCGCAACAGTCTCCTGTATTCAGCAGTTCCAATTCAGAAGTTTCAATTCAGAAGTTTCCCTCATCGACAGTCCCCTCATTCAGCGGTCCCGATTTTTCTGTTCCGTTCCTCAGCGGTCCGGGTTCAGCAATTCCCCTCCCCGACAGTCCCCGCATTCAGCGGTTCTGATTCAGCAATTCCCCTCCTCAACACTCTCAATATAGTCCCGATTTTTGCATCCATATACAAAAAAGTGACAGAAATCACGGCTTTTGGGAAGTTTATGTCAAAAAAGACCTAAAAACCTATCTGTTGTCATGTCTGTTTTTTCATGAAAGCTGTCCCGAAACGTATTTCTCCAGCCGGGTCTCAATGGTATTCTGTACACAGATCAAGGGAAACAACCTGATCGAAAAAACTTATAAAAACCCCTGACAGGGAGCCTGATCACCATTCTCAACAGGGCATAAAGAGGTAAAAAAATGCCGCGAACATAAATGATGGAAGATCAGGAAAAAGAATTTGATGAAATCCGGTAAGGAGGAAAAGACCATGAAAAACAGAACAGAAAACGATGTCAGAGAATTTAATGAGGCAATTGCAAAGTGTGTGAGACCCGTCTGGCTGGTCTCTCCCGAAGGAAAAACATATAATATGAAATCTGCGGAAGAACACGATGAGGCGATGGCACGCTGGATCAAGGACACCAATGACGAGATGGAGATCTTCACCTGCGGTTATGAGGATGAAGCGGTGATGATGAATTTCTGGAGACAGCAGCACGCAGCATAAAGACAGAAAAGAATTCCACAGACCAAAGAATTCCATAAAGAATGCCACAGACAGTTCCAAAGAAAAGAATGAACTAAATGAATGAACTGATCTGCCGGCTTATAGAAACTGGAAAAAGGAAAAATAAAAGATAAAAATAAAAAGATTAAGAAAATAAGCGATGCATTTAGATGCACGAAGGAGATATAGACACTATGAAGATTACAACAGGAAATGAAATGAAAGAGTTCAACGAGGCACTTGCAAAATGCACAAAGGAAGTCTGGCTGATGGGCCCCGATGACGAGTGCTACAACATGAAGAACCCGGACGAGTACATCAACGGCATCCTCAAAATCACTGAGGGCAACGGTGATCAGTTCGGCATCTTCACTGCTTCCTACGAGGATGAAGCCCTTATGACCGGAATCTGCGAGAAGCTCGCCGCATAAAAATACAGAAATCCCCCCTTTTATAAAAATACAGAAGTCCCCCTTTTTTAATACAGTTGGTCAAAAAGCCGCCGTATCGGACAAAGCACCAATTTGGTGCATGCCGATATGGCGGCTTTTGTCTGCCTCAAAATGCCCTGAACTATCTCAGGATATCTTAACAAGGCGCCTCAGTCTGTACCTGAACCTGTGTCCGGACTTCAGTCCGCGCATCCCGCCTCAATTCCCTGAAAGTCCGGATGATCAGAAACAGGGCAATGACAAAGGTCAGGATATCCGACAGGGGCATGGAATACAGAACACCGTCGAGCCCGAAGAAAACGGGCAGCACAAGAGCGAACCCTACACCGAAGACTATCTCACGGATCATGGAAAGAACCGTAGAAGATACCGGCTTACCCATGGCCTGCAGGAAAATGAAGCAGGCCTTATTGACGCAGGCAAAGACCATCATACAGAGATAGATGCGGAAAGCCCTGATGGCGAAATCCGTGTAGTAGGCGCTCTCATTTGCGGCACCGAAGATGTTGATCAGCTGCCGGGGGAATAACTCCACAATGATCAGGCCGACCGTCCCGACGGTGGCTTCAGCGATCAGCAGCTTTTTGAAGAGTTCCCTGACGCGATCCCATTTCCCGGCACCCATATTAAAGCCCACGACCGGAATACATCCGGCAGCCATACCGACGACGATTGAAATGACAATCTGGAAAAATTTCATAACAATTCCGACTACGGCCATCGGGATCTGCGCGTATTGCTCCTGTCCGAATACGGGGTCAAGCGCACCATATTTGCGGATCATGTTGTTGATAGCTGCCATAGCCGCAACCAGGGAAACCTGGGAGAGAAAACTGGTGGCTCCCAGCACCAGGGTCTTCCTGCAGATATTGCCGTCCATACTGAAATCAGACTTCGCAGGCTTTACGGATTTCATATTTACAATATAACCAATGGCAAGAATGGCGGTTGCCACCTGTCCCAGAACGGTGGCGACCGCGGCACCCATCATGCCCCATCTGAAAACGAAAATGAAGATCGGATCCAGAATGATATTGATGACCGCTCCCACAAGGGTGGAGGCCATGGCAAAGCGGGGGCTTCCGTCTGCCCGGATGATGGGATTCATGGCCTGCCCGAACATATAAAAGGGAACGCCGAGCGAAATGTAAAAGAAATACTCCCTGGAATGCCGAAAGGTTTCAGCGTTCACGGTTCCTCCGAACATAGAGATGATCTGCCTGCTGAAAATGAGGTAGACCGCGCACAAAGCCAGCCCGCTTACAAGCACCATGACGATTGAATTTCCGACGCTTTTCTTCGCCGCCTCCGGCTGTTTTTTGCCAAGACTCAGACTGACAAACGCGCAGCAGCCGTCACCGATCATGACGGCAATTGCCAGCGCGATGACTGTCAGCGGTGCAGCAGACCCGGGCGGTACGACAGTTTCCGGCATTACAACTAATCATGACAGGCAGGAATGGATGCCAATTTTATCTACATGACCTTCCCGGATATCTTGTTTAATGAAAACAGATGTAATTATTGTCGGTTTTATTACATTATATGCCGCTGAAAAAAGTGCATTTACTGATTTCCATGAACTTTTTGCAAAAATAAGGCTGAGAACAGATGTCTGTATATTTATATTTTCTGTCCGTTATTGGTCTTATTTACAGAGGGCCGGGATGATACTATTTACTCAGATCAAGGGAAAACCCAATCAGAAAAAACGGACTTAAAAATCTGGAAAAATCTGATTGAAATAATAATCATCCATTAAGGAAATCCATACGAGGAGGAAAAGACCATGAAGATCAGAACAGGAAATGAAATCAAAGAGTTCAACGCAGCGCTTGAAAAATGCACCAGCATCGTATGGCTGATGGGCCCCAACGATGAGTGCTACAACATGAAGAACGCAGATGAGTACATCGACGGAATCCTCAGGATCACTGAGAAAAACGACGAGCAGTTCGGGATCTTCACTTCTTCCTACGAAGATCAGGAGATTATGGCGAACTTCCTCAGGACGCTTGCAGCATAATTAAATCCTGCAGGATAAGAATCAATGCCTAATACACTAAAATAGTTACCCACCCTTTTATATATATACAGGTCAGGAGACCGCCTTATCGGATAAAATCGCCGGTGAGGCGGTCTTCGCTTTTATAATTTGAAGCGCATATGCGCGAACAACGCAAACAACCGTCCTGACAATTTCCAGGCACAGACCTGCTGCAGAATCATAAGGATCAGCACCGGATTCAGAGCTGAGATCAGTGCTTTGTACAGAGCCGGGATCAGAATCAGAATCAGGCTCAGAATTCATATACAAGTCTCGAATGAATGATGAAAACGTAGTATAATATTTTCACTTTAATGAAGCTCGCGACATGAAACACGGGACAGGTGAAAATAACAGGAAACTGTGAGTAATATTCATAACCACAATTATGAGCAACAACATCACAGGAAACTGTGAGTAATATTCATAACCACAATTATAAGCAACAACATCACAGGAATCTGTGAGTAATATTCATAACCAAAATTATGACCAAGAACAGCAATATCAAATATTTAAAAAAACTGTCCGCCCGTCAGCTTGAGGAATTCTGCGCCTATTGGAATTCCGGGCCTGTTCATGACGGCAGTGAGCTGAAAGCAAGAGGAATTAAGGCGGGAAGCAGTCCTCAATATCAGGAGGGCCTTTACGATCGGCATGAACTGTCAGACGGCTGGACCCTCTACGATCATAAATATGACAATCTCGTTATACTCTCTGATGAGGACGACATAGTCCGCCTGAAGGGGAACGGGAGCGGGGTCGTGGGCCTCCTGCTCAACATTGTCAATACACAGAAGACACTGAAGAAGGTTCCGGAGAGGGAATACGGACTGGTGCTTTCCGGGGGAGGCGCAAAGGGCGCCTTTGAGATTGGAGTCTGGAGATGGCTGGAAAGGACCGGCCTGATCCGGAAGATCACCGGGATCTCTGGCACATCCGTCGGGGCGCTCAACAGTGTCCTCTTTGCGTGTACAACGCAGGAGGAGGCAGAGGAAATCTGGCGCTCCGTACAGCAGGATGACCTGACCCATATCAATAAAGAGACAGTGAAAAAGATGGCGGTGGTCCTCACGCAGACTGTCGTCATGACACCTGTGCGGCCGGTCAGCCTGCCGATGGTTTTAAAAGACCTGCTGCCTCTTCTTGGAGAATCATTTTTTACGCAGGAAAAACTCTCTGAGATCGCGGACGGTGTTCTGGAAAAGGGGATTCCCGAAGACCGGATCGTCTTTTCCTGCGTGGCCAGGCAGAGCCTGCAGGTACAGATGGAGCCGCCTCCGGAGCTGATCCTGGGAACCTTTCATAACGCGGATTATTATTGTCTGAATAATATGAAAAAAGACAGGATCAAAGAATATGTGCTCGCTTCGTCGGCTCTCCCCGGCGTCTATGATCCTGTCACGATCCATCAATTTCAATACAGGGACGGAGGATGCAGAGACAACACGCCCTATATGCCCCTTGTAAAGTGCGGCTTTAAAAAGCTGATCGTTGTGCATCTTTCCGGACGCAAAAAGAATGCCCCCACTGTAGAAATGGCGGGCAATTCCATTCTTTTTCATGTATATCCCACGATTCACGCCAAAACCATCATTGATACGATCCGTGTGGACAAACAGATGACAGAGGACTGGATCAATGACGGAGAACAGTCGGCGACCGAACAGCTGGGGCCGCTTTTTAAGAACGGAGACCTTGTTATTCCCGAAAATATTGTTAAACAAGCATATGAGAACAGCGAGGAAAAAGAGATGAATATATTTGATTATGAGAACTTTGATTACAATGAAGAGTTCAGGAAGGTGCAGGAAGGCGTCAGCAAACCCAATATTCTGATCTGCGGCGCGACGGGCATCGGCAAGAGTACTTTGATCAGGGACATCTTTCAGCTCAGCGACATTGACGGACCGGAGATCGGGGACAAGGGAAGAGCCAGGACAGCCGGTGTCCATGCCTACAGTCCTGAAGGTGCGTCCATCACCCTCTATGACAGCCAGGGCTATAACATCGGAGCCGACGAGCAGAAATACGTGAAAGACGTGCTGGGTGTCATTGGTGAGCATTTTGATCAGAACCCCGGTGAGATGCACGAGCATATCCATGAAGTCTGGTACTGCGTCTCGGCGGCCAATAACCGCTTCTTTGAAGCGGATGAGAAGATGATCCGCGAGATCCGCAAAAAGTACACCACGCCTGTGATGATCATCCTGACAAAAGTGGACTGTGTGGACGAGGAATCGATCGGCTATCTGAAAAAAGCCATTCTGGACAAAATTCCGGATATCGATATTTTCACCTATGCCTGTGACGCCAAGACCGCGGACTGGGACGATGAGACCAGGGCGGAATATGTGCAGAAAAATGAGATCATCGACTGGGCGCTCCGGCACCTGGATGAATCCCTCAAAGCAGGCTTTATCCCATCGATCAAAAAATCCCTGGAGATGAAGCGCAAATATATCGCGGGAAAAGTGATCCCCAAATATGCGGCTTTGGCAGCCGGTGCTGTTGTGACGACATCCGTTATCAATGTCCCCTTCACCGATTCCGTGCCCCTTATGGCCCTGCAGCTTAAAATGTCTTATGAGATCATCAAGGGATACGGAATCAAGACAGAGACACAGAAACTGGCAGCAGACCTGCTGGGCACCTCAGCCGTCACAGTCCTGGGAAGGACCCTGGCGGGCAGCCTGATTAAAGCCATCCCGATTGCAGGAAATGTTTTTAACGCGACGGTCAACACGACCGTTGCCGCCAGCGTTACAGCTGTCCTGGGCTTTGCGGTGTCCATCGTCTGCGAGCAGTATCTGGCAGCCTGCGTCGACAATAACGGGGCCGAAAACCTTCCCTTCACCCAGTTCATGAACAGCGCCAGACTGAAAGAAGCCGTCAAATATGTGACAGAGCATAAAAATGAATTCAACATTCAGGACTTGCTGACTCAGATTATCAAGAGCGGGGAAACCACGCAGATTCCGGAGAAAGAACCGGAGGTCTGACTTGGTCTCAATCCTAAAAAGTGGGGAAAGGCGGAGAAAACCCCTGAAATCTGATCCAATACCGGTTGGACTGTAAAAGGGGGAACCCCTGAGGTCTTGATCTGATATTTATTGTAAGAAACAGGCTCTCAGCGGCCTGATCAAAATCCAGGTTGAATTCAAAAAAGCGGCCTGATCAAAATCCAGGTTGAATTCAAAAAGATAGAAAAGGACCGGAGGCCTGAACTGATATGAGCAGAAAATTAAATAAAGAGCGCACCAATGTGCTGATCATAGGAAAATCAGGAGTCGGCAAGAGCTCACTGGTAAATTACATTTTCGGCTGTGAGCGGCAGGTGGTCGGAGTCGGCGCTCCGGTTACTCCCAGGGGCATTAAAGAGTTCGTTTACAAATATGATGAGCACTTTGATATTCACATCTATGATACCTGGGGACTCGAGCCGAGCGCTCAGAAGGCAGAGGACTGGAAGAAGACGATTTTGAAGGAGATCGAACTTCACGACAAGCAGGAGATCAGCGACTGGTTCAACACCATCCTTTTCTGCCTCAACGCCAAATCCTCCCGCGTCGAGGACTTTGAACTTGATATCATGGAAAAGCTCCTGAGGGAGAAAAACCATCTGACCATCGCCGTGACCCACTGCAGATCCAAAGAGGATCCCGACGGCATAATACTCAGGGACAGCATCAGAGAGGAGATGGAGAAAAGGGGGATCGATACCCTGGAAGACAGCAGCTTCGTCTTTGTCAGCAATGTGAAGAAGAAACTGATCGGGGGTTCCGTAGAACAGTTCGGCAAAGAGGAAATCTTTATTTCCATCATCCGCAACGTCTGGGCCTCTCTCAAGAGCAAGGTCCCCTACCAGACCAGAAAACGGTTTGAAAAAAAGTTTCAGCTGAAGCGGGAGGAACTTCTGAAAAAACCTGACCGGATCAAATGGATCGTGCCTTTCATGAAAATGTCCATGATCAACCGCCTGGAAAAGGAGATCAATCGAAACTGCGATGAGTTCGTCAGGGATCTCACCAAAGATATCAATGACATGTATGTAAATGCCGTTGAATATTATTCCGAACTCTCCAGAAAATACGCGATCATCGGCTTCCAGATGAACCCGGAAGATTACGAGACGGCCTCAAAACTGCACTTTGATGCCATGGAGACCGTGGAAGAGCAGGTCGCGGCCGATTTAAGACTGTTGAAGAGAAGGATGCAGTTTTTAAATGACATTCTCAGTAACAAAAAGGTGGAATCCACACTCCGGGATACAGTCATGAATGTGAAAATACTGCTGAGGGACAGCAAACAGATCCGGCAGGACCTGAAAAGAGAACTGGAACGTTACATGGAAGCAGTCAGACAAATGCTTGAGGAACAGCTCAACGAGATAGAGCAGAACCTGAACGCCCTGGAAATCGATGATCTCTACACATTCCAGACCAAAGAGACCTGAGGAGACAGGGGGGCAGTTCCGATAACCGGAACTGCCAGAAGGCAATTATAGTGACGCGACAGAGAGCGCAGGAGAGAGCAATGACAAATGTGGAAAAATACGATAAGGCTTTTATAAGCTTTTTAAAGTAAAGAAGGAAGACCTGCCCAACATGAAATACATGGGAGACAAGAGATGGGATTCCATGGCGCACATGAACCTCATTAGCGATCTGGAGGATATTTTTGATATTCAGATCGGTACAGTCGACGTTCTGGATTTCGCTGACTATAATAAGGGGAAAATCGTTCTTGGACGTTATGGCGTCGAGATTTGAGATATGAATAAAACGGCACTGTGAGTGAGATGGTCACGCGAAGCAGAGCATAGCTTTATTCTTCTCACACACAGGAGGAGTGAACCCTATGTCTCAGATGGTGATTTCCGTAGACCCGCTCACGGAGAGCAATTGCTATATACTTGCGGAAGAAAAGAAATGTGTCGTAATAGATCCGGGAGAGTCCGGGCGCCTGTTTCGCACGCTTGAAGAGCGCGGTTGGGAGCCGGAACTGATTCTGCTGACACACGAACACTGTGATCATATGGCGGGGCTGGATGCCCTGCGGGAACGGTACCCGCATGCCCGCTTTGCCGCTACAAAGATCTGCAATGACGGAATCAGGAATACGCGCCTGAATATGTCGCGGATCATGGAAGTGTATCTGTATTTCAGGGGAAAACCGGGAATCCACTACGACCCCTTCGTCTGCAGACCCGCGGATGAGATCATCGGGGAAGACGCGCAGATTCTCTGGCGGGGACATATACTGCGCATAGTTTCCACGCCCGGCCACACACCCGGCAGTACCGGGATCTTCCTGGATGAAAAAGTGTTTTTCAGCGGAGACTATCTGATTCCGGATGAGGAGCCCCTGCTCCGTTTTCCCGGGGGAGACGCGGAGAGCTACGAAAAGATCACTGAACCATTCCTCCGCTCTCTGCCGGCAGGAATCCGTATTTGTCCCGGGCACGGAGAGCCCTTTGTCCTGTAGTTTTTTGCCTTGTGAGTTTTTCCGTCAGATTGTCTGCTGTGATCCAGTATGCCGTTCGTGAATGTGTTTACCATTACAGTTTTCTGAGCACTCATCTTTGCCTCCTCTCCTGAATCAGAACCATCACTGACAAAATTATTTCAACAATTATCGGGAACCAAGGTGTAAACAGGTCTGTATTATTCTTTTATAAGGTTTTTGATGACATGCTGACCTGGACAGCGATATACCCGCGGGCAGCCTTGCAGACAGGGGCGCACTTCACGGAGCGGTCAAACATGTTTGCCGGAAGACGGACAGCCTTGCAGACAGGGGCGCACGCTGTTTCGTTAATTTCATTATACAATTTTAGACAACCGCCTGACATGGACAATAACCCATGTTTAGCCATACATCCATCGGGACAATACATTGGGACAGTGCTTTTGTTTCTGTCCCCGTGTTTTGAACAAAGGGGCAGGAACAAAAGAATCGTCCCCGTCTGTGTGTTTCGACAGGCTTTTGTTGTTTGTCTTTTCCGGTTGCTTTATAATTCTTTATGAATAGTCTGGTCAGCGATGTATTTTTAAAAGCTGCGAACACATTTTACAAAATTTTACAAAGAGGATGGCCTTCCGAAGCAGACGGCCTTCCGAAGCAGACGGCCTTCCGAAGCGGACGGCATTCTAAAGCGGACACCTTTTACAGAGCGGACGACATTCCGAAGCAGGCAGCATTTAAAAGCGGACAGCATTTTAAAGCGGGCAGCCTCCAGGGCGGAGGATCAGAAAGGCACAGTATATGGCAAGGGCAAAGTGGTATGAACTTGACAATAACGCGAAGATTGTCCCCTCGACAACGAAGGGCTCCGATACGCGTGTTTTCAGGCTCACTTGTGAGTTGAAGGAAGAAGTGAACGGCGCGCTGCTGCAGCAGGCACTGGACAGGACGGTTCCGGATTTTCCCCATTTTGCGAGTGTTCTGCGCAAGGGGCTGTTCTGGTATTACCTGGACAGCAGTAATATCCGTGCCGTGGTGCAGCGGGAGAACAAGCCTCCCTGCGCGGCCATCTATTGGGACGGGCGGCGCAGGCTCCTTTACCGGGTCAATTATTACCGCAGGCGGATCAATCTGGAGATGTTCCACGTGCTGACAGACGGGACAGGAGCATTTGATTTTCTGCGGGCGATTGTCTGCAATTATCTCAAACTGGCGCACAATCTGGAGGAGGAGATTCCGCAGGATGTCTCCAGCGTGAAGGAAAAGGAAGATGACGCCTTCAACAGGTATTACAGTAAAGAGACGAAGGGAAAGCCCGATGAGCAGAAAACCCTTCCCCGCCGCGCCTATCACCTGCAGGGTGAGCGGGATGAGTACCTGCAGATGCATCTGATCGAAGGCACTGTTTCCGCCTCCAAGTTCCTGAAGGCGGCAAAGGATCATCAGACCACGGCGGCAGCATTTATGACAGCCCTCTTTATGGAATCCATCATTGAGGGCATGCGTGTTCGGGAAAAAAAGCTTCCCATCGTTCTGAGCGTCCCTGTGAACCTCCGCAATTATTTTCCGTCGGACACGGCACGCAATTTTTTCGGAGTGATTAATGTTGCCTTTTATCCGGATCAGTATGACGGGACGATCGAAAGCATCCTGGAAGTGGTGCAGGCTTCCTTCCGCCGCCAGCTCACGCAGGACCAGATTTCCCTGTCCATGCACGATTACGCCCGGCTCGAGCACAATATTGCCATCAGGCCGGTTCCCCTGTTTATCAAAAACCTCGTGATCGCTGCAGTCAACAGCAGTGTGCAGAAGGGCATAACCGGCACGGTCTCTAACGTCGGAAAGATCACAATCCCGGAGCCATTCAGTTCTTATATCGACCGCTTCAGCTGTTTTATGGCGGCACCTGATATCCAGATCAGCGTCTGTTCTTTCAACGGAAAAATGTGTTTCGGGATCGGCAGCGCTTTTGAGACGAATCCCGTCATAATGCGTTTCTTCAGAAAAATGGTCGCCCTCGGTATCGATGTGGAGATCGCCACAAACGATTCCTGGGAGTGATGTACCTGTAGATGAATTCGTCTGCCGGGATTTTTGAGCATCGTTTCAATGAATTGGGAGATAAGGTCGACGGGGGCTTTTGCGCCGTTTGATATAGTGGGAGAAAATCAAATGCAGTATTGTCCGAATTGTATGATACAGATTCGAGGGAGAAAGGCACGCTGCCCGCTCTGCCAGAGAGAACTGCTGAATCCGGATTTTGGTGTGTTTCATCATGCAGAAAAAAGACAGGAAGATGCATCTGCAGCAGATGGAAGCTGTGAAGAAGCCCCGGGGTATGTCACCGTGTCGGCCGCAGCTGCCAGCGAAAAAGCAGCTCCGGAGACAGTGCCTGCATCAGATGCAGGCGGCGCCGGAAAAGAAACCCCGGAGACAGTGCCCGCCGCTGCCGCAGCAGGCGCCGAAAAAGAAAACCAGGAGGCTGTTGCTGAGGCGGCCACAGCAGGTGGCGGTCAGGAAAACGCTAAACCGGTTCAGGTTCTGCTGTCTATGCCTTTTGAAGATGACGACCCCTTTGTGAGACTTCCCAGCCCCAAAGTCAGCTTTATGCTGAAGGTCCGCATGGTGACATTTGTCTGTATCAGCCTGGAAATTCTGTTGGGAGCGGCACAGATCATTACGGGGGGCAGCGGCTGGTTTTTAGCTGCCATGCTCTTTGTCCTTCTGGCCTGGGTGGATTTCAGGATCGCCGTCTATTACCGCAGCAACATGATCCGCATGCTGACGATTCAGGGCTATATCATAATGGCTGCCTGCCTGATCATCGCCCGCATAAGCAAAACAGGAAGCTGGGCGGTCACCTGGGTGGTCCCTTTCATGTTTTTCCTTCTGGTTGTCGTCACATTCGCAGCCGCCAAGGCGCAGGGAATGGAACTGCACGAATATATTCTTTATCCTGCTTTTGATGTGCTTATGAGCCTGCTGCAGATCATTCCGATCACGCTCGGTACCAATCCCATAGTCGCGCCTGCGGTCATCTGCATAGCTTTCATGCTCATTCTGGTCAACAGCCTTATTATTTTCCGCGGCAGGATGCTGCGCGAGGCGGCGGAAAAATATCTCCACTTGTAAAAGAGAAGGGGACGGTTCTCCGTCTCCTTTCCAAAGAGACATAGTAGGAAGGGGACGGTTCTCCGTCTCCTTTCCAAAAAGACAAGAGACAGAGAACCGTCCCCTTCCCCTGTCTCCCGTGGAAGATAAACGGTCGGAGAAACATCTAAGTATTTGGAAACTGCCAAGAGGATTACATGATATGGGACAGGAAAAAAATCAGGGCCTTGAGGGCAAGGCATTAGAAAATATGCAGGAAATGATTGGGGACAAGCCTGTCGAAGGTCTGCAGGAAAAGTCTGCGGAGCGCCCCATTGAGGCTCTGCAGGAAAAACTGATAGAGCATCCCATCGAGGTATTGCAGGAAAAGCTGGGAGAGCATCCCATTGAGACACTTCAGGAAAAGCTGGGGGAGCATCCAATCGAGGCTCTGCAGGAGAAGCTGGGAGAGCACCCCATCGAGGCTCTTCAGGAGAGAGTCGGGGACAGGGCAGAGCAGGCGATTGGAAATCTGATCGAAAAAACGCCGCTGGAGGTGCCGGAGCTGCAGGTCATCCCGGGACAGGGGCTTTCTCAGGGACAGGAAGAGCCTGAGACGCACCAGTGGTACCGCGTTCCGGTGGCGGGCGGCAAGACTGCGGACGGATCGGAATATCACATCTATATCCGCAAGGGGACGACCGATCACCTGTGTGTATTTTTATCCGGCGGAGGCATTGCCTGGAACCCCTATACGGCGGACCGCCCCGTGACCGGCGGCCGTGTCCTGGCCTGGCAGCCCAATTATTACTGGAACAATCTGCGCCCATTTACGCAGGTCTTTAATATTGGTGTCGGTATTACGGACAACAACGCCCGGCGGAATCCTTTCCGGGATTGGAACTTCATCGTGATCACCTACGCGACCGGTGATATGCATCTTGGCCGCAATAATTACCGTTACACGAACAAAGAGGGAGAGGAGAAGTGCCTGTATTTTCACGGCTATGAAAACTTCATGCTCTCCATGCGTATCGGCAAGACTCTTTTTCCGCAGGCGGACAAACTTTTGATCGCCGGAGAAAGTGCCGGTGCTTTTGCCGTACCCGCTCTGGCGGAACAGATCCACCAGGAATTTTATCCGGCATGTCACGATGTGACCCTGTTTTCTGACAGCGCCCTGCTTTTGAACAAAGACTGGAAAAAGACCGCCCGGGATGTATGGAATGTCAGGCCGGAGACTCTCGCGGATATCAAAGGGAGAAATCTGACGTTTGACTGGTACCGGGCCCTGTACCGGCGCAGAGGAGAGCAGTACAAATATCTCTTTGCCTGCTCAGTGCGGGACTATCTGTTGAGCGCTTTTTACAATGATGTGAAGAACAAAAACTATGAGACCGACAGGCGGATGCAGCGCATTTTTGCGCGCCAGCTCCGTCAAATGGTCCAGGCTTTACATAAACTGACGCCCTCATTCGGGATTTACCTCTACAACTGGAGGCGCCCGGTCCTCTACCGGGGCGGCACCATCCATACCATGGTGCGCCAGCCCGAATTCTATCTGCACAGAAGAGGCGTGCCCAGCATGGCCAAATGGCTGGCCGCTGCTGTAGACGGAGACATCCAGGATGTAGGCATGGAACTTCTGGAAAAGAAAAAACCAGGACCTGCCCGCAAGCCCAAGCGGAATTATTCCGAAGTTTAAAGAGGGGGCAGCCGTTTATTGATCTCAGCAAAGTCAATGACGCACTTATCCTCTGAAATGTGGACAGGTATTTTGTCATCAAAAGAGTATGTGATCGGTTCTTTTTCCGATTCTGTAAACAGATAGATTTCTACCGTTCTGTCATCAGGAGACACAAGCCATACTTCACGTACACCTGCATTTCTGTATTTAAAAAGCTTTAGATGGCGGTCCTTAAAGGCAGTTGATTTGGAAAGAATCTCTATAACCAGATCGGGAGGGGTCGTTGCCCGGACAGCAAAAGCCTGTGATGGATCCCCGCAGAAGACCATTACATCCGGCTGTACAACTGTATAGTCGTCGAGCCGGACATCAAACGGCGCACCCTGTACCTTACAGGGCATTTTGTGTGTTTCAATACATTCGAAGAAAGCCCTCCACAGCATAAATGTAATCTGTTGATGGATACCGTTGGGAGATGCCATGTCATAGAAATGTCCATCTATCAGTTCTACCCGGCGTTCATCAGGGAGAGCAAGATATTCTTCAAATGTATGGAATTCCTCTTTTAAATTGTTGTGTTCGGGGCTTTTCTCCACCTCTGTGATTTCATTCTGCCCATAGATCACATTTCCGTGTAACGGGGCGTTATCGCGAGGGCGCACACTTCTTTTTGCGGACGCTTCAGAAGATTTAACAAATGTATCTGACTCCTGCAGGCTGCCGGAGTGCTTTTGTGCATTGCTTCCATAAAGATAACCTCCGGAAGGCTCCTGTGCCCGGCTGTTTTCACCTTCTAAATTCGTGCAATATTGGCCTGTGGGAGGGAAAAGGCTGGTTTCACCCTCAGGCTGTCGGCAGTCATCTGCTAAAGCCTTCTCCAGAGCCAGCAGGGTGCTGATTCGTGGATTTTCCGTGGCCTTGCTGAGTACATTGGTTACTGTTGCCAGAGAAACGCCTGATTTTTCTGCAAGCTGACGGTCTGTCAGTCCAAGTTCTTTTTTCCTTTTTTTTATATCATCGATCGTCATCATTCGATTGCACCTCTGAGACCGAGAGGAATGGAGAGGAAGTGGCCTGCTCTTCGTCACATTCCTAAAGGGATTCAAGAGACTAAGAACCGTCCTATGCCTCTTTCCCGTCTCTTTTGTCTCTGTCCTGTAGTATCTCACTGGAGCTCATGAGCGAAGCAGACCCTGTTCAGACCCAGCAGCTTGGAGGCGCCCGCCGCGCTTGTTCCAAAAAAGAGTACATCCTTGTCAGGCAGCATGTAATCGACAATGGTTCCGTTGCACAAGGTGCTTCCGGTACAGAGGATGAGATCCGCGCTGTCAATTGCGCTCTGCATGGCTGCAGCGCCGTCCTCCACAGTAACTCCGTGGCGGACCTGTCCGATATTTTGGGGATTGAGGTCCAGCACACGAACCTGATAACCGCTTGTGCTCAGCATTTCCAGAATGGCAGGCTGGTAGCCCACCAGAGTGATTTTTTCAGCATCGGGACGGTGTTCAGCAAGCCATGCTTTCATCTTCTGTGAACAGAGTTCCGGGCCTTCTGTTCTGCAGTGCACGGTTCCCCTGCACAGTCCCAGTGATTCCATTACCGCGTTAATCACCGCGACGAAGAGACCCCTGGCATGGGCATCGTGTACAATGTCCATATCCAGGATTTCGGAAAGCGTACCGGAAAAGGATGCCGGCGCGTCTGTGAAAGCCTGACCCCGGCAGCCACGGAACTCTGCCTGAATCATTACATCCTTCCCTGTTAGAATAGGAAAATCCTGCCGCCCGGGAGTTCCGATCGCTTCCTCGGGAGACAGTGAGCGGCAGATGACCTCCACCGGTTCCTTCTCTATTCCGTTTGCCTTCAGCACTTCGATGAAACGCGATTTGAGTGTGCTGAACAGTTCTTCAGATGTCATTCCCTTCTCCTTTCAAAAATCCCTTTTCGAAATAGTTAACGAAAAGCCGCTTCGCAGCGCTTTGTAATGATACTTTTACAAGTGCAGCCTCTTCAAAACCCGCACGGCGTGTTGGAAAATCCTTCACAAATGCAGCCTCTTCAGATTCCGCATGGCGTGCTGCATGCCTTTTACAAATGAAGCCTCTTTAAATCCCCGACGATACGCCTGAAATCAATTCTGCATTCCCCCTGATAAATACCTACCGGTACCTCGCTGTCAAATCCATATAGAGAGACATCAGATTCTTCCCCGAAGAGATAAACGATAACCTTCTCCTTTTTGGGATCCACGATCCAGTATTCCCGCACGCCTGCCGCTTCATATTTATGCAGTTTGGTAAACATATCTTTCCTGCGGGTGGATGGTGACAGTACCTCGATGATCAGATCCGGGGCCCCGTTGATATACTTATCGTTATCAATTCTGTCATCGTCCGACTGGCAGAGTACAAAGACATCCGGAACGACCATCGTGCGTTCATCCCTGTCCAGACGAACATCCGTCGGGGCAATGAAAGGCAAACAGTTTCCCCCATGTGCATCTACATAGTTCCAGAGCTGGTGATAGATCGCACCCGAGATCGACTGGTGCCTCAGGGCGGGAGAGGCCATATTGTAGATTACCCCGTCGATCAGTTCGGAGGGATGATCCTCCGGCAGGGCATTGCGGTCCTCAATCGTGTATTCCCCCTGTTTCTTTCCCTTCGGAAGACCGGTTACATAAGCCGGTGCACCATCGCGCAGATACAGAGGCTCCTCCACAGGGGGAATGTAGTGATCCTGCTGCCGGTTTTCCGGTGATGGTTTTTCGGGATTGGAAACTGTTCCTGACCGATGCACATGCTCTATGAACAGATCATGATCCGGAAGCAGGAATCCCGCCAGTGCAGTCAGAGTTTCCCGGCGGGGACTTTTTGTAAATCCCCCCAGGACCTTCTGCACAGTTCCCAGCGGAAGGCCGGATTGTTTTGCGATCTCCCCGTAGCTGTATCCGTATTCTTTTTTCCTTTCGCGCATTGCTTCGATCAGCGATGCCTGATTCAATGATTTCTGCTTGTCCATGGTTCCCTTCCTGCCGGTATCTTTTTTATCCTTTGTTATCCTTTTTTATCTTCTTCCCTTTCACCGTTCCACAGCATTGCCGCCCTGCGGATCCGTCTGGATTCGTTTCTGTTGTGATGTATTTCTATTTTATATCCAAATGCGATAAATTTCAATCAGAAAATATCCAAAACATATCCATATCGTTTCCTTTTTGTATTCGACGTGTTAAGTTGGGCTGCTGCATCCGGTTCGCTGTCTTCTCCACAAAGGATTCAGGAGACAAGGGACGGTTCTCTTTCTGTCTCTTTTCTACCTCTTTTTTTGCAGGTCAAATGCTGTTTGACCATTTGAGACACGAGCTTTGATATCTTTATCTCAGAAACAGACAAGAGCATTAAAGTTGAAATCAGAAAATCAGAAAATCAGGAGGTAAAGATAATGCTTGGAGCAATTTTTGGAGATATGGTCGGTTCTGTCTATGAGTTCAATAACACGAAACGGGTGGATTTCCCTCTTCTTTCCAAGTGGTCCCATCCGACAGATGATACGATGATGACGTTGGCAGTGGCCAGAGCGCTGATGAATACCTGGGGGCGGAGCGATGACGAGATTAGGGCCGGGCTTGTCAGATCCATGCAGCATCTGGGGCGCCGTTATCCCAATGCCGGCTATGCCATGACCATGAACAATAAGTTCGATGTGTGCGTGAGATATTTCCTCAGCACCGGCAGGTATAATATCGTAGCCGACAATATCATCCTGGATGAAAATGAGATGCCTCTGTTGGGGGCTAAAGCTTGAGAAACATGAAATAAAACATATCCAACTACTAAACCAATCAAATTCATCATACCCTCGACAGGGCGTGATCAGTAACCGGGATAAAAATCGATAAAAAACAGCGCCTAGTCACAGATATGATCAGTAACCGGGATAAAAAAGCGATAAAAAAACAGCGCCAAGCCACAGATATGATCAGTAACCGGGATAAAAAAGCGAAAAAAAACAGCGCCAGGTCACAGATAAAAACGATTGACAAAGAAATGGTATTCCAGTAAAATAAACACTCGAGCGATATCAAAAAATGCGATGACGGCACTATGCCTTTCTGGGGTACACTGCAGAGAGCCGGCGGTTGGTGTGAGCCGGTGTGGAACAGATTGCGCAGTCTCCTGCCTGAGCAGGTTTCCTGAAGCCTTTTGGTGTGTAAGGGGATCCGTCCAGCCAACGTAAAATGGCTATGTACTTGTTGGAGTACAGCTGAGCGGCCGCGCAGGCGGCAATCCGGGTGGTACCGCGCCAGGTGATTGATTCTTGACGTCCCGGAGGTTCCTTAAAGAGCCTCCGGGATTTTTCTGTTTTTCCGGAGATTTTTCCCCCGGCTGATGAAGTGAGTATATCCGGCCGGCAGGGCATCGACAGGATGGGAAGAAAGGAGAATTACATGAGAACGATGAAACTGATAGATGTTACCCTTCGGGAAGGCGCGGTGATCTGCGGGAGAGAGCTGACCTTTAAGGAGAAGCTGGAGATCGCCAGGAGTCTGGACAGACTGAAGGTGGATACGATCGAGCTGGCACCCATCGGGGGGAGCAAGGCAGAGGAACTCAGCAACAGTACGATCGCTTCCATGGTGAACAGCCGGATCTCCGCCTGTGTCAACATCGCCGACGGAGATATCGAGAAGACATGGGACAGCATCCGGATCGCGAAAAAGCCCAAGCTGAACCTGCTGGTCCCGGTTTCGCCGGTACAGATGGAATACATCTGTCATAAGAAGGACAAAGCTATGCTTTCTTTTATTACGGAGAAAGTAAAGGAGTGCCGCTATTTCTGTGAACATGTGGAGTTTTCCGCGCTTGACGCGACGCGGGCAGAGAAGGCCTTCCTCTGTGAGGCGATCACTGCCGCCGTGAAGGCCGGAGCCTACAAGGTCACGCTCTGCGATTCGGCGGGGATCATGATGCCCCAGGAGTTCGGGGCTTTTGTCAAGGATATACTTTCCCGTGTTCCTGAACTCTCGGACATCGAGCTCTAT